>NZ_MDCR01000301.1 GCF_001723055.1 Streptomyces niveus
GCACGGGCGGGGTCGGCACGGGCGGGGTCGGCCGATGAGCGCCGTCACCGCGCCCGCCGCCGGGCGTACGTCCGCACCCGACCGGACCGGCTCCGGCGCCTTCGCGGGCACCGGGACGCTGATCCGCTTCGGGCTGCGCCGGGACCGGGTCCGGATCCCCGTGTGGATCCTCGCGCTGTCGCTCGGCACGCTGTCCACGGCGGGCGAGTTCACGACGCTGTACTCCACCGCCAAGGAACGCGCCACGGCCGTCAGCAGCATGGACAGCCCCGCCGCGCTCGCGATGACCGGACCGCGCCACTACCTCGACGACTACAACATCGGCGCGATGATGGGCCACCAACTCCTCGGCTTCATGGCCGTGCTGGTCGGCCTGATGAGTGTCCTGATCGTCACCAGGCACACCCGCAACGAGGAGGAGACCGGCCGCGCCGAACTGGTGCGTTCCACCGTCGTCGGCCACCACGCCCACCTCGCGTCCGCGCTGGTCGTCGCCACCGTCGCCAACCTCGCGCTCGCCGCCCTGCTGACCTTGAGCGTCCTGTCGACGGGCGTCGAGAGGATCGGCACCGGCGAGGCGCTGCTGTACGGGCTCGCGCACGCCGCCGTCGGCCTCGTCTTCGCGGGCGTCGCCGCCGTCACCGTACAGATCACCGCCCACACCCGCGGCGCCTCCGGCATGGCACTCGCCGTGATCGGCGTCGCCTATGTGCTGCGCGCCTCCGGCGACGTTGGCAACGACGCGCTGTCCTGGCTGTCCCCGATCGGCTGGGCCCAGCGCACGTACGTCTTCGTCGACAACCGCTGGTGGCCGCTGCTGCTCTGCCTGGCGCTCGCCGCGCTGACCGCCGCCGGCGGCTTCGTCCTGAGCACCCGGCGCGACGTCGGCGCGGGTCTGCGCTCCGCCCGGCTCGGGCGCCGTACGGCCTCCGACGCGCTCACCCGGCCCATCGGCTTCGCGCTGCGCCTGCACCGGGCGACGCTGTTCGGTTTCGCCGCCGGGCTGTTCGTGATGGGCGTGATGTACGGCTCCATCCTCGGCGAGGCCGCCGACATGATGAAGGACATCGAGCAGGTCCAGGAGGCGCTGGCGAAGATCGGCGGCGAGTCCGTAGCCGAGTCGTTCGCGTCGATGGTGATGGTCGTCGTCGCCGTCGTCGCCGCCGTGTACGTGGTGATGGCCACCCTCCGGCCGCGCGCCGAGGAGAGCGCGGGCCGCGCGGAGCCGCTGCTGGCCACCGGGCTCTCCCGGGACCGCTGGGTGGGCAGCCATGTGGCCGTCGCACTCGCCGGCGGTACGGCGCTGCTGCTCGTCGCCGGTCTGGGCTTCGGGCTCGCGGGCGCGGCCTCGGTCGGGGACGGCGGGCTCGTCCTGCGACTGGTCGGCGCCGCCCTCGCGTACGCGCCCGGCCTGTGGGTGACGGTCGGCGTGGCCGTCGCGCTCTTCGGCTGGTACCCGCGGGCCGGGGCGGCGGCCTGGATCGTGCCCGTGTACGCGTTCCTGGTCGGGTATCTCGGGTCGATCCTCCAGTTCCCCGACTGGATGAACAACCTGTCGCCCTTCGGGCACGTACCGAAGCTCCCGGCCGCCGACATGAGCTGGACCCCCCTGCTCGTCCTCACCGCCGTGGCGGCCGGGCTGACCTGGCTGGGACTCGCGGGCTTCCGCCGGCGGGACCTGGAGACGAAGTGACGGCCGCCGCGCTCCTGGTCACATCTCCACCAGCAGCTCCTTGACCCCCCGGATCACATAGCCCGGCTTCCACTCCGGCTCGGCGACGAGCCGGAGTGCCGGCGCGCGGCGCAGCAGCTCACCGAACGACGCGCCCAGTTCGAGCCGCCCCAGCGCCGCCCCCAGGCAGTAGTGGATCCCCGCGCCGAACGTCACGTGCGGATTGTCCGGGCGGGTGAGATCGACGGTGTCCGGGCGGTCGAAGCGGGCCGGGTCGCGGTTGGCGGAGCCGAAGAGGAGCGCGAGTTCGGCGCCGCGTGGCACGAGCGTGCCGTCGATCTCGATGTCGTCGAGCACCCACCGCTCGAACATCTGGAGCGGAGTGTCGTACCGCAGCAGTTCCTCCACAGCTGTGGACAACGACGCCTCACCGGAGCGCAGCGCCGCCAGCTGCTCCGGGTGCCGGAACAGCGTCCACCAGCCATTGACGGTGGTGTTGACCGTCGCCTCGTGTCCCGCGTTGAGCAGGAGCGCACAGGTGGAGATCATCTCCTGCTCGCTCAGCCGGTCCCCCGCGTCCTGCGCCGCGATCAGCGCCGAGAGCAGGTCACCACCGGGCGCTGCCCGCCGGGCGGCGATCAACTCCCGCAGATAGGCGGTGAATTCGAGCGACGACCGGACCGCCCGCTTGGCCGCGTCCTCCGTCGGATTCAGCTCGTACATCGCGCACATGTCGGCCGACCAGGGCCGCAGCAGCGTCCGGTCCGCCGCCGGGACGCCCAGCATCTCGGCGATGACGGCGACCGGTAGCGGCTCCGCCACCTCGGCGAGCAGATCTCCGCCGCCCGCCGCGCACAGCCCGTCCACCAGCTCGGCGGCCAGCCGCCGCACGGTCGGCGCCAGCACCTCGACGGTGCGCGGCGTGAACGCCTTCGAGATCAGCCGCCGGATCCTAGTGTGGTCAGGCGCCTCCAGGTCGAGCAGACCGTTGCCGTTGAGGATGTGGAACGGTTCGTGCGCCTCGGGCGGCGGCGTACGGCCGAACTCCTCGTGCGTGAAGCGGTGCAGATACGTCCGCCCCAGCCGCCTGTCCCGCAGCAGGGCCGACACATCGGCGTGATGCGGCACCAGCCACTGCCGCGACGGCTCGAAGTAGTGCAGCCGCCCCCGCTCACGCAGCTCCGCGTAGGCGGGATACGGGTCGGCGACGAAGCCGGGCGACCACGGGTCGAAGGACGTGGAGTGGGACGACGCGTGGGACGACGCCTGGGGTTCGGGTGTGGGCCGCGGTTCGGGTGTGGGCCGGGACTCTGCCATACCCGAACGCTACTGACCCCGGTCTGCCCGGTACACCCACCCCGTCCTCACCCCGTCCTCACCCGGGAGTGACCAGCCTCGCCTCGTACGCGAACACCGCCGCCTGCGTACGGTCACGCAGCCCCAGCTTCACCAGGATGCGGCTGACATGCGTCTTGATCGTGGACTCGGCGACGACGAGATGGGCGGCGATCTCCGCGTTGGACAGGCCCTGCGCGATCAGGACCAGCACCTCCGTCTCCCGTTCCGTCAGCTCCCCCATCTGTGCCAGCGCGGGCGGGCGCGGGGCCTCCGACAGCTTGGAGAACTCCGTGATCAGCCGGCGCGTCACCGTCGGCGCGAGCAGTGCCTCGCCGGAGGCCACCACCCGTACCCCGTCGGCCAGTTGGCGCGCCGACGCGTCCTTGAGCAAGAAGCCGGAGGCCCCCGCCCGCAGCGCCTGATACACGTACTCGTCCAGGTCGAACGTGGTCAGGACGAGGACCTTCGCGTCCGCGTCCGCCGCCACGATCTCGCGCGTCGCCTCGATCCCGTTCAGCTCCGGCATCCGGATGTCCATCAGGACCACGTCGGGGGCGAGGGCCGCGACCTGGGAGACGGCCTCGCGGCCGTTCACCGCCTCGCCCACGACCTCGATGTCCGGCATCGCGTTCAGCAGCACCGAGAAGCCCTCGCGGACCATCACCTGGTCGTCGACGATCAGCACACGAATCGTCATGACCGCTCCCCGCCTGCCGCCGGGGCGACGTCCTCGCTCGCGTCGTCGTCCGAGGAGGCCACCGGTATGAAGGCCGCCACCTCGTAGCCACCGTCCGGCAGCAGCTTCGCCGTCATCTCGCCGTTCAGCATCGACACCCGCTCCCGCATCCCCGTTATGCCGTGCCCGGCGCCCGGTGAGGGCTTCACCAGTCCTCGCGGCGGCGTGTTGACGATCCGCAGCCCCAGCCCGCCGAGCACGTACGAGATCTCGACCGCGGCCGTCGCCCCCGGCGCGTGCCGCAGGGCATTGCTGAGCGCCTCCTGAACGATGCGGTACGCCGACAGCTCGACGCCCTGCGGCAGTGCCCGGAACGCTCCGGTGACCGTCTTCTCCACGGTCAGACCCGCCTCGCGGACATTCGAAAGCAGCCCTTCGAGGTCGCTGAGCGTCGGCTGTGGGGCGTCGGGGGCGTCGTAGTCCTCGGCCCGTACGACCCCGAGGACCCGGCGCAGCTCGGTCAGAGCGGCGACGGCGTTCTCCCGGATGGTGGCGAACGCCTTCTCCAGCTCGGGCGGCGGATTCTCCACCCGGTACGGCGCGGCCTCCGCCTGGATCGCGACCACTGACATGTGGTGCGCGACGACGTCGTGCAGCTCCCGGGCGATGGTGGTGCGCTCTTCGAGCAGCGTGCGCCGGCTGCGCTCGACGGCGGTGACGCTGACCTGCACCGCCACCTCGTTCTTCGCGTCACGGCGGATGTGGATCGCGGAGACGGTCAGCAGGATGAGCGCCGAGAGGAAGAGCATGGGCCCGCTCGTGCCGTACCCGTATCCCCGGCCGAAGATCGTCTCGGCGAACATCGAGTACACCAGCGTGCCGACCCACATCCAGCCCGCCGTACGCGGGTTCGTCCGTATCGCCACGATCGTCATCACGGCCAGATAGGCGGCGAAAGCGGACGGTGTCCAAGGCCAGTCGCCGTAGAAGCCGCCCGCCACACCCGTGAGCGCGGTGACCGCGAGGGCCAGCCACCAGGCGGCGACCGGACGGACAAGGACGAGCAGGACCGGCGCCACCGGAACCAGGTCGAAAAGACTCGACCCGTTGGCCGTCCCGATGGCGAGCGCGAACAGCGCGCAGGCGGCGATCACGAAGTGCGGGAACCAGCCCGCGTACTCCCGTATCCCCTCGGGCAGTCGGCGTGTGATCACCCCGTCCGTCCGCATGCGAGGCAGCGGCCGGTACGCGAAGGCGTCGTGGAAAAGGGCCTGGCGCAGGCTCGAAAGCAGCCCCGCGGCCAGTCGGACTTCGGGGCTCCGGGCTTTCCCGGTCGCGGTCTTCGTGTCTGTCTTGGTCACGTTTTCAAAGGTAAAGGGAGGGACGGGTGCCGGTCGTCACCAGTGATAGGGATACTTCCCCGTCCCTCCCAGGTACTACAAGGGCACCCACGAGAGCTACACGCGCCGGAACGCGTCCGCGTTCTCGGCAGCCCACTGCGCGAACGTACGCGCGGGCCGCCCCGTGACTTCCGCCACCGTCCCGATCGGCGTCCGGCCCTCGGGCGGCGTGTTCCCGTACACCTCCAGCAGGAAGCCGATCACTTCCTCGGGCTGCCCGGCCGCCCGCCACTGCTCCAGCGCCTGCGCCTCGGTCAGCTCGACCACCTCGATCTCCCGGCCACGCGCGGCGGCCAGCGCGTCCGCCTTGTCCTGGATCGTCAGCGCCTCGGGCCCGGTGATCAGATACGACTTGCCGCCGTGCCCGTCCTCGCTGAGCGCGACCGCGGCGACGGCCCCGATGTCCCCCTCGTGCACCATGGCGCTCAGCCGGCCGACGAACGGCTCCCGCACGGTGTCGTCGGCGCGGATGCCCTGCGCCCACTCCAGCGCGTTGGCCATGAACTCGACGGGCATGAGCACGGTCCACGCGATGTCGCCCGCCATGACGGCGTCCTGGAGCGGGGTGTCACCGCCGCCGTTGAGCACGGTGATCCGGCGCACACCGGCCTTGGCCGCCAGCTCGACGATCTCGGGACCGGTCTCCAGCGCCGCGAAGCCCCCGCCGTCGAAGGTGATCAGATGCAGCCCGGTGACGCCCTCCAGGGCCGGGACGAGCGACGCCGGATCGGCGAGGTCGCCGCGTACCACCTCGACGCCGTCACCGGAGCCGGAGAAGTCGGAGAAGTCGGCCTTGTCGGGGTCGCGGGTCAGGGCGCGTACGAGGTGGCCGCGGCTGAGCAGTTCGCGCACTGTCTGGCGGCCGACGGTGCCGGTGGCGCCCGCCACGAGGAACAGGTCCGGGGTCGTGCTCGGGGCGGTGTTCGGGGTCGTGTTCGCGTTGTTCGTCATGCCCCGAAGGTAGGAGGGCTTGCGGTCAGCTTCTGTCCGCGAGTGCCCGGCGGTCCCTTCAGTACGCGAGCTGCGCCAGTTCCTCGGCCACCACCGCGCACGCGTCCGCCCCGGGGTCGACCGGCGCGTAGTGCCCGACGTCCTCAAGCAGTGTGATGCCGACCATCTCCCCGGCCCTGGCCGCGGCGTCGACATACGCCTCCGCCACGGCCTGCGGCACGACGGCGTCGTCCCTGCCCTGCACGACGGCAGTGGCGATCCCGGTGGGCAGCAGGGCCGACGGGTCGGCGCTCTCCCTACGCTCCTTCGACTCACCCTCGCCGCCGAGGAGCTGCACGAACGCTCCCGCGCACACATCCAGCTCGACGGACGTGGCGAAGTCCGCGATGGGCGTGATCGCGACGACGCCGCGCAGGCGCGGGGGCGCGTCCAGCCGCCACGGCGACCCCACGGGCAGCACATGCCGCGCGGCGGCCCACAGCGCGAGATGACCACCGGCGGAGTGCCCGGTGACCACGATCCGCCGCGAGTCGGCCTGCGGGAGGGCGTCGGCGACGAGCGCGGGCAGCGCGTCCATCACGGTGGCGATGTCGTCGAACGTGTCGGGCCAGCGCCCGGCGACGGTCTCGCCACCGGACATGGCGCCGTCCCCGCTCCCCCGCCGGTACTCCACGTTGGCGACGGCGAAGCCCCGTCGCGCCAGGAAGCCGGCGAACGGCGTCAGATGCGCCCGGTCGTACTGCGCCCGCCACTCCCCGCCGTGCAGCACGACGACCAGCGGCACACCCTCGCGCCCGCCGCGCGGCGCGTAGAAGTCGACCACCTGATCAGGGTGTCCGCCGTACGCCACGCTGACGTCCGGCTCCACCCTCGCGCGTGACATCAGCGCCTTCATCTCGGTGCGGTCACGGGGGACCGCACCGACGTCGGTGGAGTCGGCGGCGGAATCATGGGCGGCGGAATCCGACACGCTGCTCCAACCTTTCGATGAGAGACCCGAATTGACCTGATCAGCGGGGACGCTACCAGCATCCACGCCCCAGGTTTACGGCCCCGGCACCGCCCTCGCATGACGTTGCCGCAGAGGGCGCGGTCCTGCAGCGCCTGGAGCGCCGCCTCGGCCGCGATCAGCGACTCGTCGTCCGCCTTCTTGCCACTCGCGTTGATGACGACCGACCGCTGCCCGTCCTCGCTGACGGCCGTCCGAATGGTCGCCCCTTCCAGGTCACCGCCGTGTCCCCAGCGGTCTCCGCCGCAGGTCAGCGGCTGCCGCATCACCCCGAGGCCGTACTGGAGCCCGGGAAAGACCTGCTGGTAGAACTCGCTGGCCGGCACGGTCTTCCGCAGCTCGGCCATCTGGGCGGGCGGCAGCAGCCGCCCACGCTGGAGGGCCGTCAGGAACCGGTCCAAGTCGCGCTCACCAGAGATCAGTTCCCCGGCGGACGCTATCCACGACACGTTGCGGACACTGGTGTCCGTCCACCCGGTGGACCCGGGGAACTGCTGATACGTGTGCGTGTACGGCCCCTTGAGACGCGGGGCGTCACCGGGGGCGTACGTCTGCGTGAGCCCCAGCGGCCGGACGATACGGTCGCGGACCTCCCTCTCCCACGACCTGCCCGTGGCCTTCTCGACGACCATCCCGGCGAGCAGATAGCCGGTGTTGGAGTAACTCCACTCCGGCTCCGGGTCGTTCGGGTCGGCGGGCTCGAAGTCCGGCTCGTGCTTCATCGCCCGCGCCACGGCCTCCTCCGGGTCGTAGTGGTCGAACCTCGTCCGCTCGAAGTCGGCGGCCGTGCTGCCGGTGTCCTCGGTGAAGTCGTAGTTGTAGACGCCGCTGGTGTGCTGGAGCAGGTGCCGCAGCGTGACGCGGCTGCCGTCGTTCCCGTTCCCCGCCACGACGCCGGGCAGCCACTTCTCCACGGTGTCGTCCAGCGACAGCCGCCCCTCGGCGACGAGTTGGAGGACGACCGTCGACACGAACGTCTTGGTGACGCTGGCCGCCCGGAACTCGGCCTCGTGCGACACTTTCCGCCCGGTGCCCAACTCCGCCTCCCCGGCGACCGCGTACGTACGGCGCTGCCCGTCACGCACCTGTACGGAAATCCCCACGTACCCGGCCTTCTTCAGCGTTCTGGTCACCTCACGCTGCAACTGCTTCTGCGTCAGGGCCGCCCCCGCCCCGTCCCCGCCGCCCTCCTTCCCGTGCGCGGGCGCCGGCCCGGCGGACACCCCGAGCGACACGGCACACACGGCGGCGGTGACGAGCGCGGTGACCACGGGCAGGCGCGGGCGCCGTGCGGTCCTGGACTGAGGCTTCACGACCGTCTTCGACTGAGTGTTCATGACCGTCAAGCCTGGTCGGCGGGAGCGGCCGGAACCATGACGGAGGCACCCGAACCGCCGGTGGGGTTACCCACAGCACCACGTCCCGGCCCCGCGCACCCACCGCGAACTCACGCCGAATCAGGGATCTCCCGCAAGACCTCCCCCAGCACCCGCGCCGCCCGTTCCGTGTCGCGGAAGCTCACGTACAGCGGGGTGAAGCCGAATCGCAGCACGTCCGGGCGGCGCAGGTCGCCGATCACGCCGCGGGTGATCAGTTCCGGCATCACCGAAGGCGCCTGCGCGCAGCGCAGTGCCACCTGGCTGCCGCGTTCCGCGTGCGGCTCCGGTGTCAGCGAGGTGACCCGGCCCGCCGGGGCGTACGTCTCCACGCAGCGCAGGAAGAAGTCCGTCAGCGCCAGGCTCTTTGCCCGCAGTACGTCCAGCGATACGCCCTCCCACACCTCCAGCGCCGCTTCCAGCGCCAGCATGGAGAGGATGTCCGGCGTACCGACCCGGCCGCGGGTCGCGCCGTCGGCGGCGGCGAAGTCCGGCGTCATCCCGAACGGGTCCACGTGCGAGGTCCAGCCCGGCAGCGGGGAGTCGAAAGCCGCCTGGTGGCGCTCGGCGACGTACAGGAAGGCCGGTGAACCCGGCCCGCCGTTCAGGTACTTGTACGTGCAGCCGACCGCCAGGTCGACCCCGTCCGCGTCCAGCGCGACCGGCAGCGCACCCGCGCTGTGGCACAGGTCCCAGATCGCCAGCGCGCCCGCGTCGTGCAGGGCCGCCGTGATGCCGGGCAGGTCGTGGAGCCGGCCCGTGCGGTAGTCGACGTGGTTGACGAGCGCGGCGGCCGTACGCGGGCCGACCGCGCCCGGCACGTCCGCCGCGGACACCGGCATCAGCCGCAGGCCGGTCATGCGCGCCGCCGACTCCGCGATGTAGCCGTCCGACGGGAACGTCTCGGCGTCCACGAGGAGTTCGTCGCGCTCCTCCCCGGCCAGCCGGGCAGCCGCCACAACCGCCTTGAAGACGTTGACACTTGTGGAGTCACCGACCACGATCCGGCCCGGCCCGGCGCCGACCAGCGGCGCGATCCGGTCGCCGATCCGCTCCGGCGCGGTCCACCAGCCGCCCTCGGTCCAGGAGCGGATACGCAGCTCGCCCCACTGCCGGGTCACGACGTCCTGGATCCGTTCGGGCACATGGCGCGGCAGCGCGCCGAGCGAGTTGCCGTCCAGATAGACGGAGTCGTCGAGCGCGAACAGCTCCCGGCGCGCGGCCAGTTCGTCCGCCGCGTCGAGTTCGGCGGCCCGCTTCACCAGCGCCTCTGAGACCTCCAACGGCTCAGACATGGCTACGCGCCGTCCACAGCTCCGGGAACACGTTCTTCTGCGCCCGCTTCTCCAGCCACGCGACCCCGGCGGACCCGCCCGTCCCCGTCTTGGAGCCCATCGCGCGCCGCGTCGCCACGAGATGGTCGTTGCGCCAGCGCCACACCAGCTCGGCGACGTCCGTCAACGCCTCGCCCAGCCGGATGACTTCACCGTTCTGGTCGGGCTCCGCGTACACCCCGGCCCAGATCCCCTCGACCGTCTCGGACGGCTCGTACTTCTGCGTGAGGTCCCGGTTCAGCGCCGACGCCGGCACCGGCAGCCCGCGCCGGGCCAGCAGGCCCAGCACCTCGTCGTACAGGCTCGGCTCCTGAAGCGCCTTCTCCAGCTCCGCGTGCACACGCGGCGCGCCCCGGTGCGGTACGAGCATGGACGCCGACTTCTCGCCGAGCAGGAACTCCATCCGCCGGTACATCGCCGACTGGAAGCCGGAGCCGTCACCGAGCGCGCTGCGGTACGAGTTGAACTGCGCGGGCGTCAACTGGCCCAGCGGCGTCCACGACGCGTTCAGCGCCTCAAGCTCGCGCACCGAGCGCTTCAGCGCGTCGACCGCGACCGGCACCCGGTCCTCGCGCAGCGCGCGCGACGCGGTCTCCCACTCGTGGACGATGACGGTGAACCACAGCTCCATCACCTGGGTGGTCACCAGGAAGACCATCTCGCCCGGATCGTCGGACACCGGGTGCTGGAGGTGGGTGAGGACGTCCGCCTGGACGTAGTCCTCGTACGGGGTCGTACCGGCGAAGTCGAGGTTCGGGGAATCCGAACCGGCTCCGGAGGCATCGGGGTGCTGCGACATCTCTGTCTCCTCGATATTGCTACCGGGTAGCGGTCCGCCCCTTCCAATCGGCATCGGAGCTCCGGTCCCCTGTTCGCATCATAATCCCGACTTCAGGAGACCGCCGGGCCTGTGATGTACGTCCCGTCCTCCGCGTACGGCCATGCATTCGCAACGCAGCCGTACAACCCCTTGATCTGCTGCATCATCGCCGGGGCCGGCTCGCCCTCGCCGCCGCACGTGATGTGGCCCCGGCCGAGGCGGTGGCCGACCTCATGGTTGATGATCAGCGCGCGGTACTCGGTGACCGGGCCGTCGAACTGGTCGGACCCCAGCACCCACCGCTTCAGATTCACCACGACCGTACGGCCGACGGTGCAGTTCACCTCGCCGCGCGTGAGCAGGCCCGCGGCGCCGCAGATCCGGTCCACCGTGCCCGGCGTCGCTATCTTCACGTCGAAGTCGGAGGGGCCCGAGCCGACGAGCTGGAAGGAGTTGCGGCCGTCGGCGGTCCAGCCCCGGGGGTGCGCCAGGATTGTCTCGATCTCGACGGCGGCGTCCCGCTCGGACAGCTCGATGCCCTCCTCGACCTGGACCCTGTAGCGGCGCACGGTGGCGCCGGAGCCGACCGGGGAACCGGCGGAGCGGGCGGTGGTGAAGGTGCCGGGGCCGTTGTCGGGTATCGGTATACGGCGCGCCGTATCGACATCGGCGGACGCGCTGGGGCTGGGGCCGGTGCTGAGTGACGGGGCCGGGGCCGGGACCGGCTCGTCGGACGCCGGAGACAAGGGCTCACCGGCCTCCGCGTCGCCCGCGTGCCCGCCGCCCGGCCATCCCGCGAGGGCCACGCCCCCGCCGACGAACACGGCGGCCAGACACACGCCGATGATCACGGCGCGGGTGCGCGGACGGCGCCCCGCTGCGAGACGCTTGCCCACGATGTACTTCTCCCTGCGTTCGACCGGAGTCAACGGGGAGAGGGTGCCGGGGCCTCGTACCGGATTCGATGGCGTGTGCGATCGTATCGACCGCACACGGCAGGCCCGTGGCCGCCGTAGCCTTTCGGACGTCCACGGACCTGCGGAAAGTTACCGGTCCGCGAACTCAGCCGAGGGTGTCGGCCGCCGCCGGCGAGGAGTCGCGCAGGAAGACCGAGCAGCGCTCGTACTCCTCCTCCTCGCCGATCGCCTGCGCGGACCGGGCGAGCGCGTGCAGCGCCCGCAGGAAGCCGCGGTTCGGCTCGTGCTCCCACGGCACCGGGCCATGGCCCTTCCAGCCGCTGCGGCGCAGGGAGTCCAGGCCCCGGTGGTAGCCGGTACGGGCGTACGCGTACGACTCGACGACCCGGCCGTTCTCGAACGCGTCGTCGGCGAGCTGGGCCCACGCGAGGGACGAGGTCGGATACTTCGCCGCGACGTCGGCGGGCGCCGTCCCGTTCGCGAGGAGCTCGCGCGGTTCGGGGTCGTCGGGCAGGTGGGTGGGGGGCGGTCCCCCGAGGAGATCTTTATGGATGGCCATGCTTCCGAGTGTCCCAGGTCGCGCCGGATTCCGTGGCAGTGGTGCGGGTTTGCCACCGGCAATCGCCACCGCGCTCACGGGCCTGCCCAGGCGCCGCGCTCAGGTGACGCCTCCGGCCTCTCCCCCCAGCTCCTTCCGCACGGCTCGCGGCTCCAGCGGCGGCGCCGAGAGCCCGCAGTTCACCTTGCACTGCGGCAGGCTCGGCGCGGCCTCGGCGGTCTTGTCGACGGCCGCCGGCGTACGCACCAGCGCCCACGCGATCAGCGACCCGAGCACCAGCACCCCCGCGCACATAGGCATCGCCCGGTCGAACGCCGCGTCGAACTGCGTCGGCGAGCGGTACACCTCCGGCCCCGCGCCCGCCAGCAGCGGCAGCGCGGCCACCGCGATCAGGCCCGCGGCGCGCGCAGCCGCGTTGTTGATGCCGCTCGCCAGGCCCGCGCGCGAGCTGTCGACGGACGCCAGGACCGTCGCCGTCAGCGGCGCGACCAGCGTCACCATGCCGAGGCCCATCACCACCAGCGCGGGCAGTACGTCCCGTACGTACGAACCGTCCGCCCCGGCGCCCACCCGCAGCATCAGCAGCAGCCCCGCCGCGCACAGCAGCGGCCCGACGGTGAGCGGGATACGCGGCCCGATCCTGGCGCCCAGCTCGCCCGACCTGGCGGAGAACAGCAGCATCAGCACGGTCGTCGGCAGCAGTGCCGTGCCCGCGCCGAGCGCCGAGTAGCCCGCGACGACCTGGAGCTGCAACGACGCGAGGAAGAAGAAGCCGCCGAACGCCGCGTACACGCACAGCGTCACCAGGTTCACCGAGGTGAACCTGGTGACGCTGTG
>NZ_MDCR01000302.1 GCF_001723055.1 Streptomyces niveus
ATCTCCAGGTGCACGGCCGAGCACTCGGCCGTGCACCTGGAGATGCGCGACTCGTACGGTGTCGGCGATGAGGCCGAGGATTTTGAGAACTGGAAGCGAACAGGTCAGCGTGACATCGACCCCGCTTCGGAGTACTGGACGCCCTGGGTTGATCTGATCAGGAGCACCGTGGCCCGGGGCGTTGTGGTTCGTCGCGCCCGGGTCGTCTCCGAGCCGGTCACCGACTACATCCGGTACGAGCACGCCGGCACCGTGGTCAACGTCCAGGCTGGGGAACAGGTCCACTGGCTGCCGAGGCGCCAGGCGTCGGACATCGCGCTGCCAGGGAACGACTTCTGGGTGTTCGACGGTGAGACCGTGCTGTTCAATCACTTCTCCGGCGATGGCAACTGGTGCGAACCGGGCTGGGAGGTCCGCACCGAACCGGCCGTGGCGCGGTTGGCATCCGCCGCGTTCGAGGCCGTGTGGGAGCGGGGCGTTCCGCACGAGAAATACTCGGTCTGATCGACAAGACACCTCCCCACCACGTAAGAGCCAACCGATGTCCGCATCCCCCTCCTCCAGTGCCCAGGCCGCCCGCGAACTGCTCGCCGCCCGACTCGGCGAGCTACGCAGAGACGCTGAGCTGACAGGACACGAGCTGGCGGCTCGGTGTGGGTGGAGCCCCGCGAAGTCGTCACGTATCGAGCGGGCGAAGACGCCCGCCTCCGACGCGGATGTTCGAGCGTGGTGCGAAGCGTGCGGCGCGGAAGACCAAATCGCGGATCTTGTCGCCGCGAACCGCCGGGCCGATCACATGTATGTCCACTGGAAGAAGCTTCACCGGCACGGGATGCGCCGGGCGCAGGAGGAAGTCCTTCCCCTGTACGAATCGACCCGGCACTTCCGCGTGTACTGCTCGAATGTCATACCCGGCATGCTTCAGACCGAGGCGTACGCGACTGCTCTGCTGTCCACGATCGCCACCTTCCAAAACACCCCGGACGACTCGCGCGAGGCTGCGGCCTCACGTATCGAGCGGTCGCAGGTCCTCCATGAGGGCGGCCACCGGTTCGCCTTGCTCATGGAAGAGACCGTGCTGCGATACCGCATCGGGGACGCCGACACGATGGCCGGCCAACTGGGTTATCTGCTCGCGGTGATGGCGCTTCCGAACGTCAGCCTCGGCGTCATCCCGTTCTCCGCCGAGCGACGTGTCTGGCCCCTTGAGGCGTTCTACTTGTTCGATGACCACCGGGCGAGCGTCGAACTTCTGACGGCCGCCGTGAACGTCTCGGCCCCGAGCGAGATCACGACTTACGCCAAAGCCTTCTCTCAACTGGCGGACATGGCCGTCTACGGCTCGGGCGCCCGCACTCTCATCACTGAGGCGATCAACTCCCTGCGGTAATTCCGTGTGCAAGCTCATGCAAGAACGTGGACCACAACTTCCTTGCTCCGTAGCGTTCTTGGCACAGCCGAGTCAGCAGGAGCGAGGGAGACCGTGGACAACAAGGGCGGAGACCACTCCGGCAAGCCCGACACATCCGACAGCGACGGCCACCGCGACAAGCCGCCGGGGCAGACCAAGCCGTACGAGCCGCCGAAGAAGTGAGGCCGGATGACGACGCAACAGCGGCTCGTGGAGACGCTCAACAACAAAGGTGCGTTGCCGCTTGAGTGGCAGGACACCGTGGCTTCCGTGGATCGGGGACTCTTCATCCCCAGTGCCATCGACGGAGGCGACTTCGCCACCGGTCCCGAGCGCTGGCTGCGAGCGGTCTATTCGGACGCCCCCGTCGTCACTCAGGTGAATGACGGGAAGAGTACGCCGGAAGGCGCATTCCGACTGTTTACGTCGTCCTCTTCCAAGCCGTCGATCATGCTCGAAATGCTGGGCTTGCTCGATGTGCGGGAGGGACAACGAATTCTGGAGATTGGCACCGGGACCGGCTACAACGCCGCCTGGCTGTCGCACAGGCTGGGCGACGGAAATGTGACCAGCGTGGAGGTGGACGCGGCGATCGCCTCCAGGGCCGTGGAGAATCTGAAGCGAGCGGGGTTCCACCCGGTCACGGTTCTCGGCGACGGCCGCGCCGGGCACGGCGAGCGCGCGCCGTACGACCGCGTCATCTGCACGTACACCGTGCGGGATGTCCCACGAGCGTGGTTGGAGCAGTGTCCGGACGGGCGGATCGTCACTCCATGGGGCAGCAGCTTCTTCAGCGGCTCGTACGCGACGCTGGATGTGGTGGACGGGAAGGCCCGGGGAACGTTCTCCGGATACCCGGCCTTCATGTGGGACCGGACTCAGCAGGACCGCGTCGTCGGACACACACCGGCGCGCTGAGCGAAACCCACGGGGACGCGGCCCGCGACGGCGTCGACGGCGACCAACGCGCCCGCGCGTTTCAGGCGTCCGGTGGTGTGGCCCGGAGGCCGCCGAGGAGGGTGGACAGGTAGCGGCGGGCGGTGGTGATCCGGTCCGTGGAGGTGCCCGCGTGGATCTGGACCGCGTAGGCGAGGCCGCACATGAGCGGGACCAGGTCGGCCGGGGTCAGGTCGGGGCGGACTGCGCCGGCCGCGTGGGCCCGGTCGAGGAGGGTGGTGCCGGCCGACCACAGCGACGTCTTGAGTTCCGTGGTGCGCGGCGCATCCGGATAACTCATCCACTTAAGCCCGCCAGCGCCTTGGCGTCAGGCCAACGGGCGGGTGAGCCAGACGACTTCACCCCGGTCGTCCGTGGAGACGTGGTGCCGCGCGAACCCGAGCTTCTCCAGGACACGGAGCGACGGTGCGTTCCACGGGCGGACGGTCGACCAGATCCGCTCCCGCCCGGTCGCGGCAGCGGCGGCGAGCACCGCGCGGGCCGCCTCGGTGGCGTACCCATGCCCGTGCGCGTGCTGGAACAGCTCGTACGCGATCTCGGGCTCCTCCAGGGTGGAGCGGCCGGTGATCAGCCCGCAGTACCCGATGAAGTCGCCTTCGTCGCGCCGCTGGACGGGCAGCAGGGCGATCCCCGTGGTCGCCGTCGCGGCGAGCAGACTCGCGATGTCCGCCCGGGCCTCTTCGAGCGGGGGCGTCCCGTTGCCGCGTTCGGACAGGAGGGCACGGAAGTCGCCGGCGTCGGAGTCGGCCCACGGCCGCAGCACCAGCCGCTCGGTCTCAAGGTGGAACGACATCGTCTCGTACGTAGGCATGGACCCCACTCTGCCCCTTCCGGCCGGGAGCCCGGCGCCCGACCGGCGGACACGCCTGAGCGGACACATATCGTCGGCGTATGCAAAACCGCATACGCTCCGGCAACACCGCACCCTCTTGACTGGCAGCGTGACCCAGACTTCAGCAGCGTCGGCCTCTGATCGTCGTGAGAACCGGGACGCCCCCGGCGAAGCCGACGGTGTTCCGCCCCACGCGACGGGCTCCGGTGACCGGCGTGCGGGCGTCCGGCGGGCGATCCGCCGTGTCTCCCGGCCGGAGCCCTGGAAGCGCGGCCCGGTGCTCGTGGCGCTGGCGTCGCTGCTCGGTCTGCTCCTGCTGCTGCACGCGAGCATCCCGGGTCTGGCGTGGAACCTCGGCAGCCTGGTGGAGACCTTCCTGCCATGGCTCGGCCTCTTCGTGCCGGTGCTGCTCGCCGGGGCGCTGTGGCGCCGTTCCGCCTCCGCGACGGTCGCGCTGCTGCTGCCGGTCACGGTGTGGCTGAACCTCTTCGGCGGGCTGCTCGCCGACAAGTCCCGACCGGGCGGCGATCTCACCGTGGTCAGCCACAATGTCGGCGCCGACAACCCCGACCCGGCCGGCACCGCCCGCGACCTGGCCGCCTCCGGGGCGGACGTACTGGCTCTGGAGGAGCTGTCCCAACAGGCCAGGAGCACCTACGAGAAGGGGCTGGCCGAGACGTATCCGCACCACACGGTGCGCGGCACGGTCGGGCTGTGGAGCAAGCTGCCGCTGTCCGGCACCCGGCCGGTCGACGTCAAGATGGACGCGGGGCCGCTGGGGGAGGCCAAACCGGACGCGATCACCAGGGAGTACAGCCGGGGGCTGCGGACCACGGTGGCCACGGACCAGGGGCCGCTCGCGGTGTACGTGGCGCACCTCGGATCCGTACGCGTCAATCCCAGGGCGGGCCTCTCCTCGGGCCAGCGGGATGCCGGAGCGCAGTCGCTGGGCCAGGCCGTCGCCGCCGAGCGGACCGAGCGGGTGGTGCTGCTCGGCGACCTGAACGGCACCATGGACGACCGCGCCTTCGACGGCCTCACCTCCCAGCTGCGCTCGGCCCAGGAGGTGGCCGGGGACGGGTTCGGGTTCAGCTGGCCGAAGGCGTTCCCGGTGGCGCGGATCGACCAGATCCTCGTACGCGGTGTGGAGCCGCGGAGCGCGTGGCTGCTGCCGGCCACGGGCAGCGACCACTTGCCGGTGGCGGCCAGGATCAGCTGGTGAGCGCTACTCCGAACGTTGCCGTGTCAGTGGGATGCGATAGACACGTCGTGGACGACTTCGACGCCGACGGCCATGAAGGGGCGAACCTGTGGACGAGACCGTGGACCTCACCGCCGGGCTGCCCGGCCGTACCGGCGTGATCGGCGGCATCGAGTCGCTGGTCCTCGACGGCCGCCGGCTCTACTTCGGCTTCGACTTCACGTCCGACCAGGTGCTCTCCCCGCTGATCGACGACGCGGACGCCATGGCCCGGTACGCCGCACGGCACCTGCGTCAGCGCACGGGCGCCCACGACGAGTCGTACTGGGCCGAGTTGGTCCGGGCCTCGGCCGACGGCTCGGAGCTGGTGTGGCGCGACGAGCAGCGCACGTTCACCACCGGGGCGCTGGAGGCGGGGGAGGCCGGCGCCGCGCGCGGGCATCTGCTCTATCTGCGCGACGCGGCCACGGCGGGCGACGGATACCCGCCCGGCCGCGCCGTGGCCAACTGGGACCTGCTGTTCGCGCCGTACGCCCGGCAGCGGCCGGACGGCAACTCCCCCTAGAACAGCCGCAGTTTGTCGTCCTCGATGCCCCGCAGCGCGTCGTAGTCCAGCACCACGCAGCCGATGCCCCGGTCCGTCGCCAGCACGCGGGCCTGGGGCTTGATCTCCTGGGCCGCGAACAGGCCGCGGACCGGGGACAGATGGGGATCGCGGTTCAACAGGTCGAGATAGCGCGTCAGTTGCTCCACGCCGTCGATGTCGCCCCGCCGTTTGATCTCGATCGCCACCGTCGAACCGTCCGCGTCGCGGCACAGGATGTCCACCGGACCGATGGCGGTGGGGTACTCGCGGCGGATCAGGCTGTAGCCGTCGCCCAGTGTCTCGATGCGGTCGGCCAGAAGCTCCTGGAGGTGTGCTTCCACGCCATCCTTGATCAGGCCTGGATCGACTCCGAGCTCATGTGACGAGTCATGGAGGATTTCCTCCATCGTGATGATCAGTTTCTCGCCCGCTTTGTTCACGACCGTCCATACGCCGACATCGTCACCGGTGCCCTCTTTGAGCGCGCAGGGCGGAGACATCCAGTTGAGCGGTTTGTACGCCCTGTCGTCCGCGTGGATCGACACGCTCCCGTCAGCTTTGACCAGGATCAGACGGGGGGCGGAGGGCAGGTGGGCGGTGAGCCGGCCCGCGTAATCGACGGAGCAGCGGGCGATGACGAGACGCATGGTCCGCAACGCTACTCGACTGTCGACGTTCGCCGCGATTCGCCCCTCAAGCCCCGTTCGTTTGTGGCCGGTTGTGTTCCCATTCGCCTGGTGCGGTCCGGACAGCGCGCATAACGTGGATGCAGGAGGTCGCCGGTCGTGCACGCTGCGTCGTCGTCTCCCCCTTCCCTGCCCGTAAGGCCCCGGTTTGCCGGGGTCGCGAGAGGAGAACCCATGTCGCTCGACGTCTCACCGGCACTGTTGGAGCAGGCCGAGCGAGGCGAGGTCGACGAAGCGGAATTCGTCGACTGCGTCCGGACCTCCCTGCCTTTCGCGTGGGAGATGATCAGCTCCTTGGTGGCACAGCTGAAGGTGGACGGCGGAGAGTTCGCCGACAACCAGACGCCGCCGCCGGACGAGCAGGCACGCGGTCAACTGCTGCGCGCACTCGCCAGTGACGCGATCCGCGGTGCGCTTCAGCGCCACTTCGGAGTGCGTCTGGCATTCCAGAACTGTCACCGGGTCGCGGTGTTCCCGCTGGACCCCTCGGTCGACGAGAGGCTCGCCCGCTTCACTTCCGTCAGGGGGCAGTTGCTCAACCAGTCCCCGGAGCTCCGGGACTGCTGACGGCTTCGGTCTGTCGGCGGATTCCTGGGCCGACTCAGGGATCCGCCGGACGGCCCGCCCGCGCCGCCGCTCCGGCTCAGCGGAGCCGGGACAGCACCTCGGCCCCCATCCGCCGTACGTTCTCCTCCGTGGCCGCCAGGTCCCCGGAACCTTCGACGAGCAGCGCGAAGCGCGTGATTCCCGTTCGCTCCGCCGTGGCCGCCAGCCGGTCGGCGGCGAGCCGGGGAGGCCCCACCGGATGCAGTCCGCACAACAGCTCCGTGTACGCGACGGGATCGCGCATGGACCTGGGCCTGCCGTCCACCGTCACATGGGCGCCGAGCCCGAGGCGCAGCCAGCCCGGCATCGCCTTCACCAGCGTCTCGGTCGCCTCCGTACGGCTGTCGGCGATCTGCGCCACCCCCGCCGATACGTGCGCGGCGGCGTCGGCCGCCTCGGGCGGGTGGCCGGCGGCGATGGCGTGGGTCCGCCACAGGGCCACCATGTCGGCCTTCTCCTCGTCCCCGCAGTGCATTCCCAGCAGCATCGGCAGCGCGCGCTCGGCGGCCAGGCGCACGCTCTTCGCGGAGGTGCACGCCACGACCACCTCGGGCCCGCCGGCGCCGCCGATCAACTCGTCCGGCCTCGGTACGACGGGGACCTCACGGAACCGGTAGCGCTCGCCGTCCGCCGACACCCTCGGCTCGCGCAGCCAGCGCAGCAGCAGGTCGAGCGATTCGGGGAAGTCCCTCTCGTACGCCCGGAGTCCGGAACCGAAGACCTCCAGATCGACCCACGGCCCGCCCCGGCCCACGCCGAGCGAGAAGCGCCCGCCGGAGAGCAGATGCAGCAGCGCCGCCTGCTCGCCGAGCGCCACCGGATGGATGTTCGGCAACACGCTGACCGCCGTACCCACCCGAATGCTCCGCGTACGCCCCAGCAGCAGGCCGGCCAGCGTCACAGCCGACGGGCATGTGCCGTACGGCACGAAGTGATGCTCGGCCAGCCACACCGAGTCCAGCCCGGACTCCTCGGCGACCTCCGTCGTACGCACGGCTCTGTGCAGTGCTTCCCCCTGGCCCTGGCCCGGGAACTGGGCCGCCAGTACAAAAGCTCCAACTCGCATCGCCTTCTGCCTCCTTGCGGCTGACGCGGCTCCCCTCCACTGGCATTAACGTCTGACACGTGCCATGGGCACGGGCGCGGCG
>NZ_MDCR01000303.1 GCF_001723055.1 Streptomyces niveus
CGGCGGCCGCCTCGGTGTGTGCGGAGGTGTGAACTCCCTTGGTGACGCGGCTACTTGCCGGTCTCCTTCTCGTACGCCTTCAGTACCTCGTCCGTCGGGCCGTCCATCAGCAGCTCGCCCTTCTCCAGCCACAGCACCCGGTCGCAGGTGTCCCTGATCGACTTGTTGCTGTGGCTGACCAGGAACACCGTGCCGGCCTCCTTGCGCAGCTCGCGGATCCGCGCCTCGGAGCGGATCTGGAACTTGCGGTCACCGGTCGCCAGGGCCTCGTCGATCATGAGGACGTCGTGGTCCTTGGCCGCCGCGATGGCGAAGCGGAGCCGGGCCGCCATGCCGGAGGAGTACGTCCGCATCGGCAGGGTGATGAAGTCGCCCTTCTCGTTGATGCCGGAGAAGTCGACGATGGACTGGTAGCGCTCACGCACCTGCTCACGGGTCATGCCCATGGCCAGGCCGCCGAGGATGACGTTGCGTTCGCCGGTGAGGTCGTTCATCAGCGCGGCGTTGACACCCAGCAGCGAGGGCTGGCCGTCGGTGTACACCTTGCCGTGCTCGGTGGGCAGCAGCCCCGCGATGGCGCGCAGCAGGGTCGACTTGCCGGAGCCGTTGGTGCCGATCAGGCCGATCGCCTCACCCCGGTAGGAGGTGAAGCTCACCCCCCGGACCGCGTGCACCTTACGGACTCCGCGCGCCTCGCCCTTGTCGCGCCTGAGTATGCGGCTCAGTGCCGCGGTGGCGTTGCCCTTGCCGCCGCTGCCGCCGTTGACGCGGTACACGATGTGCACGTCGTCGGCGATGACGGTGGGGACGCGTCCCTGCTCGTTGAGGTCAGCCACGGCCGTACCGTTCCTCAGCCTTCCAGAAGTACACGAAGCCCGCGATGCCGACGAGGAGCGACCAGGCGAGACCCGCGGCCCACACGTGCTGGGGCAGGTTCGATGAGCCGTAGTCGTCGATCAGCGCGAAACGGATGAGGTCCATGTAGATGGCGGCGGGGTTGTACTGGAGTACGTCGACGATCCAGCTCGGCACGTTCGGCTTGTCGGCGAGGATCAGCGGGATGGAGAACATCACGCCGGACGCGTACATCCAGGTCCGCATGATGAACGGCATCAGCTGGGCGAGGTCGGGTGTCTTGCTGCCCAGCCGGGCCATGATCAGCGCGAGACCGGTGTTGAAGACGAACTGGAGCGCCAGGACGGGCAGCACCAGCAGCCAGGACAGGCCCGGCAGGCTGCCGAACGCGACCACCACGGCCAGCAGCACGATCATCGAGAACAGCAGCTGCTGGAGCTGCTGGAGCGCGAAGGAGATGGGCAGTGAGGCGCGGGGGAAGTGCAGCGCGCGCACCAGCCCGAGGTTGCCCGAGATCGACTTCACGCCCGCCATCACGGACGTCTGCGTGAAGGCGAACACGAACACCCCCGTCACCAGGAACGGGATGTAGACCCTGATCTCCATACCGCGTCCCGCGTTCAGGATCAGGCCGAAGATCAAGAAGTAGACGAAGGCATTGAGCAGCGGGGTCGCCACCTGCCAGAGCTGGCCGAGTTTCGCCTGGCTGTACTGGGCCGTCAGCTTCGCCTGGGAGAAGGCGAGGATGAAATGGCGCCGGCCCCACAGCTTGCGGATGTACTCGGCCAGTCCCGGACGGGCACCGCTCACCGACAGGCCGTACTTGGCGGCCAGTTCGGTCGAGGACAGACCGTCGTCGGGAGACGGCGGGGCGCTCATCGCGATCGCGCCGCCGTCATGGGTTGTCTCACTCACAAGTTGAAACTTTCGTGTTCAAGATGCGCGGCCGGTCGGGTCCAGGCGTGGACGGCCGTGACCCGGAAGTTATCTCCCCGATGCTCTCAGAACCGAGCCTGTCAGATGACAGGCGGTCGGCCCAGTCGGGTCAGCCGCCACACCGTACGCCACTTCATGGGCCTGCGGGGACCGCACGGAGTGGACCAGCCTTCCCGGAATCCGCCGAACCATGCCTTGAGCGCGGGGACGGTGGGGCGGCGGGCCAGGGTGAGCAGGATCCAGACGCCCAGATAGACGGGGACGACGGGCGCGGGCAGGTTGCGGCGGGCGAGCCAGACCCGGTTGCGGGCCACCATGCGGTGGTAGACCGCGTGCCGGGAGGGCGGCATCGTGGGGTGGAAGAGGACCATGTCCGCGCGGTAGTCGATCATCCAGCCGGCGTCCAGGGCCCGCCAGGCGAGGTCGGTCTCCTCGTGGGCGTAGAAGAAGTCGCCGGGCAGGGCGCCGACCTCGGCGAGGACCTTCGTACGGACGGCGTTGGCGCCGCCCAGGAAGGTCGTCACGCGGGAGGAGCGCAGCGGGTCGGAGGCGCGCAGCCGGGGGACGTGGCGCCGCTGGGTGAGGCCGGTGTCGGGGTCGGCGATCCGGAAGCTGACGATGCCGAGGACCGGGTCGGCGGCGAACGCCTCGCGGACCAGTTCGGCGGTGTCGGTGCCGGGCAGCAGCCCGTCGTCGTCCAGGAAGAGCAGGACGTCCACGTCGCCGCCGGAGGGGCCGAAGGCCTCGATGCCCACGTTGCGGCCGCCGGGGATGCCGAGGTTCTCGGGCAGCTCGATGGTCCGTACGCCGTCGGGCACGTCGCCGACGGGGGCGCCGTTGCCGACGACCACGACATCGATCGGGTCGCCGTCCTGCTTGGCGACGGAGTCGATGAGGGCGCGCAGGTCGTCGGGGCGGTTGCCCATGGTGATGATCACCGCACCGAGACGCATGTCACTCACCTCAGCCTGCTGGACGCGAGGATCGACACGAGGTGCAGCAGCGTCTGCACGACGGCGATTCCGGCCAGGACGGCGACGCCGAGCCGGGAGAAGAACAGATCGTCCCGGACGGTGTCCAGGATCGCCAGGAGCAGGATCAGCAGGGACGCCTCGATGCCCAGGATGAGCCGGTGGAACTTCAGCGCCCCGGCGGCCCTGCGGGCGAGCGCCATGCCGGACGAGCGCGGCTCGGAGGCCGCCTCCTTGACCGGGGCCAGGCCCTGCTGGTGGCGGGCGACGCCGACCAGGTCGGTCTCGGCCTTGATCATGATGGCGCCGAGGGCGGCGAGCGTACCGAGGAAGGCCCACAGCCAGTCGATCCGCCCGGTGCCCCACAGGTCGGCGGCGCGCAGTCCGAAGCCGACCAGGACGGCGGCGTCGCACAGGTAGGCGGCGACGCGGTCCAGATAGACCCCGGTCATCGAGTACTGCTTCTTCCAGCGGGCGATCTCGCCGTCGACGCAGTCCAGCAGCAGATAGAGCTGGACCGCCAGCACGCCGAGCACCGCGCCCGCGATGCCCGGCACCAGGAGGGCGGGCAGGGCGAGGGCGCCGGCGACGGTCATCACGTACGTGACCTGGTTGGGCGTGACGCTGGTGTTCACCAGGTACCGGTCGACGCGCAGGGAGATCTCGCGCATGTAGAGCCGGCCGCCCCAGTGCTCGCCGCTCCGCCGGTCCTTGACGCCCGGCGGGTGCACGACTGGACGGAGTTCAGCTACTGATGGTCTTGGCATAGTCGGCGTACGCGTCCCTGATCTGGTCGGTGGACAGGTCGAGGTGTTCGAGGATCGTGAAGCGGCCCGGCCGGGTCTGCGGCGCGTACTCGACGGCCTGGACGAACTCGTCGGCGGTGAAGCCGATCTCGGCGGGCAGCACGGGCAGTTCGTGTCTGCGCAGCACCTCCGCGAAGAGCCGCGACTGCTCGTGGGCGCCGCGCAGATACATCGCGAAGGCGGCGCCGATGCCGACCTGTTCGCCGTGGCTGGCGGCCCTCCTGGGGTGGAGCAGGTCGAAGGCGTGGCTGATCTCGTGGCAGGCGCCGGACGAGGGGCGGGTGTCGCCGCTGATCGAGATGGCGATGCCGGACAGCACGAGCGCCTCGGACAGCACGGTGAGGAACTCGTCGTCGCCGACGGTGCCCGGGTGGCGCAGGACGGACTCGCCGGCGGTACGGGCCATGGCGGCGGCCAGGCCGTCGATGGGCTCGCCGTTGACCTCGTGGGACAGCTCCCAGTCGGCGATCGCCGAGAGGTTGGAGATGGCGTCGCCGATCCCGGAGCGTACGAAGCGGGCCGGGGCCTCGCGTACGACGTCGAGGTCGATGACCATCGCGATCGGCATCGGGACGCCGTAGGAGCCGCGGCCGTTGTCGTTGTCGAGGGTGGCGACCGGTGAACACAGGCCGTCGTGGGCGAGGTTGGTGGCGACGGAGACCATCGGCAGGCCGACCCGCGCGGCGGCGTACTTCGCCACGTCGATGATCTTGCCGCCGCCGAGGCCGACCACCGCGTCGTACCGCTTGCCCTTGATGTCGTCGGCGAGCTTGACGGCCGAGTCGATCGTGCCGTCGGCGACCGGGTACCAGGCGGCGCCGGGCAGTACCGGAGACAGCTTCTCGCGCAGCGCCTGCCCCGAGCCGCCGCTGATCGCGACGGCGAGCTTGCCGGACGCGGAGATCCGCTGGTCGGCGAGGAGGCCGGCCAGGTCGTCCAGGGCGCCGCGCGTGATGTCGACGACGACCGGGGACGGGATGAGTCGGGTCAGTACTGGCACGCGATGACACGGCCCTTCGCGAGGTCGTCGTGGTTGTCGATCTCCACCCAGGGGACGTCGCCGATGGGGGCGACGTCGACGGTGAAGCCTCTGTCCACGAGTTCCTGGTAGCCGTCCTCGTAGTAGAGGTCGGGGTCGCGCTCGAAGGTGGCCTTCAGGGCGTCGGCGAGTTCGTCGGCGGCCTCGGGCTCGATGAGTGTGACGCCGATGTACTCGCCGGTGGCGGTGGCGGGGTCCATCAGCTTGGTGATGCGGCGCACGCCCTTGTCGCCCTCGGTGATGACCTTCATCTCCTCGTCGGCGAGCTGCTTCACCGCGTCGAGGGCGAGGATGATCCGCCGGCCCTCGCCGCGGGCGGCGAGTAGTGTCCGCTCGACGGAGACGGGGTGGACGGTGTCGCCGTTGGCGAGGATCACACCGCGCCTGATGACGTCACGGGCGCACCAGAGGGAGTAGGCGTTGTTCCACTCCTCGGCCTTGTCGTTGTCGACGAGGGTGAGGGTGAGGCCGTACTTGGCCTCCAGGGCCGCCTTGCGCTCGTACACGGCCTCCTTGCGGTAGCCGACGACGATCGCTGCCTCGGTGAGCCCGATCTCCGCGAAGTTGCCGAGGGTCAGGTCGAGGACGGTCGTGTCGCCGTCCACCGGCACGAGGGCCTTGGGGAGCGTGTCGGTGTAGGGGCGCAGGCGCCGGCCGGCGCCTGCTGCCAGTACGAGGCCGATCATGCGGTTTCTCCTTCGTCGTGTACGGCGGGGGCTCCGGAGGACACCCAGAACCGGATGGACTCCGCGAGCGCGATCACGGCGACGAGGACGGCGATCACCGTCAGTTCCGGCGCAAGGCCGGACTCAGCTGTGGTGAGGGCGGCGAGTACGGCGACGAGCAGCGTGCGGCCCTCGTGTCCGCCGAGTGCCCTGACCAGCCCGCGGGGCGGGGCTCCGGCGCCGCCACGGATGCGGTACACCGTGTCGTAGTGGTGGTAGGCGACGGCCGCGACCAGGCCGAACGCGGCGGGCAGGGCGCCGGGGACGTCGGCGCGGGCGGCGAGGACCAGCAGGAAGCCGTACTCGGTCGCGCGGAAGACCGGCGGGACGAGCCAGTCGAGCGGGCCGCCCATCCGGTGGGCGACGGCGATCCCCGAGGTCAGGACGTACACGAGGGCGCCGAGGATCAGCAGGGGGCTGTCGAGCGGGCCGAAGGCGGCCACGCCGACGGCGGCGGCTCCGCCCGCGAGGGCGATCAGCAGCGGCAGCACACCGGGCAGCGCGCGGACCGGGCGCCGTACCGCGCGGGCGACCAGCTCGGCGAGCGGGCCGGTGTCGGCGAGGTCGGCGAGCGCCTGGGCGGCCCGGTCGGTGCGGACGGCCTTGCGTGTCACCGAGCGCAGGACGCGGCCCGCGGTGGTGTAGCAGGCGGCGAAGGCGCAGCCGGCGAGGAGCGCGTAGAAGACGATCCGGGGCGTGGTGAGGGCGGTGAGGACGGCGATCATCGCCCAGCGCTCGCCGATCGGCAGGACGATCATCCGGCGCACCCAGACGGTCCAGCCGACGCTGTCGAGCCTGCTGGAGAGGGCGGTGGTGGGGGTGCCGACGACGGCTTTGCCGTTGACCGTCGCGGCGGTGCTGTCGGCGTTGGCCTCGTTGAAGGAGAAGTCGACGAAGTGGCGGACGGACTGGAGGACCATCGCGGCGAGCGCGAGCGCCCAGACGTCATCACCGCCTCGGGCGGCGCCGAGGGCGAGACCGGCGTAGTACGCGTACTCCTTGGCCCGGTCGAAGGTCGCGTCGAGCCAGGCGCCCATCGTGGAGTACTGGAGCGAGTAGCGGGCGAGCTGCCCGTCGGTGCAGTCCAGGACGAAGGAGAAGAGCAGCAGCAGTCCGGCCGCGACGTAGCCGCCCCGGGTGCCGGTGGCCGCGCAGCCCGCCGCGACCAGGGCGGTGAGCAGGGACGCGGTGGTGACCTGGTTGGGCGTCAGTCCGCGCCGGGCGCACCAGCGGGCGAGGTAGCGGGAGTAGGGGCTGATGCAGAAGGTGGTGAAGAACCCGTCGCGGGCCTTCACGGCGGAGCGCAGCCGTACCGCCTCGTCGTCCACGGCCGCGACGGCGGCGAGCGCCTCTTCGCGGGCGGCCGGTCCGTCGGGGACGGCGGCGACGAGCGAGCCGAGTTCGGGGTGCTGCACGGCGGTGCCGTCGGCGTCGAGGGCGGCGCCCACCCGGTCGGCGAGCGGGAGTTCGGCGGAGGCGGTGCGGGTGGTGGGCTCGCCCGGTCCGGTCGCCAGGCCGGCGCCACCGGTTCGTACGGCGGCGTCCGCCTTGGCGTCCGTACGGTTGGCGGCGGTGCCGTTCGTCACGGTGGCCAGTGCCACGGACAGCGCGGCCCGCGCCTCGGGCTGGGCGGTCAGCGCGCCGGTGACGGCAGCCGCCGGGAACCGGGGATCGGTCAACGCCAGCCGCAGCGCGTGGAGATGGCCCACGAAGCGCTGGTCGACGAGGGCGACGCGGTCGGCGGGCGGCACGGCGGCGAGCAGGCCGACGGCCGCCGCCGCGTCGGGCGCGGTGCGCACGTCGAATCCCAGCGACCGCAGATCGCCTTCGAGCGGCGATCCGGGTACCGGCGTACCGGTGAGGATGGCGGTCGACAGACGAATTCACTCCTTGACACTGCGAGGACACTGCGGGGCTGACGCGGCGGCTGTGCCCGGGGTCCGGGTCGGCGGCGTGTCGGCAGAGGCTATCGGATGAACGGAAGGCCGAGTTCACCGCCCGTTCACGCCCCGGACGCCATGAGCCGGGCCAATTCCGACCCGCCGGGAGATCATCATTGTCGATCGATGCCTCGCCCCACAAACCGTGGCCGCCGGGGACCCGTGCGGCTCCCGTAAGACATATCCGACTCCGCACGGTCTGCACCGTCGAAACCGCGACCGCCAGGTGAACGTCCGGTAACCGTACGACCACCGAGGCCGCCTCGCGGCACGCTCTATGGTGGCGGCATGACTTGGCTGATCACAGGTGGAGCGGGGTACATCGGCGCGCATGTGGCGCGGTCCATGACCGAGGCGGGTGAACGGGTCGTCGTCCTGGACGACGTCTCGTCCGGCGTCACGGACCGGCTGCCCGCCGAAATCCCGCTGGTGCGGGGCTCGTTGCTCGACCGGGAGGTCGTCGACCGGGCGCTGGCCGACCACGCGGTGACCGGTGTGGTGCATCTCGCGGCCAAGAAGCAGGTCGGCGAGTCGGTCGAGCAGCCGCTCGCGTACTACCGGGAGAACGTGCACGGGCTCACCGTGCTGCTGGAGGCCGTGGTCGCGGCCGGGGTCGGGCGGTTCCTGTTCTCGTCGTCGGCGGCCGTGTACGGCGTGCCCGAGGTGGACCTGATCACGGAGCGGACGCCGGCCGTGCCGATCAACCCGTACGGCGAGACGAAGCTCACGGGCGAGTGGCTGGTACGCGCCACGGGCCGGGCCCACTCGCTGTCCACCGCGTGTCTGCGCTACTTCAACGTGGCGGGGGCCGCGCGCCCCGAACTGGCGGACACCGGGGTGTTCAACATCATCCCGATGTTCTTCGACCGGATCACCCGCGGTGAGCCGATGCGGATCTTCGGCGCGGACTATCCGACGCCGGACGGCACCTGCGTACGGGATTACATCCATGTCGCGGATCTCGCCGACGCCCATCTCGCGGTGGCACGGCGGCTGGCCGAGCGGGAGACGCCCGGCGACCTGACGTACAACATCGGGCGCGGCGAGGGCGTGTCGGTGCGCGAACTCGCGGATCTGGTGGCCGAGGTCACGGGCCGGACGACTCCCCCGGTCGTCGAGCCCCGGCGGGCGGGCGACGCGGCGAAGGCCGTCGCGTCGGTCGACGCGATCACCACGGACCTGGGCTGGACGGCCCGGCGCGGAGTACGCGAAATGGTCGAATCGGCGTGGGAAGGCTGGCTGCTGCGCCACCCCGAGCTGCCTGCCGACTGACCCGTAAAGGATCTTGTCACTCCACTGACCTGCGGGCATTCCCGCAGGTCAGAGGGAATGACAACGGTGTTCACTGCCGTGTTGCTCGATACCCCCCACCCGTAGTTCACTGGGCCGCGTCGGCACGATCGAACTGACCGGGAGGCAACCTCATGGGGGCTGGGCACGATCACGGGCACACACACGGCGGCGCACCGCCGCCGGGGACAGCGACCGCCGCGTACAAGGGGCGGCTGCGGATCGCGCTGGGGATCACCCTGTCCGTCATGGTCATGGAGATCGTCGGTGGTATCGCGGCCGACTCCCTGGCACTGATCGCCGACGCCGCGCACATGGCGACGGACGCGGTCGGCCTGGCCCTGGCCCTGCTCGCGGTCCACTTCGCCAACCGGCCGCCGACCGGAAACCGTACGTTCGGACTGGCCCGCGCCGAGATCCTGGCCGCGCTCGCCAACTGTCTGCTGCTGCTCGGTGTCGGCGGCTTCCTGCTCTTCGAGGCGGTCGAGCGCGTCATCACCCCCGCCGACACCAAGGGCGGGCTGACGATCATCTTCGCGGCGGTCGGCATGGTCGCCAATCTGATCTCCCTCTCCCTGCTGATGCGCGGGCAGAAGGAGAGCCTCAATGTGCGCGGCGCGTATCTGGAGGTGCTGGCCGACACGCTGGGCTCGGTCGCCGTGCTGATCTCGGCGACGGTCATCCTGACCACGGGCTGGCAGGCGGCCGACCCTATCGCGTCCCTGGTGATCGGTCTGATGATCGTCCCGAGGACGGTGAAGCTGCTGCGCGAGACGCTGAACGTGCTGCTGGAGGCGGCGCCCAAGGGCGTGGACATGGCCGAGGTCAGGGCGCACATAGTGGCGCTGCCGGGCGTGGAGGACGTGCACGACCTGCACGCCTGGACGATCACCTCGGGCATGCCGGTGCTGTCGGCGCATGTGGTGGTGAGCCAGTCCGTGCTGGACAGCGTCGGGCACGAGAAGATGCTCCACGATCTCCAGGGCTGTCTCGGCGACCACTTCGACGTGGAGCACTGCACCTTCCAGCTGGAGCCGATGGGGCACGCCGAGCACGAGGCGAATCTCTGTCACTGACGCGGCGCGGCCGTTGCTAGTGTTGGCGGCCGGAGACGACACGGTCTCCCGCGTCGTGAGAGGAGCTGAGGTTGATGACCGTCGCAGTGGAGGTCGCCCCGCGCGGCACACGGTCCTTCCTCGACTTCCGGGCTGCCGGCTGACCGGTCCGCACCACACCGGTCCCGCGTCGGCCGGAGCCCCTCACACAAGGGTTCTCACGTTGTCCGACAACGACATCAACAACGACGCCACCAACGACACCGACCAACTCCACGAAGCCTTCTTCTCCCTCCACCACGGGCTGCCGCGGCAGGGGCCCGGCTCCGACGCCACCACCCGGCGGCTGCTGTCCTTCGCCGGACCGCTGCCGTCGCGGCCGCGCGCGCTCGACCTGGGCTGCGGCCCCGGTCTGGTCTCGCTCCTGCTGGCCGCCGAGGCCGGCGCGCGGGTGACCGCCGTCGATCTGCACGAGCCGTTCCTCGACGAGCTGCGGCACAGCGCCGCCGCCCGGGGGCTCACCGGATCGATCCGCACCGAGGTGGCGGACATGGCCGAACTCCCCTACCCGGACGGGTCGTTCGACCTGATCTGGGCGGAGAGCTCGATCTACTCCATCGGCTTCGACAACGGCCTGGCCCACTGGCGGCGGCTGCTCGCCCCCGGCGGCGCGCTGGTCGTCACCGAGTGCGAGTGGACGCGGGCCGACCCGAGCCCCGAGGCACGTGCCTTCTGGGACGAGCAGTACACGCTGCGTACGACCGGGGAGAACACGGCCGCGGCCGTCGCGGCCGGCTACACCGTGGTGGAGGTGTACCCGCAGCCGGAGAGCGACTGGGACGAGTACTACGGGCCGCTCGGCGAGCGGGCCGACTCGGCCGACCGGCGGGCGCCGGGCATGGCGCAGGCGCTCGACCTGACGCGCGCGGAGATCGCGATGCGCCGCGAGCACGGTGGGGAGTACGGCTACACCGGCTACGTCCTGCGTCTCGGCGAGCCGGCGGCGTGACGGCGGCCGTCCTGACGGCGCCCGTTCCGGCGGCTCCCGTCCCGGCCCCGGCCGGGACGGCGTAACACCCGTGTCCGCCCCCGCAGAGCACATCGCGGGGGCGGACATGCCCGTT
>NZ_MDCR01000304.1 GCF_001723055.1 Streptomyces niveus
CCTCACCCCCGGCCCCGCCCCCGATCTCGAATCCGTCATCGGCGCGCGCCAGACCCTCACCGTCGTCCTCCCGCTCCGGCTGCACCGCACACCGGACCCCCGCTCAGGCTGGGCCACGGGCCCGTACCCGTTCGAACTCGGCGCCCGCCGCACCGACACCGCCACCCGCTCCCGCTACTTCGCCCCCGCCTCCGCCCGCGTCCTCTACGGCACCCCGGACCGCCCCTGCCGCTGGCACCGGTACGCCTCCGTCACCCACGAGGGCCTGCACCTGGCCGGCCTGGAGATCCTGCGTACCGCCACCGTCCGCACCGCCCAACACGCCCTCGCCGTCCTGCACTTCACCGTCGACCGGCCGCTGCTCCCCGTGCTGCGGGCCATCGGCCACCGCCCCACCGCCGGACCCGAACCACTCACCGGGCCGCTCGACCCGGCGGCGCTCCTGGCCGGGATCGCCGAAGTACGCGACGGGACAGGCACGTTCGCCCTCGCCCGCCCGTACACCGTCGCGTTCGTGACCCCCGAGGCGCACCACACACCCGCGCTGCGCCCGGACCCCGAGACGACGCTCCCGCCCACGGCCGACCGCTGGCTCTGGCAGCTCGCCTCCCGGTCGAACCCGGGCGACCTCCCGCTCGCCCCCGAGAGCGTCCCGAACCGCGACGCCTCCACGGTGCGCGTATCCGCCGACTGGAGCGCCCTCGTGCTGCGCCACGGTGCCGCGTTCCTCGGCCACCGCGCCGACACCGGGGACGGCGACTTCTACGACTTCGGCGCCCTGCACGCCCGTACCGTCTACCTCGACGCCCTGCTGCTCGGCTCGCTCCAGCGCGACCACATAGACGAGCTGACCGAGGAACTCTCCGCGGTCTTCGACTCCGACCGCCTCACCCGCCGGGTGACCGCGCTGGAGAAGAACATCGCCCGCTTCCGCAGTACCTACTGGCGCCAGCACCTCACCGCCCACGGCCCCGCCAACGGCCTGCTGCGCGCCTTCCAGCACCAGCACCGCCTCCCCGAACGGTTCGCCGAGATCCTCGCCGAGGCCGCCGACTACAGCCGGCTCGTGCAGACCCTGGAGAGCCAGCAGATCAGCGGCGCCCTGGGAGTCCTCACCATCCTCGGCCTGCCGCTCGGCACGGCGCTCGGTGTCCTCCAGGTCATCGGCGACGAGTCGGTCTCCCACCTCCTCGCCGCCCTCGGCCTGTCGATCGTCGCGACGGCCGCCGCGCTCACCACCCGCTACGGCCGCCTGGTCCTCGCCTCCCTCCGAGGCGCCGGCAAGGCCCGAGACCGGGCCTAGTCACCTGCCTCAGGCGAATCGCCTCGCCACCGCCCGGAACGACTCCTTCTTTTCCCAGCCCCCGTTCACCGCCTTCAGCAGACCGAAACTCCCCATGTCCAAGTCGCGTGCCGGATCGGGGGAGTACGGCTTCGAGGAGGCGAAGTCGTAGACGTACGCGCCGTGGACACCGTGCGTCTCGTATAGGTCGAGCAGGTCCGTCAGGTAGTCGGCCTGTTCCTGTTCCGAGCGCACGTAGGCGCCGGCCAGTACCGGGGGATCCGCCGACCAGTCGATGATGTCGAAGCCGGTCGGCCCGGCCGCCGCCGCGCCCTCGAAGGTGCAACAGCCGAACTCCGTGATCAGGAGCGGTTTTCCGTGGTCCAGATGGGCGCGCAGACCGTCCGTGTACTGCTCGGTGTTGTACGCCATCCGGTAGTAGTTCTGGCCGACGAAGTCGAAGCCGGACCACTCCACCTGCTCCCACAGGGCGCCGCCGTACGTCAGCGGCCCGCCGAAGCGCGCGCGGGCCACGTCGACCGCGCGGGCCAGCGTCACGTTCAGTCTCTCGCTGAACTCCGGCATACGGGGCCACCAGTCCGGCATCGACAGCTTGGCCGTGCGCTCCCCGTACGTTCCGCCGGGAATCAGGCCCGAGCCGAAGATCGTCAGCTCGCAGCCGACGTTGAGGCCGACGGCCCCGTCCCCGTGGCGCTGCCGCAGCCGCTCCGCCGCCTCGGCCGCCGCCGCGAGGTGCGCCAGCGTCGCGTCCGCGTCGCCCTCGATGAGACGGGGCTGCAACCAGACATGCAGCCCCGCCTCGGCGGCGAAGCCCGCGTACGCCGCGAGCCGCTCGACGTCCGTGCCGAACACCGTGAGCGAGTTCGCGTGCAACTCCCGCCGGATGAGCGCCATATGACCCCGCACGACCTCGTCGGGCCACGGCGGCGGCGCCGAGCCGCGGCCCGAATAGTCCGTCCCCGTGTCGTAGTTGACGCCCTTCCAGACCAACGGCGCCGCGCGCTCTGTCTGTTCTTCTCGCATGGTGTGACCATAGAGACACCGGACGCGTACACGTGATCGATCGGCACCGGCCGAAATCGTCCGGATCCGCGCGGATCCCTGCCCATCGGCGGGACCGCCGGGCTAGGGTCGTGACCTGACCTGCACGCCCGTTCATCCAAGGAGGGTGATGATGTCCCCGCCGACGGGTCCGGCCGGCCTCCCACTCCTCGAACGCGAGCCCGAAATCGCGGCCGCCGCACACGCCGTGGAAGGACTGTTCGGAGACACCCCGTCCGGCGGACTCCTCGTCTACCGGGGCGCCGCCGGACTCGGCAAGACCGCGCTGCTCGCCGAGGTCCGGCGCATGGGGGCCGGCCGCTGCACGGTGTGGTCGGCGCGCGGCGGCGAGACCGTGACCTCGGTGCCGTTCCACGTCGTACGGCAACTGCTCCAGCCGGCCCTCACGACGCGCACCCCCGCCGAGGTACGCGAACTGCTCGGCGACGGCTACGACATCGTCGGCCCCGCCCTCGGAGTGGCGCCGCCCGGCGCGCGACCGGCCGACCCGCAGGGTGTCCGGGACGGCCTGGAGACCCTGTTCCGCAGACTCGCCGAGACACTGCCCCCGCTCATCGTGGTCGTCGACGACGCGCACTGGTCCGACCTGGAATCCCTCGCCTGGCTGGCGTCCTTCGCCCGGCGTACGGCCGGCCCGCCGATTCTGGTCGTCGTTGCGTACCGCAGCGAGGACGCGATCGGCGAGTGCGCCCACCTCCTGCGGGCCCTCGGCGAGAGCGCCCGGCTGCTCGTCACCCTCAAGGCGCTGACCTCCGAGGCCACCGCGAAGCTCGCCCGTGCCACCCTCGGCGAGCACGCGGACGACCCGTTCTGCCGCGAGGTGTGGGAAGTCACCGGCGGCAACGCCTACGAAACCGTCGAACTGCTCGCCAAGGCACGGGACGAGGCACTGGACCCCGTCGGCGGATCCGCCGACGCCCTCAGCGCGCTCGGCGCCATGACCCGCGGCACCGGTCTCATCGCCCGGCTCGAGGAGCTGGGCACCACCACGACCCGCTTCGCCTGGGCAGCCGCGATACTCGGCACCGACATCTCCCTCGAACTCGTCGTGTCCCTCGCCGGAATGGGCCCCACGGAGGCCGCCGACAGCGCCGAACGGCTCCGGATGGCGCG
>NZ_MDCR01000305.1 GCF_001723055.1 Streptomyces niveus
TCGGCGACCGCCGCGACCCTCGCGAAGGTGTACGGCGTCGCCGACACCCGCCCGATCACCAACCTGCTGCGCGGCTCCGACGACCCGGCCCGCCGCCAGTCGGCCCTGGTCGACGCGCTCGGACTGCCGCCGGTCCCGGCCGGGTTCGGCACCCGCGACGAGGTCCTCACCACCCTCGCGGGCGCCCGGGTGCTGGCCCGCCGGGGCTTCTTCGCGGGCATCGTGGACACCATGTCCGGCGACCGTTCCGGCCGCCCCACGGCTCCGCGCCGACCGCGCTGGTGGCTGCTGCGCATCGCGGCGCTGCCGCTGTTCGTACTGGTCACGGCATACGCGTGGTGGTCGCCGGACATCGGCTGGTTCCGCGCGTCCCTGTCGACGATCGCGACGTGCTACCTCACGGGCCAACTGGCGGGCGCATGGCGGCGACGGGGGCTGGAGCGGGGGCGCGCCACCAAGCGCTGAACGGGCCTTGGTGGTGCGGGCTGTACCCCGCGGACGGGGGCGTGCTCTCTCGGCGCCCCGCGTGATCGTCCCTAGCGTTTCGAGTGGCTCGTAGGAACCACTGAGAGGCGGGGACGCCATGGCGCGGCAAGCGCTCGTAATGGACGGCGTGAGCAGGGCGTACGCGAACGGCGTACGCGCCCTGGGGCCGGTGGACCTCGTCGTGCCGCGCGGGCGGTTCCTCGCGGTGATGGGGCGCTCGGGCTCCGGCAAGTCGACGCTGTTGCAGTGCGCCGCCGGTCTCGACCGGCCCACCGGCGGGTCGGTCCGGATCGCGGGCACGGACCTGGGCGGGCTCAAGGAGACCGCGCTGACGCGGCTGCGGCGGGAGCGGATCGGGTTCGTGTTCCAGGCGCACAATCTCGTGCCGTCGCTGACGGTCGCGGAGAACGTGGCGCTCCCTCTGCTGCTCGCGGGCGGTCGGGTGCCGGACGCCCCAGTACGGGAGGCCCTGGCCGTCGTCGGGCTGGCCGGGCGCGCGGTGGACACCCCGGGGCGGCTGTCCGGCGGGCAGCAGCAGCGGGTGGCCGTCGCCCGGGCGCTGGTGACGGCCCCGGAGATCGTCTTCGCCGACGAACCGACCGGCGCGCTGGACCCGTTGACCGCGCAGGACGTGCTGGCCCTGCTGCGGCGGGCGGTGGACACCGAGGGCCGCACCGTCGTGATGGTCACCCACGATCCGGCGGCCGCGGCGTGGGCGGACAGTGTGCTGTTCCTGGCCGACGGGCTGGTCGCCGACACGCTGGAGGCACCTGACGCGCGGACCGTGCTGCGGATCATGCGCGGGCTGGCGGAGGCGGAGAAGGCCGTGGAGAGGGCAGCGGCATGAAGCGCGGAGATCGCCGGGATGTCGTACGCGGCGGTGGAGTCGTCGCGCTGCTCGCCGCGCGGGGCGCGCGTACGCACCGCCGCGCCTGGGCCGCCGTCTTCGCGGCCCTGGCCCTCGGTTCGCTGCTCCTGGGGACGCTCGGCCTCGCGGCCGGTTCGGCGGCGCTCGGCCACGCGCGCGTGGAGCGGTACGCCGGGGCCGACGCGGTCGTGGCGGGCACCCAGAGCACCCGCTACACCGCGAAGCCGTGGGGCAGCGAGGCCCGGACCGTACGCGCCGGGCTGACGGAGCGGGTACGGGTACCGGCGCGGGCCCTGGATGTCGTACGGCAGGTACCGGGCGTGCGCGCGGCGGTCGCGGACGTGGCCTTCCCGGTGACGGTCCGAGGGAGCGCGGCGACCGGCCGTCCGTGGGAGGCCACGCGCCTGGCGTCCGCGCCCACGCGCCTGCTGGAGGGCCGGCCGCCCACCGGAGCACGGGAGATCGTGGTCGGGAAGGGAGTGGCGCGGACCGGGGACCGGCTGTCGATCCCGTACGGGACGGGCTCCGCAACGGACACGCACACGTACACGGTCACGGGCGTGAGCGCCGACGCCCGCCGTACGGTCCACTTCTCGCGGGACGAGGCCCACCGACTGGCGGGCAGGCCGGGCGAGTTGGACGCGATCGGCGTCCTCGCGGACAGCGGCGTACCGGACGACGTCCTGCGCACCCGCGTACGCCACGCGCTGGACGCCGCCGACCTGCGCGATGTCTCCGCCCCGCACCGCGCGGACGACGACCCGGCGCGCTTGCGCATACTGACCGGCGACGCGCGCGGCGAGGCGGAGTTCCTGGCCGCCGCGCCCGCGCGGATGCCCCTGCTCCAGGTGCTGGCGTCGCTGGCCTCCGTCGTCGTACTCGTCGGGGTCCTGGTCGTGACGTCGACGGTGGCGCAGGCGTTGCGCCAGCGCGCCCGTGAACTCGCGCTGCTGCGCGCGGTCGGCGCCACCCCGTGGCAACTGCGCCGCGCCGTCGGCCGCGAGGTCGGCCGGATCGCCGTACTGGCGGCGGTGGTTGGGGCGGTGGGCGCGGTCCCCGCGTATCTGGCGTCGCGCGCCCTGCTGGTGGGGCGCGGCGCCGTGCCGGAGGGTCTGGAGCTGCCGTTCCCGCCGTGGCTCGCCGCCGCGCCGCTCGGCACGGCCGGTCTGATGGTGCTCATCGCGTGGCTGACCGCGCTCGGCTGCTGCGCGCGGGCGGCCAGGACGCGGCCCGCCGAGGCGCTGCGGGAGGAAGAACCGGGCAGCGCACGGCAGTTGACGGGCTGTGTGCTGCTGGGTCTGGGCGCCGCGTCGGCGGGGGCGGGCGCGCTCCAGCACGGTGCCGCTGCCGCCGCCGCTGCCTCGGCGTCCGCCCTGACGATGGTGATCGGCTGCGCGCTGCTCGGGCCGTGGCTCGCGCGCGGGGCGATGCGGGTGCTGGGCGCGCCGATGCGGCGGCTCGGCGTCGGGGGCCGGCTGGCGGCGTCGGCGTGTACGGCGAACGCGGCGCGGCTGGGCGCGGCGATCACGCCCGTGGTGCTGGTCACGGCGTTCGTGCTGGTGCAGTTGGCCGGGGGCGCGACGCTCGGGCACGAGGCGGCGGCCCAGGCGCGGGCTGCGGCGCGCGCGGATGTGGCGGTGAGCGGCCCGGGTGTCCCGTACGACGCGGTGGCGCGGATCCGCCGGCTCCCCGGCGTCGCGGCGGCCACGGCCGTCGCCCACGGCACGGTCGTCGTGCCGGGCAAGGAGCTGGGCGAGCCGAGTCTCGAACGCCTCCCTGTCCTCGGCGTCACGCCGCGCTCTTTGGCCCGGACACTCGACCCGGCCGTACGGGAGGGCTCGACGGACGGTCTGCGGCCGGGCACGGTCGCGGTCGGCACGGACCGGGCGCGGACCCTCGGCGTACGGCCGGGTGATCACGTACAACTGCGCTTCGACGACGGCGCCGAGGCGCGGCTGCGGGTCGTGGCGACTTACGAACGGGCCCTGGCGCTGGGCGACTTCCTCTTCTCGTACGAGGAGCTGACCCGGCACATGACGGCGCCGCCGCCGGTGCGCGTCCTGGCCGAACTCACGCCGGGCGCCTCCCCCACGTCACTGTCGACGGCCTTCCCGGGCGCGCGGGTCGAGCGGGATCCCGTACCGGAGCGGGTCCGCGCGGAGGATCAGGCGCTGGGCGACGTACTGACGGCGGTGGCGGTCACGGCGATCGGGGGCTTCACGGTCATCGCCGTACTGAGCACGCTGACCCTGATCTCCGTGGGGCGCGGCCCCGAACTGCGCCAACTGCGCCTGGCGGGCGCGGACCGCCGCCGGCTGCGCCGCATGCTTCTGCTGGAGTCGGCGGCCACGGCGACGGCGGGCCTGTCGCTGGGCACGGCGACGGCGGCGCTGCCGCTGCTGGCGTTCGCGCTGTCGGCGGCCGGGCGGCTGCCGTGGCTGCCGCCGGGGCAGGGGGCGTTGATCGTAGCGGTGGTGGTCCTGACGACGGCGTCGGCGACGCTGCTCCCGGCTCGCGGGGCTCTGCGCGGCAGATACCCGGTGGCCGCCCGATGACCGCCCGTTGACCGCTAACTGCCCCGGTTGACGTAGGCCAGTACCGCCAGCACCCGCCGGTGCCCGCTGTCGCTCGCGGGCAGGCCGAGCTTCGCGAACACGTTCCCGATGTGCTTGCCGACCGCCCGGTCCGACACCACCAGGGCCGCCGCGATGCTCGTGTTGTCCTGGCCCTCGGCCATCAGCTTCAGCACCTGCAACTCGCGGGGCGTCAGCGAGTCGATGGGGTCGTCGCGGCGCCGGGTCAGCAACTCGGTCACCACCTCGGGGTCGAGCGCCGTACCGCCCGCCACGACCCGCTCCAGCGCTTCCAGGAACGCGTCGACGCGCCCGATCCGGTCCTTCAGCAGATAGCCGACGCCGCTCGCGCCGCCGCCGAGGAGTTCGGCGGCGTACGTCTCCTCGACGTACTGGGACAGCACCAGCACCGGCAGCCCCGGGATCGCCTCGCGCGCGGCGAGCGCGGCGCGCAGCCCCTCGTCGCGGAAGCCGGGCGGCATCCGTACGTCGAGCACGGCCACGTCGGGCCGGTGCTCCAGCAGCGTGGGCAGGATCTCGGGGCCGGTCACGGCGACGGCGACCACCTCGTGCCCGGCCGACGTCAGCAGAAGGACGAGTCCCTCTCTCAGGAGGGCGTTGTCCTCCGCGATCACTACACGCACTGCGACTCCATCGATCAAGGCAGAGACCCTTTCAGGGATTCGGGATCTCCACGTCCACCACGGTGGGCCCGCCGACGGGACTGCTCACCCGCACCGTCCCGTCGAGCGCGGCGATCCGGCGCCGGATCCCGAGCAGACCCGTACCGCCGCCGCCTTCGTCGGCGCCGCCCCGGCCCTCGTCCCGTACGCCGACGCGCAGAACGCCCGGCCCCCGTGCGAGTTCGACGGTAGCGCGCCTGCCGCTGTCGAGGCCGCCGCCTACTTCGTCGTCGCCGAGGCCCTGACCAACGCGGCGAAACACAGCGGCGCCGGGCGCGCTACCGTCGAACTCG
>NZ_MDCR01000306.1 GCF_001723055.1 Streptomyces niveus
ACGGCCGGGGCGGCTCTGGCTGCCGTCGCTCGGCATGTGCACCGTGGAGCCGCTGCCCGGCGGCTGGCTGCTGACCGTGGAGGAGGAGGCGCCGCCGGACGCGCCGAGCAGGGTCGTACTGGATCTGAGCCGGCCCCGTCGCTGGTCCGTGACGGTCTCCGGGGCGGCGGGCAGCTGGGCGCAGGAGCTGACGCCGCGCCACGCGGAGCTGCTGTACGTCCTGGCCCTGCACCGGGAGGGGCGGAGCGCGGCGGAGCTGGCGGCCGACGTCTTCGGGGACCCGACGCGTACGGGCACGGTGCGGGCGGAGATGTCGCGGGTGCGCCGTCATCTGGCGGGGGTGCTGGCCCACCGGCCGTACCGCTTCAGCGAGGAGGTCGAGGTGGCGGTCGTACGGCCGGAACACCCGGCGGACCTGCTGCCGCACTCGACGGCGCCCGCGGTGGCGGCCGGGCGGGTGCGCGGCTAGATCCCGAGCGCCGGGGGCGACACGGCGGAAGGCGGCGGGCGGAACGTACCGGCGGAACACGTGTCCGCCCGGTGCCGGGCGGCACGGTTTGGCGGGTGCGGGGCCGCGTGATTCCCTGACGACCATGAGCATCACTGTGACCACCTGGTCCCTGGAACAGACCTCCCCGGCCGATCTGCGGCCGGCCACCGAGCCCGGCGGCGATGTGCGGATCGTGCGGTCGGAGGTCCCGTCGGCCGAGTTCAGCCGGTTCCTCTACACCGCCGTCGGCGGTGACATCCGCTGGACCGACCGGCTCGCGTGGTCGTACGAGGAGTGGCACGAGGCCGTCGCCCGGCCGGGCGTGGAGACCTGGGTGGCGTACGAGAAGGGCACCCCGGCCGGATACGTGGAGCTGGAGGCCCAGGAGGACGGCACGGTCGAGATCGTGTACTTCGGGCTCATCCCGGCCTTCCGGGGCCGCCGGATCGGCGGGCATCTGCTGTCGTACGTGGTGGCACGCGCCTGGGACATGGCGGAGCGGCGGCCCGGCCGGACGCCGACGAAGCGGGTCTGGCTGCACACCTGCTCCAAGGACGGCGAGCACGCGATGGACAACTATCTGCGGCGCGGGTTCACGCTCTTCGACACGAAGGTGGCCGAGGAGCCGGACGTGACGTCGCCGGGCCCGTGGGCCGGGGCCCGTGCGACCGCCGAATCCGTCCACCCGACCGCCGCCCCGACACCGGATCTCGCATAGCGGGACAGTCTCGTCCACATCGTGGATCGTGGTGGACTGTCCTCAGATCCGCGTGCCAGGCTTCCCTCCATGTCTACAGCTGGAATTGCCTTGGTGAGTCGGCGGCACGTCGATCTCTGCCGCATGTCCAGCGCCATCTGTCGGGCGAGCTGACCAGCACAGCCCCCGTCACGCGCCACCCGCGCCACCCGTTCCCCTCTTCGCTCGAATCCCGCTGCGCACCGCTGCGCCCGTAGCCACGTGTGCAGTTCAGAGCCGTCTCCGTAGTCCCGAAGGACGTATGCCGCCATGGCCGCCACCCCTGAGAAGCCAGCCGCCGCCACGCCCCGCCGCAAGGTGAGCCGTCACCGCGGCGAGGGTCAGTGGGCGGTGGGGCACTTCACGCCCCTCAACGCCAACGAGCAGACCAAGAAGGACGACGACGGTCTCAATGTGCGGACACGCATTGAGACGATCTACTCCAAGGCCGGATTCGACTCCATCGACCCCGCCGACCTGCGCGGACGGATGCGCTGGTGGGGTCTGTACACCCAGCGCAAGCCCGGGATCGACGGCGGCAAGACCGCGATCCTGGAGCCGGAGGAGCTGGACGACAAGTACTTCATGCTGCGGGTCCGGATCGACGGCGGCCGGCTGACCACGGAGCAGCTGCGCGTCATCGGCCAGATCTCGCACGAGTTCGGCCGGGACACCGCCGACATCACCGACCGGCAGAACATCCAGCTGCACTGGATCCGGATCGAGGACGTCCCGGAGATCTGGCGGCGCCTGGAGGCCGTCGGTCTGTCGACCACCGAGGCCTGCGGTGACACGCCCCGCGTGATCCTCGGCTCCCCGGTCGCCGGGGTCGCCGAGAACGAGATCATCGACGGCACCCCGGCCATCGACGAGATCAACGCCCGGTTCATCGGCACCAAGGAGTTCTCGAACCTCCCGCGTAAATTCAAGACGGCCATCTCAGGATCGCCGCTCCTCGATGTCGCGCACGAGATCAACGACATCGCGTTCGTCGGTGTCGAGCACCCCGAGCACGGCCCCGGCTTCGACCTGTGGGTCGGCGGCGGTCTGTCGACCAACCCCAAGATCGGCCAACGGCTGGGCGCCTGGGTCCCGTTGGACGAGGTCCCCGACGTGTGGGCCGGGGTGATCGGGATCTTCCGCGACTACGGCTACCGCCGGCTGCGTACCCGTGCCCGGCTGAAGTTCCTCCTCGCCGACTGGGGCACGGAGAAGTTCCGCCAGATCCTCCAGGACGAGTATCTGAAGCGCGCGCTCGTCGACGGCCCCGCGCCGGAGCGGCCCGTCGAGGAGTGGCGCGACCACGTCGGCGTGCACCGGCAGAAGGACGGCCGCCGCTACGTCGGCTTCGCGCCGCGCGTCGGCCGGGTGGACGGTCCGACCCTGAAGAAGATCGCCGACCTCGCCGAGGAGCACGGCTCCGGCCGGGTGCGGACCACCGTCGAGCAGAAGATGATCGTGCTCGACGTGGCCGAGGACCAGGTCGACTCGCTCGTCGCGGGCCTGGAGTCGCTCGATCTGCGCGTCAAGCCGTCCCCGTTCCGGCGCGGCACGATGGCCTGCACCGGTATCGAGTTCTGCAAGCTGGCGATCGTCGAGACGAAGGCGCGCGGCGCCTCCCTGATCGACGAACTGGAGCACCGTATCCCCGACTTCGACCAGCCGATCACCATCAACGTCAACGGCTGCCCCAACGCCTGCGCCCGTATCCAGGTCGCGGACATCGGTCTCAAGGGCCAGTTGATGCTGGACGGCGACGGCAACCAGGTCGAGGGCTACCAGGTGCACCTCGGTGGCGCGCTCGGTCTGGAGCCCGCGTTCGGCCGCAAGGTCCGCGGTCTGAAGGTCACCGCCGCCGAACTCCCCGACTACGTCGAGCGGGTGCTCACGCGTTTCAGCAAGGAGCGCGAGACCGACGAGCGTTTCGCCACCTGGGCGGCCCGCGCCTCCGAGGAGGCGCTGTCATGAGCGAGCGCGCCGCCCCCTTCTACTGCCCCTACTGCGGCGACGAGGATCTGCGCCCCAACGAGCAGGGTCACGGTGCCTGGGAATGCGCCGCGTGCAACCGGGCCTTCCAGCTGAAGTTCCTCGGGCTGCTGACCCGTGGGCTGACGACGGACGACGGAGAGGAACGGATATGAGCACTCTCACGGAGACCGACGACCGGAAGGCCGCCGCGCTCAAGGCACTCGCCGAACAGGCGGGCCGCGACCTCGAGGACGCCTCCGCCCTGGAGATCCTCACCTGGGCCACCAGCACCTTCGGCGCCCGCTTCTGCGTCACCTCCTCCATGGAGGACGCGGTGGTCGCCCACCTCGCCTCCCGCGCCCTGCCCGGCGTCGACGTCGTGTTCCTCGACACCGGCTACCACTTCCCCGAGACGATCGGCACCCGCGACGCCGTCGCCGCCGTGATGGACGTCAACGTCATCACGCTCACCCCGCGCGCGACGGTCGCCGAACAGGACGCCGAGCACGGCCCGAGGCTGCACGACCGCGACCCCGACCTGTGCTGCGCCCTGCGCAAGGTCAAGCCCCTCGAAGAGGGTCTGACGGCGTACGACGCGTGGGCGACGGGGCTGCGCCGCGACGAGTCGCCGACCCGTGCGAACACCCCCGTCGTCGGCTGGGACGCCAGGCGCGGCAAGGTCAAGGTCTCCCCGATCGCCCGCTGGACACAGGAGGACGTGGAGGCGTACGCCGCCGAGTACGGTGTCCTCACCAACCCGCTGTTGACGGACGGTTACGCCTCCGTGGGCTGCGCGCCCTGCACCCGCCGTGTGCTGGCGGGCGAGGACGCCCGCGCCGGCCGCTGGGCGGGCAACTCCAAGACCGAATGCGGGTTGCACTGATGAGCGCGAGCGCGAACACGACGGCCACGGCGGGCACTTCCGGACAGGGCGCCACCATCTGGCTCACCGGGCTGCCCAGCGCGGGCAAGACCACCATCGCCGTCGAACTGGCGGAGCGGCTGCGCTCCGAGGGCCACCGCGTGGAGGTCCTGGACGGCGACGAGATCCGCGAATTCCTCTCCGCGGGCCTCGGTTTCAGCCGCGAGGACCGGCACACCAACGTGCAGCGGATCGGGTTCGTCGCCGAACTGCTCGCCTCCAACGGCGTCAAGGCGCTGGTGCCGGTGATCGCCCCGTACACCGACAGCCGCGAGGCGGTGCGCAAGCGCCACCAGAGCGAGGGCACCGCGTATCTGGAGGTGCATGTCGCCACCCCGGTCGAGGTGTGCTCCGTACGGGACGTGAAGGGCCTGTACGCGAAGCAGGCGGCCGGCGAGATCAGCGGTCTCACCGGTGTGGACGACCCCTACGAGGCCCCCGAGGAGCCCGATCTGCGGATCGAGTCACACACGCAGTCCGTGCAGGAGTCCGCGGCGGCGCTCCACGCGCTGCTCACCGAGAGGGGCCTGGCCTGATGACCACCACCGTCGCATCCGTGACCGACGGGACCGATGGCAGTGAGGGCAGCGGCGAGGGGACCGGGGGCGCCGGCGAGGCGCCGTACGCCCTCAGTCATCTGGACGCCCTGGAGTCGGAGGGTGTGCACATCTTCCGTGAGGTGGCGGGTGAGTTCGAGCGCCCGGTGATCCTCTTCTCGGGCGGCAAGGACTCCATCGTCATGCTGCACCTGGCGCTGAAGGCGTTCGCCCCGGCGCCGGTGCCCTTCACGCTGCTGCACGTCGACACCGGTCACAACTTCCCCGAGGTGCTGGCCTACCGCGACCGTACGGTGGCCGAGCACGGGCTGCGCCTGCATGTGGCGTCCGTGCAGGAGTACATCGACGCGGGCACCCTGCGCGAGCGCCCCGACGGCACCCGCAACCCGCTCCAGACCCTCCCGCTGACGGAGAAGATCCAGGCCGAGCGGTTCGACGCGGTCTTCGGCGGTGGCCGCCGCGACGAGGAGAAGGCACGGGCCAAGGAGCGGGTGTTCTCGCTGCGCGACGAGTTCTCGCAGTGGGACCCGCGCCGGCAGCGCCCCGAGCTGTGGCAGCTCTACAACGGCCGGCACGCGCCGGGCGAGCACGTGCGGGTCTTCCCGCTCTCCAACTGGACCGAGCTGGACGTGTGGCAGTACATCGCCCGCGAGGGCATCGAACTGCCCGAGATCTACTTCGCGCACGAGCGCGAGGTCTTCAACCGGCACGGCATGTGGCTGACGGCCGGCGACTGGGGCGGCCCCAAGGACGGCGAACCCACCGAGACCCGGCAGGTGCGCTACCGCACCGTCGGCGACATGTCCTGCACGGGCGCCGTCGACTCCGCGGCCACCACGCTGGACGCCGTCATCACGGAGATCACCGCCTCCCGCCTCACCGAGCGCGGCGCCTCCCGCGCCGACGACAAGATGTCCGAGGCCGCCATGGAAGACCGCAAGCGCGAAGGGTACTTCTAACGATGACGACCACCGGGCACCCGGCCGCCGAGCAGCTGACCGACCAGCTGTCCGCCACCACCCTGCTGCGCTTCGCCACCGCCGGATCCGTCGACGACGGCAAGTCCACCCTGGTGGGGCGGCTGCTGCACGACTCGAAGTCCGTCCTCACCGACCAGTTGGAGGCCGTCGAGCGTGCCTCGCTGGGCCGTGGCCAGGACACCCCCGACCTGGCGCTGCTCACCGACGGGCTGCGCGCCGAGCGCGAGCAGGGCATCACCATCGATGTCGCCTACCGCTACTTCGCCACGCCCCGGCGCCGGTTCATCCTCGCCGACACCCCCGGGCATGTGCAGTACACGCGGAACATGGTGACCGGCGCGTCCACCGCCGAGCTGGCCGTCGTGCTGGTCGACGCCCGCAACGGGGTCGTCGAGCAGACCCGGCGGCACGCGGCGGTCGCGGCCCTGCTGCGGGTCCCGCACGTGGTGCTCGCCGTCAACAAGATGGACCTCGTGGCGTACGCGGAGCCGGTGTTCGCCGCCATCGCCGAGGAGTTCACCGCGTACGCCGCCTCGCTCGGCGTCCCCGAGGTGACCGCGATCCCGATCTCCGCGCTCGCCGGGGACAACGTGGTGGAGCCTTCGGGGCACATGGACTGGTACGGCGGACCGACCGTGCTGGAGCACCTGGAGACCGTGGCCGTCAGCCACGACCTGTCCGGCTGCCCGGCCCGTTTCCCCGTCCAGTACGTGATCAGGCCGCAGAGCGCCGAGCACCCCGACTACCGGGGCTACGCGGGCCAGATCGCCTCCGGCGTGCTGCGCGTCGGCGAGGCCGTGACCGTACTGCCGTCGGGCCGCACCAGCACCATCGAGGGCATCGACGCGCTCGGCGAGAGCGTCGACATCGCGTGGGCGCCGCAGTCGGTGACGATCCGGCTCAGCGACGACGTGGACGTCTCGCGCGGCGATCTGATCGCGCCCAGCTCCGGTCTCCCCGCCATCACCCAGGACGTCGAGGCGACCGTCTGCCATGTAGCCGACCAGCCGCTGACCGTCGGGCGGCGGGTGCTGCTGAAGCACACGACGCGCACGGTGAAGGCCATCGTGAAGGACATCCCGTCCCGGCTCACGCTGGACGACCTGTCCCAGCACCCGGCGCCGGGGCAGCTCGTCGCCAACGACATCGGCCGGGTGGTGATCCGTACGGCCGAGCCGCTGGCGCTCGACGCGTACCGCGACTCGCGCCGTACCGGCTCGTTCCTCCTGATCGACCCGGCCGACGGCACCACGCTCGCGGCCGGGATGGCGGGCGACTCGTTCGCCGCCGAACCGTCGCCCGGCCCGGCGGCGGGCCCCGCCGACGACGAAGGCTGGGACTTCTGATGGCCGGCGCACCCATGGACATGTACGCGACGTTCGCGAAGGAGGGCGGCCGGGTCGGCAGCGGCGCCCTCGGCGCGGGGACCGGCGGGGTGGCGCGATGTGCGCGCTGACGTACGCGCACCGCCTGCGCGCCCGGAGAAGCCGTGGCACCGCGTTGCCACACCCGCCGTACCCGCACCGCCGAAGACCTTCCGACACTGCCGACCGCCCGGCCACGCCGCCTCGTCACCGAGGGACGTGAGCACGGGCCGACGAGAGGAACCCCTCCCGTGCCAGCCACCCGTACTGCCCGGAGCCGCCGACGTACCCTCGCCGCGGTCGCGGCCCTCCCGCTGCTCGCCGTGGTGCTCGGCGCCTGTGGTTACGGCTCCGAGAGCGACGCCGAGGACGACAAGGTCGCCCCCGCCGCCGAGGGCGAGAAGATAGGCGGCCTCGGCGAGGTGAAGATCGGCTACTTCGCCAACATCACGCACGCCACCGCGCTGGTCGGCCTCCAGGAGGGCCTGATCCAGAAGGAGTTGGGCGGCACCAAGATCAAGCCGCAGGTCTTCAACGCGGGGCCGTCGGAGATCGAGGCGCTCAACGCGGGCGCGATCGACATCGGCTGGATCGGCCCCTCCCCCTCGATCAACGGCTTCACGAAGTCCAAGGGCCAGAACCTGCGGATCATCTCCGGCTCGGCCTCCGGCGGTGTCTCGCTCGTCGTGAACCCGAAGAAGATCAAGTCCCTGGACGACCTCAAGGGCAAGCGCATCGCGACACCTCAGCTCGGCAACACGCAGGACGTGGCGCTGCTCAACTACCTGTCGGACAAGGGCCTGAAGGTCGACACGAACACCGGCAAGGGCGACGTCACCGTCATCCGGCAGGACAACAAGCAGATCCCCGCGTCCTTCGAGTCCGGTTCGCTGGACGGCGCGTGGGTGCCCGAGCCGACCGCGTCGAAGCTGGTCGCGGGCGGCGGTTCGGTGCTGCTGGACGAGAAGAAGCTGTGGAAGGACGGCAAGTTCGTCATCACGAACGTGATCGTCTCCCAGAAGTTCCTCAAGGAGCACCCGGACGTCGTCGAGGCGGTCCTGCGCGGCTCGGTGAAGACGAACGCCTGGATCAACGCCAACCCGGACGAGGCCAAGGCCGCCGCCAACGCCAAGCTGAAGGCGGACTCGGGGGCGGCGCTGCCGCCCGAGGTGATCGACCCGGCGTGGAGACACGTCGACATCACCGACGACCCGCTGGCCTCGACGCTGAGCGTGTCGTCCGAGCACGCGGTGAAGGCGGGGCTGCTCGAAGACCCGCTGCTCGACGGGATCTACGACCTGGCGCCGCTCAACAAGGTGCTGAAGGCCGAAGGCAAGCCCGCGATCGACGACGCCGGTCTCGGCGTCAAGTAGCCGAGCGGTGAACTGAACCGCCCGCAACCGGACCGCCCTCAGTACCCCAGGAGGTGTGACTCATGGCCACCGCACTCGTCAAGCAGCCCACCACGGTCGACACACAGCCGTACGCCACCCGTCTCGACCATGTGTCCAAGTCGTTCGGCCGGCCCGGCGCCCAGCAGCTCGTGCTGGACGACGTCAGCGTCGAGGTGGCGCACGGCGAGTTCGTGACCCTGCTGGGGGCGTCCGGCTGCGGAAAATCCACCCTGCTCAATCTGGTCGCCGGGCTCGACCTGCCGTCGGCGGGGACGATCGACGTCCCCGGCGGCCGGCCGGCCCTGATGTTCCAGGAGCACGCGCTGTTCCCGTGGCTCACCGCGGGCAAGAACATCGAACTCGCCCTGAAGATGCGGGGCATGCCCAAGGCAGAGCGGCGCGGCGAGGCCGAGCGGCTGCTCGAACTCGTACGGCTGAAGGGCGCGTACGGCAAGCGGGTGCACGAGCTGTCCGGCGGTATGCGCCAGCGGGTCGCGCTGGCCCGCGCGCTGGCGCAGGACAGCCAACTGCTGCTGATGGACGAGCCGTTCGCGGCGCTGGACGCCATCACGCGCGACGTGCTGCACGAGGAGCTGACCCGGATCTGGGCCGAGACGAACGTGTCGGTCCTCTTCGTCACGCACAACGTCCGCGAGGCCGTACGGCTCGCGGAGCGCGTGGTGCTGATGTCGTCCCGGCCGGGGCGGATCGCGCGGGAGTGGCGGATCGACATCCCGCAGCCGCGCCGGATCGAGGACGCCGCGGTGGCGGACCTGTCGGTGGAGATCACCGAGGAGCTGCGTGGGGAGATCCGCCGACATGGCCAGAACTGAGCCCGGCGCGTCGGACACGAAGGTGTCCGACGCGCCCAAGACGTCGAAGGCGTCCAGGACGACCAAAACGTCCAAGGACGATCTGGCGAGCCTGGCGGGCCTGGAGGCCGGTCTGGACGCGCTGGAGACCAGGACCGCCGAGCGGGTGTCGCTCGGCAGCGTGCTGCTCTCCAAGCTCGTACCACCGCTGGTGGCGGTCGTCCTGGTGATCACCGTCTGGCAGCTCGCCGCCGCGTCCGACCTCAAGCCCGACTACGTACTGCCGGGGCCGCTCGACGTCTGGCGCTCGATCCAGGACATGTGGCTGGACGGCACGCTGCTCGGCTACATCTGGACCAGCGTCTCGCGCGGCGCGCTGGGCTTCGTCGTGGCCGTCGCCATCGGTACGCCGCTGGGGCTGCTCGTCGCCCGGGTGAAGGTGGTACGGGCCGCGATCGGGCCGATCCTGTCCGGGCTCCAGTCGCTGCCGTCCGTGGCCTGGGTGCCCGCGGCGATCATCTGGTTCGGGCTGACCGACGCCACGATCTACGCGGTCGTGCTGCTGGGCGCCGTACCGTCCATCGCCAACGGCCTGGTGGCCGGCGTCGACCAGATCCCGCCGCTGTATCTGCGGGCGGGCCGCACCATCGGCGCGACGGGGATCAACGGCATCCGGCACGTGCTGCTGCCTGCGGCGCTGCCGGGCTATCTGGCGGGCCTGAAGCAGGGCTGGGCGTTCTCCTGGCGGTCGCTGATGGCCGCCGAGCTGATCGCGAGTTCGCCGGACCTCGGTACGGGACTCGGCCAGTTGATGGAGAACTTCCGCACCTACAGCGACATGTCCGGTGTGCTGGCCACGATCATCCTCATCCTGATCGTCGGCATCGGCATCGACCTGCTGTTCTTCTCGCCCCTGGAGCGTCGCGTGCTGCGCAGCCGCGGCCTCCTGGTGAGGGGCTGAGGACCATGCGTACACCCGGCCGGCCGGTCCTGGTCGTCGTCGCGCACGGCAGCCGCGACCCGCGGCACGCCGCGACCGTGCACGCCCTGCTGCGCCGGGTGCGCGCGCTGCGTCCGGGGCTACGGGTGGAGGCGGGCTTCCTGGACTTCAACACCCCGTCGGTACCACGGGTGTTGGAGCGGCTCGACGCGGAGGGCGTACGGGACGTGGTGGCGCTGCCGCTGCTGCTGACCCGCGCGTTCCACGCCAAGTCCGACATCCCGGCCGTGCTGCGCGAGGCACGGGCACGGCTGCCCAGGCTCGCCGTACGGCAGGCCGACGTCCTCGGTCCGTCGACGCTGCTGACGGACGCGCTGGAACGGCGGCTGTACGAGGCCGGGCTCACGCCCGGCGACCGAGGCTCGACCGGGGTCGTCCTGGCCTCGGCGGGCTCCAGTGACCCGGAGGCGATCGCGGTGATCGCCCATGTCGCGCGGGAGTGGCGTCGCACCGGTTGGTGCGCCGTGCGACCCGCGTTCGCCTCCGCCTCTCTGCCGCGCACGGAGGACGCCGTGCGCGAGTTGCGGGCGCGGGGGGTACGGCGGGTGGCCGTGGCCCCGTACGTGATCGCCCCCGGCCGCCTCCCGGACCGCATCGCGCGGGGCGCGCGCGACGCGGGGGCGGACGTACTGGCCGATGTCCTCGGCCCCGCACCGGAGTTGGCGCGGCTGCTGGTGCTGCGGTACGAGGCGGCGCGGGCCGCGAGGGAGCTGACCGCGCTGTCGGCCTGACGCGCCCGGGGTCAAGGTGTTCAGCTGAAGTCGAGCCCGCCGGTGCGGGTGCGCTTCAGCTCGAAGAAGTCCGGCCGGCGGGCGAGCACCCGGAAGCTGTCGAAGAACTCCGCGGCCTCCTCGCCGCGCGGAATCGCCCGCAGGACGGGGCCGAACCAGACGGTCCCGTCGACATGGATGGTCGGCGTACCGACGTACGCCTCGGCGACCGGATCCCTGCCCGCGTCATGGCTCCGGCGTACGGCCTCGTCGTACGCGGGGTCGTGTGCGGCCGCGGCGAGCGCGGCGGGCAGCTCCAGCTCGGCCAGCGCCTCGGCGACGACCGTGTCGAAGTTCTCGTACTTCCGCTCGTGGATCCGGGTCCCGAGCGCGGTGTAGAGATCCCGCAGGACACCGTCCCCCCGTTCCTGGGCCGCCGCGACGGCGACGCGGACCGGTCCGATGGACCGGTCCACCAGGTCGCGGTACCAGTCGGGCAGGTCGTTGCCGAGGTTGTGCAGGTAGAGGCTCATGACGTGGAACCGCAGGTCGATCGGCCGCCGCCGCTCGACCTCCAGCATCCATCGTGAGGTGATCCAGGCGAACGGACAGGCGGGGTCGAAGTAGAAGTCGACGGTGGTGCGGTGTTCGTGATCGCTCATGGAGCCGAGGCTAACCAGCTCCGACGGGGGAGACGGAACCACCGGCACGGGTGTCGGCGCCCTCCTCGACGTCCAGGTCCTTCGGGACCCGGCGCAGGGTGAGGAGACCGAGGGCGAGGTGAAGGACGGCGGCGACGAGGGCGACGGCCTGGAGACCGGTGACGAAGGCGTCCTTCGTCCGGTCGATCACCGCGGGCGCGAGTCCGGGCAGGTCGAGCGTCTCGCCGAAGGTGCCGGCGAGGTCGGGACCCCGCAGGCGGAAGATGAGGACGGAGAGCGAGCCGAGGAGCGCGATGCCCAGCGCGTTGCCGATCTCGTTGCTGGTCTCCGCGATGGCGGCGGCGGACCCGGCCCGTTCGGCGGGAACCGCGGCGACAGCGGTCTCGGCGACGAGGCTGAAGGAGATGCCGTAGCCGACGCCGGCGAGGACGGTGGACGCGACGTACCAGCCCACTCCCCCGGACGATGTGATGGGCAGCAGCAGGAACAGACCGGCGGCGATCAGGAAGTGGCAGACGACCAGCGCCGACCGCTTGCCGACGCGCGTGACCAGCATGGGCGTCACGACGCAGGTGAGGGTGAGGAACAGGGCCCCGGGGATGGCGTGGAGCGCGGCGCTCAGGACGGAGATCCCCAGCACGGACTGGAGGTAGATCCCCGACAGGTAGGCGGTCGCCGACCACGCGGCGAGCGGCAGCAGCCCGGTGACGATCGCGACGGTGAAGACCCGGTCCCGGAACAGGCCGAAGTCGATCAGGGGATGGTCAAGGCCGAGTTGCCGCCGGACGAACCACACCAGGACGGCCACGCCGGCGAGCCCCACGATCACGGTGAGCGCCGACAGCCCTTCCGCGGCGAGGTGCTTGAGGGAGTAGACGCTCATCAGGAGCCCGGCCACGGACAGCGCGACGCTCAGGGCGTCGACACGGCCGGTCCGCGCGCCCCGTACCTCGTGGAGCAGGAGCGGGGCGAGCAGGAGGAACAGCACGAGGACGGGCAGGTTGACCAGGAAGACCGAACCCCACCAGAAGTGGCTGAGCAGCTGTCCGCCGACGGCCGGCCCGATCGCGAACCCGGCGGCGAAGGCCGCCGCGAAGATCCCGATGGCCTGGGCCCGCCGGCGCGGGTCGACGAAGAGTTCGCCGAGCACCGCGAGCGCGGAGGGCAGCAGCGTCGCCCCGGCCAGGCCCATGAGCGCCCGGAAGGCGATGAGCGCTTCCGGGCCGGTCGCGAACGCCGCGCCCAGCGAGGCGAGACCGAACAGCGTCACCCCGACCATCAGCAGCTTCAGCCTGCCGTACCGGTCGCCGATGGTGCCGAAGGTGATGAGCAGGGAGCCGACGACGAATCCGTAGACGTCCAGCGTCCAGAGCGCCTGGTCGGCGGTCGGCGAGAGGGCTTCGGTGACCTTCGGCATGGCCAGGAACAGCACGGAGCCGTCCATCGCGACCAGCAGGACCGGGCCGAGGATCACCGCGAGCCCGAGCCAGGCCCGCAGACCGGGCTTGTGGGTGTCAGGAGTTTCGTTCATGCGGACGAGCGTGGGACCGCCCGGGGCGGGCAACCAGCCCCACCGCGTGGGTACACCCGACAGGGACAGTCTCACTCCGTCGCGGCGCCGTACGCTCGAAGCCATGGAACTGGAGAGCCTCGGCACGTTTCTCAAGACCCGCCGTGCCCGTGTCACACCGGCCGACATCGGTCTTCGCACCTACGGCGGCTCGCGCCGCGTGCCGGGCCTGCGGCGCGAGGAGCTGGCCCAGCTCGCCGGGGTGAGCGCCGGCTACTACACCCGGCTTGAGCAGGACCAGGCCGGGACCGCCTCCGGGCAGGTTCTCGACGCGCTCGCCCGCATTCTCCGGCTCGACCAGGCGGAGACCACCCACCTGCACAATCTCGCGCTCCGGCGGACGGTCCCGCGCATGGTCCGGCATCAGCACGAACGGCCGCATCCGCGGGTGCTCACGTTGCTGGAGTCCCTGGACCGGACCACCCCGGCCGTCGTCCTCGGCCGCCGGGGCGACGTGCTGGCCTGGAACCACGCCGGGCACGCCCTCACCGCGGAGCACGTCGACTTCGACGCGCCGCGGGACCCCGTGCGACGGCCGTCCGTGCCACGGATGTTCTTCCTCGACTCCCACACCCGTGACCTGCACGGGAACTGGGACGAACTCGCCCGCGTCCATGTGGCCTTCCTGCGGTTCACCGCGGGCCGGTATCCCACCGATCGCCAGCTGGCCGAACTCATCGGTGAACTCGTCATGCGCAGCGACGACTTCGCCAGGATGTGGGCCTCCGGCGATGTCGCCGACTGCACCGTGGGCACCATGCGGCTGCGCCACCCGACCGTCGGCCGGGTCGACGTCGACTACCAGGTGTGGCTCCAGCCCGACAGCCCCGAGCACCGGTTGGAGATCTACACCGCCAACGACGAATCCTCCGCCGACGCGCTGCGCCTGCTGTCCGGCCAGGGCGCCGGTCAGGGAGCAGGCCAGGGGGCCGGTCAGCCCGTGCCCGGGGGCGTCGCCCCGGTGGCGGACCGGGTGGGCGCGAACTCGGCCTGATCGTCCGCACCGCCTCCGGCGGCCCAGCGCGGGTCGCGGCCGCTCGCCGCCAGTGCCCGGTCGAACGTCGTGGCGCTCGCGGGGACCAGGAGGGGCCGGGCGAAGCCGTCGTACTGCCGGTACATCTCGGCGTACTGATCGACCACGGCCAGGACGAACGCCGCCGTCCCTTCCGAGAGCCGGAACTCCTGCCCGGTGGCCCGCGCCAACTCCCAGCCGTGCAGGGCCATTTCGAGGGTCATGAGGGCGGCGACCGTGGCCGCCGGGGTGGCTCCCCCGCCCTCGCCGATGTCGCCCTCCCAGACGGCGGGCTCGGCCCAGGCGGCGACGGCGCTCTCCAGCGCGACGCCGTACCGCTCGGGCCAGTCGGCGTCCGCCGTGAAGTCACGGGCGGTGAGCGTGCCGGGCATCTCCGCGCGGCGGGCGCGGTGCTCAAGGCCGTGCGAGGTGTACAGCACCAGGTGGTTGACCAGGGCCCGGACGTCCCACTCCGCGCTGGGTGTGGGCGCCGTGAGACGGCCGGCGGGGACGCCGGTCGCGATCCGGGCGGCCTGCGAGGCACACTCCCGCATCGCCGGGTACACGGTGTTCATGTCGCTGTTCATGTCCGCCACGGTAGGAACGGCACACGGAATCGGTCTTGAAGAAAGACGACAGACCCGCATAGCCTCCGGGACCGTGACCCCCGACCTGCGTACCGAGCGCCTCGCCCTGTCCCCGTACGTCCGCGCCGACGAGGACGACTTCGTCGCGCTCTTCCAGGACACCCGCGTCTCGCGCTGGATGGGCGACGGTCCGCAGAGCGAGGCCGCCGACCGCGCGCTGTTCGGGCGGGTCTTCAGCGAGGTGTATCCCGCGAACCGGTTCGACGTGTGGGCCGTACGGCACGACGGCGGGTACGTGGGGCACGCCGAGATCAAGCCGTCGCCCGAACCGTGGCTGGACGGCCACGAGGTCGTCTACGCGCTGGCGCCCGCCGCCCGGGGCCGGGGGCTCGGCCGTGAACTGGCCGCCGCGCTCACCGCGTACGGGCACGACACCCTCGCCCTGGCGGAGGTCCACGCCACCGTCGACCCCGCGAACGCGCCGTCGCTGGCGCTGCTCGCGGGGCTCGGTTACGTACACGTACGGGACGTTCCCGAGGACGGCGGCGGCAGTACGCGCCTGCTCACGCACCGGCGTCGATGATCCTCAGCAGTTCGGCGGCCGGCAGCGAACCCGCCGGGCGGCGCTCGCGGGCGAAGGTGTTGGCGATGCGCTGGAGGGCCTCGTTGACCGGCGTCGGTACGCCGTGCAGCCGGCCGAGCAGGGCCATCTCGCCGTTGAGGTAGTCCGACTCGATCGTGCCGGTGCCCCGGCTGAGGCTCTGCCAGGACGAGCCGCTGCCGCCTTCCGGTACGGCGTACGGGTCGAAGCTCAGGTTCGCCCGTACCGCGTCCTGCTCCGCCTCGCTCACCGCGTCGTGACCGGCGGCGGCGAGCACCGCGCGGCCCTCGGCCCGCGCGCGGGCGGCGAGGTCGCGGGCCTCGTCGCTGACGAGACGGCCGGAGACCGCCTCCACCGCGTTGGCGAGGTTGGCGAGCAGCTTGCCGTACTTCCAGCGCATCGGGTCCGGCACGACCGGCGCCAGCAGCCGGGACTTCTCCAGGTCGGCGGCGATCCGGGCGGCGGTGGCGTCCGTGCCGGACGGGTAGCGGCCGATGTGCAGGGTGCCGGTGTACGGGGTGCAGCCGGCGGAGACGACGCCCGGCTCGACGTGGGTGGCGGGCAGCCAGACGCACATGGCGTACACGTGGCGGAAGCGGCGCAGGGCGATCCGTTCGCTCTCCACCCCGTTCTGCGCGCAGACCAGCGGAAGCCGCTCGCCGGCGCTCCCGCCGCCGGCGACGGGCCGGGCGGACCAGGCGTCCAGGGCCGCGGTGCTGTCCTGCGTCTTCACGGAGAGCAACAGGACGTCGTCCGGGCGCAGTTCGAGTTCGTCGGGCCGCTCCACCACCGGCGGGCGGTGCACCCGGGTGCCCTCGGGTGTGGTGAGCCGCAGGCCGTGGTCACGGAGCGCCGCGTGGTGCGCGCCGCGTGCGACGAGGACGACGTCGTGGCCGGACTCGGCGAGCCGGCCGCCGATGCTGCCGCCGACGGCACCCGCCCCGATGATGATGTAGCGCATCCCGACTCCGTTCCGTTCGACCAGGGGTTCGATTCCTGCCGAGGATAGATCCGGCGCGATCCTGAGCGGTCCGGCGGGTCCGGCGGGGGCCGCCGGAGGCCGCCGGAGGCCCTTCGCCGAGGCGCCGGGCGGGCGGCTTCGCAGTACCGTGAAGACATGCCGTCCGTCGACGCGCGGAGGCGCGACCCCAAAGCTCTGTGGCGCGGACCGCAGGCCATGGTGGGTCTGGCGGTCGCGATCCTCGCGCTGCTCCTGATCGCCGACGCGTTCGGCGGGTCCAGGGTCCGGCTCGGGGGCCTGATGCTGGCGATGCCGGCTCTGGCCGCTGTGTTCGCCGGTCCTCGGGCGGTGCTCGTGATCTGCGGGGCGATGCTGCCCGCGTACGTCACGTCCCTCGCCGAGAACCATCGCCTGAACTGGATGGACGCACCGATCGCCATCTCGACGGCGGTCGTCATCTGCGTGGCCGCGGTGGGCGCGGCGGCGGTGCGGGAGAAACGGGCCCGCCAGCTCGCCCAGTCACGCCGGGTGACTGTTCAGACACAGCAGACGCTGTTGCGTCCGCTGCCATCGAGACTCGGCCCGGTGGAGCTCTCGTCGATGTATCTGGCGGCCGACGCGGAGTCCACACTCGGCGGCGACCTGTACGCCTGCGCGATTGTCGACGGGCGACCACGGGTGATCGTCGGGGACGTCCAGGGAAAAGGTCTGTCGACCCTTGAGGTCGTGCTGTTCACGCTGAGCGCCTTCCGCCTGGCCGCCTGGGAAGGTGTCGCCCTGCACGATCTGCCGGCCTTCCTGGACGACGCCGTGCGCCGCGAACTGGTACTCGCCGGGGACATGGCGCTGCAGCGTGGCGATTTCACACAGGAACCCGAGATGGGGCAGCGGATGCGGGAGTCCTTCGTGACCGCGATCGTGGTCGAGGTCGGCGGCGAGGGGGGCGAGAGCGATGAGGTCCGGCTGGTCAACTGTGGTCACCCAGCGCCGTTCCTGCTCCACGACGGGGCGGCGCGGGAGCTGCCGTCCTCGAAGCCCGCGCTGCCGATCGGGCTGCTGGGTCTGGGCACCGACGCCGTGCACGTCGACAGTCACCGGATGGAACCGGGCGACACCCTGCTGCTCTACACCGACGGCCTCGCCGAGGCCCGTGACGGTGCCGGCGAGTTCTATCCGCTCGCCGAACGCGTCGCCCAGCGGGCCCACCACCCCCCGGCCACACTGCTCGGCGCCATCCGGACCGATCTGCGCCGGCACGCCCGGCTCGACGACGACGTCGCCATGGTCACCGTCCACCGGTCCGCCGTCCGGCCGGCCGGCAGCACGAAGACCCTCTGACGCGACGCCAGGTGGTGTCCTAGGATTCCGGCATGGCTGTCCTGTCACGCCTTTCGCCGCGCCGCAGCAGTTGTTGTCGCTGACGCCCGCGCCCGCGTATCCCGCGTCGTTCCCGGCCCGCCGTTCCTCCCCTCCTCCGAGGAGTCCTGCGATGACCCCTGCCCGTCGTTCCCTGCTGAAGCTGCTCGCCGCCTCCCCCGTGGCCGCCCAGGTCGCCACGGCCCCGCCCGCGACCGCGGCGCCGACCCCACGCGCCGCCCCCGGCATCGTCAAGCCGCTGCC
>NZ_MDCR01000307.1 GCF_001723055.1 Streptomyces niveus
ATGTACGGGATGTTCGCGGGCGTGCTCCAGGCGTACGCCCTCATCGGTACGGAGGCCATCGCGGCCACCGAGTTCTCGGAACTGCTGGTGCCGTGGGTGGGCGCGATGCTCGGCTCCGCGCCCGCGATGGCGGCGGCGATCGACTCGGGGCAGCATCTGACGGACGTGTCGAGCCTGGCTGTCAACCAGGCGGCGTTCCCGAACCTCCTGAGCACGTTCGCCGCGCAGGGCGTCAGCGGCGAGCTGTTCGCTCCCCTCCAGGGCCTCCTGGACCGCGCGATCGCCGAGGGCCACGCGGCCGACGGCCTGTCGCGCCTCGCCGACCTGCTGCGTACGGGCTCACGGGGTGAGTAGTTGAGGTACTGGACCTGTTCGCACCGCTGCCGTGCGCGCGGGTGCGACGCCTACGCGCCGTGATTCGGCGTTCGCGCGGGTGTCACGCCGACGCGCCGGAGGGTCACTCGCACGAGTGATTGTGACGCTGCGCACACTCTCGGACACTCAACGTATCCGGAGAGCTCACGGGGGTTCTCCGACGCGAGAGGAATCCGCCATGACCGAAGTCGCATCGTCCGCCACCAACGCGCCGAGGATCGAGAGCAGTTCACCGGCCGCCGACAGGGACAGGGAAGCAGCAGCCATCGGCGGCAACGTCGGCGCCGTGTGGCGGGCGTGGTGGACGTGGACCCCGGGGAACGGGACGTTCAACCTCCAGCTCCCCTGGAACGTCATCGGGGTCGACTCGACAGTCGTCGTCACGGCCTCCGAGATCGACGGCAACGGGAGGCGGATCGTCGGGTCGGCGCCCTTCCAGGTGTCGAGCATCGCCCCCAGCGGCGGACTGGTGACCTTCAAGATCAACATCGGCTGGAGCAGCCCGCTGCCGATGCGCACCGACGTCGTGGTCTTCAACTGAGCACCCTCTCCGGCCGCCCCGTGGCGACTCCGGGTTCGCCCGGGTCCGCAACGGGGCGTGCCTGTTGACCCGGTACCGAACAGGCACTTCCACAAGCTGAACCCCTTTGTCAGTGGCGGCCCTTAGGGTCTCTGCATGGCGACGCTCCCCAACCCCCTGCCCGCCCTGGCCGACGACCCCTCGGGGCGGTCGGTCGGGCTCCAACTGCCCCCCGGCAAGCTGGTCGACGCGACGATCGACGGCACCTGGCACGAACCGCTTCTGTGGTACGCGGACGAGCCGGCGACCCCCCGGGCCTGGGCCGACCTGCTGCCCGCCCGCAGGGCCGGGCTGCATCCGCTGCTCGTCCACGGCGGTCACCGCAAGGAGTGGCCGGAGGACTGGGAGCTGAGCCCGGAGTCGGCGTCGTATCCGGGGGACCACGATGCGGAGGACGTCCTCGCGGAGGCCTGGGAGGGTCTGGCGGAGGAGGACGAGTGGCCGGGCCTGGCGGCCCCGCTGTCGTCGTCCGCCGATCCGGACAAGGAGGCGGCCGAGGTCGCCTCCATCCTCACGGACGAGGGCAGTTGGCTGCACGGCGCGCGGGGGGCTCTGGTCCCGGCCCGCCGCAGCGCGGACATACCGGCGGCCGTCGGCTGGCTGGGCCCGACAAACCACGAGGGTGACGTGGCACGGCTCTGCGCGGTGCTGCGGTCGTGGGAGGACCGGTTCGGGATACGGGTGGTCGCGCTCACCTTCGACCAACTGGTGGTCTCGGTGGCCGCCCCGCCGACGACCCAGGAGGAGGCGGAGGCGGTCGCGGCTGAACACTTCGCGTTCTGCCCGGACAACATCCACCAGGGCCACCACCCGACGCTCCCGGCGTACGCGGCGCACCAAGTGCTGAACCAGCCCGCCTGGACGTTCTGGTGGGACTGAACCGCCCCTCGCTCACTGGTCCTTGTCGCCCTGGGTCCTGTTCTGTTCGTCGGCGACGGACTGCGGCGGGACCCAGCGCCGCCGGGGCGACTCCTCGGCCTGGGCTTCCCTGCGCCGCGCGATCAGCATGCTCGCTGCCACGCCCGTAGGCAGCGACAGCAGCAGGGCGCCGGCCAGGCGGTTGTTCTGCTTCGAGGAGCAGACGTTCAGCGCGCCCAGCTGCCGGTCCCAGTCCTTCGCCACGGCCGCCTGGCTGCCCTCGAAGTCGCTGAGGCCGGACCCGTCGTCGATCAAGTTGAGGTTGAGCGCCGGACGACACTCCCAACTGCTGCGGCCCGAGTCCGGGCTCGACAACAGCAACCAGAGAATGACCGCCAGTCCGGCACCGGTGAATATCGCGAGGGGACGCTGGCCTTTGCCCATGCGTCAAGGGTACGAAGCGTGCCCGCGAGACGCCACCAGGTAACCGGCCTCAGCCTCCGACCACGAACTCGCACCACACCACCTTGCCGGGATCGCGCCGCCCCACCCCCCACTTGTCCGCGAGCGCGGCGACCAGCATGAGCCCGCGCCCCGACTCCCCGCACGGCTCACGGACACCCGGCCGCCCGTCACCGCTGTCGTGCACCTCGATGCGGAACACCCCGTCCGCGAGCAACAGCAGCTGCAGCCGATAGCCGCGCCCCGGCGGAACTCCGTGCACCAGAGCGTTGGTCGCCAGCTCGCTCACGCACAGCAGTACGTCGTCCATCCGGTCGCAGAGCGCCCAGTCGATCACCGCCTCCCGGACGAACTGCCTGGCGGCGGGCACGGATCGGCGTTCGCGGCGGTAGAAGCGCTCGCGTTGGGCGGAGGGTGGATTCGTCTCATTCACGCGGCGATTGTCACTGGCTGTGATTACGCTGGTGCAGTACGCGAACCCGTACAAAAAATCCGTACGGGCGCCGAAGGCGTGACGTACGTGCGGGGACGGGGAGTTGGACAAGCATGCACACCAGAAAACGACAGCGGAAGAACGCGTCGGCGATGAAGCTCGTCGGCGCGCTGGTCGCCCTCTTCCGGGAGGTGGCGGGCCTGACCCAAGGCCAACTCGCCGAGCGCGCCCTCGTACACACGGAGACGATCGCGTCGGTGGAGCAGGGCCGACGACCGCTCAAGCCTGATCTGGCAACGCTGCTGGATCAAGTGCTCTCCACGAAGGGGGCGTTGGCGACGGCGGTGGAGAACATGCCTGAGATCGACCGGTACCCGGCGTGGTCGGAGCAGTACATGGATCTGGAACGCGAGGCGATCTCGATGTCCTTCTTCGCGAACCAAGTTCTGCCGGGTCTGCTCCAGACAGAGAACTACGCGCAAGCAGTCATCCGAAGCAGGGTGCCCGTCTTCAGCGAGGACGAGATCAATACTCGCGTCGCCAACCGGCTGGAACGTCAGGAGATCCTGCACCGAAAAGTGCCACCGACGGCCAGCTTCATCCTCTCTGAGGCGATCGTCTTGGGCCAGCTCGGCGGTCCAGAGGTCTACCGCGAAACGCTCCGTCATCTCCGCACCTGTGCTGATCTCCCTGGCATCACGCTTCAGGTAATGCCGCTCGCACGTCAGACACACGCAGCGCTGGACGGCCCCTTCATCCTGCTGGAAACGCCCGAACATCAGCACCTCGCCTACTCCGAAACCCAGCGCGGCAGCCAGCTGGTGTCCGACCCGGACGAGGTCAGCATCCTCGCTCAGAAGTATGCGATGCTGCGGACGCAGGCCCTCAACACAGAGGAAACCAAGGGCCTGTTGGACCGGCTGCTAGGGGAGAGCGATGAAGACGGCACTTGAGTGGTTCAAGTCCAGCTACAGCGGCAGCGAAGGCGGCGAATGCCTCGAAGTGGCTTACGACTGGCACAAGTCGAGCTACAGCACCGAGCAGGGCGGTAACTGCGTCGAGGTCGCCGCACACCCCGCCGCCGTGCACGTCCGGGACTCCAAGGTCACCGACGGCCCCGTGCTCACTCTCACGCCCGCCGCCTGGGGCGCGTTCACCTCGGACATCGCGCGCTGACCGTCGCGCAATTGCGCGGCTGCGCCGGTCAAGTGAATGCCGCCCCGACATATGCCATCGGCCGTGTCCTTTGAGCGGTATCCACGCCATAACAGACCGGAGAACGAGGAGCACGACAATCAGACGGGACACGACCAGATGAAAGCCACCTACACCCTCACCGTCCTGGGCGCGGCGGTGCTGGCCACCGTACTTCCGACCACCCACGCCGCCGCGGACGAGACCCACACGAACTCGCACAACGGCGGTTTCACGCTGCTGTCGATCGGCCAGATCGACGACCCGGCGGAGGACGTCCTGGAACACGCGACGGTGTTCGGCGAGACGCACATGACCGAGGGCGCGGAAGCACCGGAAGCACCCGAAGCGCCGGAGGCGGCAGAGGCACCCGAGCCGGCCGAGGCCGTCTGAGACGGTCCCGCACGTCAGACGATGACGGGGACGGTCTCGGCAGAGTCCGTGGACCAGTTGGTGACGATCGGCTTGTCAACGGTGGCGGTGTCGGGGAGCTGAATCTCGGCGGGGTTGGGGTCCCCTTCGGTGGTGGAGAGGATGACGTTCTCGAACTCCACGCCACCGTCGCTGTTGGTGGTCTTGGGACTGATACCGGTGTACGCCACGGCGGAGCCGCTCAGCTTGATGGGGTCCGCGCCGCCCTGCCCGACGGGGGAGGCGAAGTTCTCGGCGTCCGAACCGAAGGACACGACGGGGGTGTTCTCCTCCAGGGTGCACGTGATCCCGGACTTGGCCTTGGCGGCGACGAGGTAGTAGCCGCCGGCCTGGGACTCCGAAGTGACCGTGAAGTCCAGGTCGTTGGCGCCACAGACCTGCCCGTAACCGCTCTTGTCGCCACCTGCGGAGTCGGAAGTGTCGTTGGAGCCGCTGGAGTCGGAGCCACCCGCCGAGGACTTGTCACCGGCCGAGTCGTCGCTCTTGTCGCTCCCGTCCGTGGCGACGACGGAGGGCGCCGGGGAGCTGCCGCTGTCCGTGACCTCTTCGGGGCCACACGCGGTGGTGGTGGCGGCGAGGGCCGCCACAGCCAGGCCGGCCAGGACGAGACGGGCGGAACGGGCGGCGAGACGCGAACGCATCATGATCTCCAGTGGCTGTCGGTTGCGGTGTTTCCTGCTGACACCGACGACACTAGGGCGGGGTCGATCTTCAAATGATCCTGTGAATGTCCGGGTTCCGTTTCAGCGGACGGGTTCCAGAAAAACGGCACTGGATCTGCAACAGCCCCAGCTAAAGGGGCATTTCGCCCACCGGCGAGACCTGGTGGGAGGTGAGGGGGCCAGGTCCGCTCGCGGAAATCCGTGTCACTGAGCCTCGGCCTCCGCCGTGTAGCGGGCGAGCTGGTTCACCACATGCAAGGTGTCAGGATCCGGACGTCGGGCTGCCGAAGCCCTCGATCGCTGCCAGCACATTCGCCGGCTTCAGGTCCCGGTGCACCGACTGCGCGCCGTGGACCGACAACAGGGCCTCCGCGATACCGGCCACGACCCACCACACACCTGGCGGCGGCCCATCATTGCCGAATCAAGGAGATCGTCGCCACCGCCGTACAGGAAGGCTCCCTACGGGTACTGGTCCGGGTCCTCCACGGGCGCCGGCTCCCACTTCGAGTCGCCCCCGAGCAGATACTGGAACGACGGACGCCCCTCGGACCCGCTCGTACGGAACGGCTGCCCGTGGTCGTCCACCCGCAGGACGCCCTCCCGGCCGCCGCTGGACCACTCCAGCTCCAGATACCAATTCACGTAGCGCGCCGAGGCGTTCGCGCTGATCTGGAAGACCTCGGGGTCGGACTCGTTGACCGAGTACGGGAAGTCCCGCTGGCCGCCCTGCGTCGTGACGCTGGGGCGGCCCGCGTCCAGGTCGACGGAGAACGCCCTGGTCGTCACGTTGCCGCCGCAGCCGACGCCCGTGGCGAAGTCGTTCCAGGCGAGGGGCTCGTCGCTCGACACCACGCGGACGTTCAGCCCTTTGAGGACGACGGTCTCGCTGCCGGTGCCCTGAATGGCCAGTTCGATGAACTGGCTTCCGCTGGAGACCGCGCCGAACGCGGCGACCCAGCCGGGCGCGTCCGGCTCGTTGGGAGGCGGGGGAACCTCTGACGCGGGGCGGTCGACGAGGTAGTGCTGGGAGCACGGGCTTTCGTAGGCGTACGGCTTGGTGCTCACCTTCACCGGAACCCCGGCGACCACTCCCTTTCCGCCCCCGGCCTCGCCGCCCCCGCTCCCCTTGCCCGTGGGAGTCGCCCGGTCCGACGGAGAGGCCTTGGACGAGGGCGACTTGTCGGGGGACGGTGACGCGGAGGGAGAGGAGGACGACGGGGCCGACTTCGACGCACCGCCGCCCGGGACCTCGGAGGCCACGGACGAGCGGTCGGTGGACCGATCGTTCAGTGGTCCGAAGATGACGGCCGGTACGGCGACGGCCGCGACGACCGCCGCCGCGGCGAGGGTGATGTAGAGACGCTTCCTGCGTCGCGGGGTCGTCGTGGCGGGCTCGGCCACGGCTTCGGGCTCGGCGACGACGGCGGGCTCGGCCTCCGGGGCATCAGGAGCCGCCTCCTCGGAGGGGACCTCGACAGGGGCGGCCGGCGCCGACCGGGAGCGCCGTCGCGCCTCGTCCGCGAGGATCCACCGCCGGTGCAGCTCCACGAACTCCTCGCCCTTCGCCCCGCACAGCCGCCCGAACCGCTCCGCCGCCGAGAACTCGGCGGGCACGGCGTCCCCGTTGCAGTACCGGTGGAGCGTGGACGTACTGACATGGAGCTTCGCGGCGAGCGCGCCGTAGCTCTGTCCCGAGCGGTCCTTCAACTCGGTGAGCAGCTCGGCGAAAGCCTTGGCCTCGGTGGTCGCCACTCGGGGTTCCCCTCCAGATGCATCTGCCACAGGTGCGCGGCCGTTCCAGGAACGCGTCCCAGGGAAACCCTGTTCCCGCAGGTCACAGCCGTCTCAGCGTTCCAGCTTCCCTCATTGTCCCTTGCCGATTGCGGCCAGTTCCAGCCGCCCCGCAAGGTGAGTGCAGCACCAGCCGAACGAGGAGGAGCGATCCGCACTCGGAACCATGACGACCTCGTCGATGCCGTGGCCGTCTGCGTACTCATCGCCTGCACAGCCGTGCTGTTCGTGCTCATCAACCGCCACTGAACGCACCACCACAACGGGAGACAGACCTCATGCGTAACCTTCGTTTCCGCTCCGCCGCCACCGCCGCGACCACCGCCCTCGTGGCCGCGCTCGCCCTCACTGCCTGCGGACAGAGCGACACGGCCGACGCCGCCTCGAAGCCCGACACCACGACGGCATCCACGGCGTCCAGCTCCACGCCGAAGGACGAGGCGACCGAGAAGCCCCAGGACTCCACCGGCGAGAACGCGCAGACCGCCAGCAGCAACAACAGCGGCAAGGGCTCCAGCGGCAACAAGAGCGCCGACAAGCCCGGCGACAAGAGCAACGCCCGCACCACCTGCACCGGGGGCAACACCAAGGTCACCGTCACCGACGTCACCCGGCCCATCAACCACCTGCTGGTGACCGCGACCAACACCGGCAAGACCAACTGCGACGCCTACTACGCGCCTCTCCTCGGCTTCGACGAGGCCCAGGCCGTCACCCAGATCAACGAGGACAGCAAGCCGCAGGCGGTCGTCACCCTGGCGCCCGGCGAGTCGGCCTACGCCTCGATCTCCCTGGGCGGCGACGGCTCCCCGGACATCGCGGCGTACAAGCTCAGCGTCCACTTCGCGGGCCGCTCGAACCAGGGCTCGGTGGGCTCGCCCGCGAACCTCACCCTCCCGAAGGGGACGATGGTCTCCGACACCACGTCGGTCTCCTACTGGCAGTCGACCATGGCGGACGCCCTCATCTGGTAGCCGAGCCGGACCGGTCCGAACCACTCGCGCGGGGGCGCCTCACAGCCCCCGCGCGACCTCCGTCGCCCAGTACGTGAGGATCATCTGCGCGCCGGCCCGCTTGATGCCGGTCAGGCTCTCCAGGATCGCCTTCTCGCGGTCGATCCAGCCCTTCTCCGCCGCCGCCTCGATCATCGCGTACTCACCACTGATCTGGTACGCGGCGACGGGCACGGCCACCTCGGCGGCCACCTTCGCCAGCACGTCCAGATACGGACCGGCCGGCTTCACCATCACCATGTCGGCGCCCTCTTCGAGGTCGAGCGCCAACTCCCGCATGGACTCCCGCACGTTGGCCGGGTCCTGCTGGTACGTCTTGCGGTCACCCGTCAGCGACGAGCCGACCGCCTCGCGGAACGGGCCGTAGAACGCGGACGAGTACTTCACCGCGTACGCCAGGACGCCCACGTCCTCCTTGCCGATGGTGTCCAGCGCGTCCCGGGCCACCCCGACCTGGCCGTCCATCATCCCGCTGGTGCCCAGCACATGGGCGCCCGCGTCGGCCTGGACCTGGGCCATCTCCGCGTACCGCTCCAGCGTCGCGTCGTTGTCGACGCGCCCGTCGGCGTCGAGGACCCCGCAGTGGCCGTGATCGGTGTACTCGTCCAGACAGAGGTCGGACATGATCACCAGGTCGTCACCGACCTCCTCGCGAACCGCCCGGATCGCCACCTGGAGGATTCCGTCCGGGTCGGTGCCGGCCGTGCCGAGCGCGTCTTTCTTCGCGTCCTCGGGCACCCCGTACAGCATGATCCCGCAGATGCCCGCGGCCACGGCCTCGACGGCCGCCTTCCGCAGCGAGTCCAGGCTGTGCTGCACGACCCCGGGCATGGCCGAGATGGCCACCGGCTCGCCGATCCCCTCCCGCACGAACGCGGGCAGGATCAGATCGGCCGGGTGCAGCCGCGTCTCGGCGACCAGGCGCCGCATGGCGGGGGTCGTCCGCAGCCGACGGGGCCGGGCACCGGGGAAGGAACCGTACACAGTCATGGTGAGTCGCCTCATGGTCCGAAAGGGCTGTCGTCCCCGTCCACGCTACGCCGCGTGGACGGGTGCCCCACAAACCCCCAGGGGGCCTCTTGCCGACCCCGCCGGGCTCGCGGTCCCTGGCACCGCGCCTCGCCGCGTTGTCGTCGGTCGGCATGGCTCCGCCATGCCTCCCTCCTCCGCCTTGCGATCCACGGCACCAGACCCCGCTCCCTGATCCGGCCTGATCGGCAAGACACCCCCTACGTGGTACGCCGCCGCCTCGACCCCGGTCGCCGCTCGCTCGGCCGGGTGACCGTTTCTCCGGCCTCCCGCGCCGCCTCCCGGCGCTGCGCGCCGAACGCGGCCAGCGCCTCGGCGAGCTTGTGCACCGAGGGCTCCGGCGACAGCACGTCCACCCGCAGCCCGTGCTCCTCCGCCGTCTTGGCGGTCGCCGGGCCGATACAGGCGATGACGGTGACGTTGTGCGGCTTGCCCGCGATACCGACCAGATTCCGCACGGTGGACGACGAGGTGAACATCACCGCGTCGAAGCCGCCGCCCTTGATGGCCTCACGCGTCTCGGCGGGCGGCGGCGACGCGCGCACGGTCCGGTAGGCCGTGACGTCGTCCACCTCCCAGCCCAGCTCGATCAGCCCGGCGACCAGCGTCTCCGTGGCGATGTCGGCGCGCGGCAGGAACACCCGGTCGATCGGGTCGAAGACCGGGTCGTACGGCGGCCAGTCCTCCAGGAGACCGGCGGCGGACTGCTCACCGCTGGGCACCAGGTCCGGCTTGACGCCGAAGTCGACCAGCGCGGCGGCGGTCTGCTCGCCGACCGCGGCGACCTTGATCCCGGCGAAGGCACGGGCGTCGAGCCCGTACTCCTCGAACTTCTCCCGGACGGCCTTCACCGCGTTGACCGACGTGAAGGCGATCCACTCGTAGCGACCGGTGACGAGCCCCTTGACCGCGCGCTCCATCTGCTGGGGCGTACGCGGGGGTTCGACCGCGATGGTCGGGACCTCGTGCGGTACGGCGCCGTACGAGCGAAGCTGGTCGGAGAGCGAGGCGGCCTGCTCCTTCGTACGCGGGACGAGCACCTTCCAGCCGAACAGCTGCTTCGACTCGAACCACGCGAGCTGGTCACGTTGCGCGGGCGCGCTGCGCTCCCCGACCACGGCTATGACCGGCTGGTGCCCGGCCGCCGACGGCAGGACCTTCGCCTGCTTCAGGGTCAGCGCGATCGTGCCGAGCGTCGCGGACCAGGTGCGCTGGCGCGTCGTCGTACCGGCGACGGTGACCGTCATCGGCGTGTCGGGCTTGCGGCCCGCGGCAACGAACTCCCCGGCGGTCGCGGCGACGGTGTCGAGGGTCGCCGAGACGACCACCGTGCCGTCACTGGCGCCGAGTTCGGTCCAGCAGCGCTCGCCGGCAGTACGGCTGTCGACGAAGCGGACGTCCGTGCCCTGCGCGTCGCGCAGCGGCACACCCGCGTAGGCGGGGACCCCCACGGCGGCGGCGATACCGGGCACCACCTCGAAGGGAATGCCCGCGGCGGCGCACGCCAGCATCTCGGCGCCGGTGTCGCCGTCGAGACCGGGATCCCCGGTCACCGCACGGACGACCCGCTTGCCGCCGCGCGCGGCCTCCATGACAAGATTGACGGCATCCCTGATCGCGGGGATACCAGCGGCTGTTGACGCATCGTCAACAATCGTCAGCTCAGGCGTGCTCACACCCGTACGCGCATGGGCGCGTACGAGAGCGAGCACATCAGGCTCGGCGATCAGTACCTCCGCCCCCGCGAGCGCCTCGACGGCGCGGAGTGTCAGCAGACCCGGATCCCCGGGTCCGGCACCGAGGAAGGTGACGTGCCCTGAGGCGTAGACGGCCGGATGGTCGGCGATGGGGCTCAAAGTGCTCGCTCCCCCATAAGACCGGCCGCACCCTTGGCGAGCATCTCGGACGCGAGTTCGCGACCGAGCGCGACGGCGTCGCCGTGCGACGTGGGTACGGGACCGGTGATGGACAACTGCACGAGCGTCGAGCCGTCGGTCGTGCCGACGACGCCACGCAGGCGCAGTTCGTTGACAAATCGCGCGTCCTGTCCGTCGCCCAGCAGGTCGGCCAGCGCACCCACAGGTGCGCTGCAACCGGCCTCCAGGGCGGCGAGCAGGGAACGTTCCGCGGTGACGGCGATCCGCGTGTGCGGATCGTCGAGGCCGGCGAGTGCGGCGGCGAGTTCCGGATCGGAAGCCACGCATTCGACGGCGAGCGCCCCCTGGCCGGGGGCCGGCAGGACCGAGTCGACCGACAGGAAGTCGGTCACCTCGGCCGTCCTGCCGAGGCGGTTGATACCCGCGGCGGCCAGCACGACCGCGTCGAGCTCACCGCCGTGGACGTAGCCGATACGGGTGTCGATGTTCCCGCGTATCGGCACGGTCTCTATGAGCAGCCCGTGGCTCCGGGCGTGCGCGTTGAGCTGCGCCGTACGCCGGGGGGAGCCCGTACCGATCCTGGCGCCGTGCGGCAGCCGGTCGAGGGTCAGCCCGTCGCGTGCGATGAGCACGTCCCTGGGGTCCTCACGGCGCGGTACGGCAGCCAGCGTCAGGTTCTCGGGCTGGGCCGTGGGCAGGTCCTTGAGCGAGTGGACGGCGAAGTCGACGTCGCCGCACAGCAGCGCGTCACGCAGGGCGGTGACGAAGACGCCGGTGCCGCCGATCTGGGACAGCTGCTCACGGGAGGTGTCGCCGTACGTGGTGATCGCCACCAGCTCCACGGCCCGGCCGGTCAACTCCTGTACGGCGTCGGCCACTTGGCGGGACTGGGCCATGGCGAGCCTGCTGCGCCTGGTCCCGAGTCTCAGTGTCTTCTCGGTCATACTCGCCCTCGGTTCTTGACGTCGACCGCGCTCCGGCCGTCGGCCTCGTGCCGGTCGGCCGCTGCCTCGCCCCGGTCCGCCCGACTGACGGAGGCGACCGCCTGCGGATCGAGGTCGAAGAGTTCGCGCAGCGCGTCCGCGTAACCGGCGCCGCCGGGCTCACCGGCGAGCTGCTTCACGCGCACGGTCGGGGCGTGCAGCAGCTTGTCGACGACGCGGCGTACGGCCTGTGTGATCTCGGCGCGCTGGCGCTCGTCGAGGCCGGGGAGCCGGCCTTCGAGCCGCGTGATCTCGTTGGTCACGACGTCGGCGGCCATGGCGCGCAGCGCGACCACGGTCGGGGTGATGTGGGCGGCGCGCTGGGCGGCGCCGAAGGCCGCGACCTCGTCGGTGACGATGCGCTTGACCGCGTCCACGTCGGCGGCCATCGGGGCGTCGGCGGACGCCTCGGCCAGCGACTCGATGTCGATCAGCCGGGCGCCGGCGATCCGGTGGACCGCCGCGTCGATGTCACGGGGCATCGCGAGGTCGAGGAGTGCGAGGTCCCGGCCACCGGCCAGGGCCCTCTCGACGGCGTCGGCGGTCAGGACGAGACCGGTGGCGCCGGTGCAGGAGACGACGATGTCGGCACGTGTCAACTCACCGTCCACGGCGCCCATGTCGACGGCGCGGGCCCCGACTCCCGTACCGCCGGGCTCGGTCAGGATCTCCACCAGCCGCTCGGCGCGCGCGGCGGTGCGGTTGGCGACGACGATCTCGGCGACCCCGGCGCGCGCGAGTGTCGCGGCGGCGAGCGAGGACATCGACCCGGCGCCGATCACCAGCGCCCGCCGGCCCGCGGCCCAGCCGGGGACGTCCGCGCCGTCGGCGAGCTGCTGGAGTCCGAAGGTGACGAGCGACTGTCCGGCCCGGTCGATCCCGGTCTCGCTGTGGGCGCGCTTGCCGACGCGCAGCGCCTGCTGGAAGAGGTCGTTGAGGAGGCGTCCCGCGGTGTGCAGCTCCTGGCCGCCCGCGAGCGCGTCCTTGATCTGGCCGAGGATCTGGCCCTCGCCGACGACCATCGAGTCCAGTCCGCACGCCACCGAGAAGAGATGGTGGACGGCGCGGTCCTCGTAGTGCACGTAGAGATAGGGGGTCAGCTCTTCGAGGCCGACGCCGCTGTGCCGGGCGAGGAGCGTGGACAGCTCGGCGACGCCCGCGTGGAACTTGTCCACGTCCGCGTACAGCTCGACCCGGTTGCACGTCGCGAGGACGGCCGCCTCGGCCGCCGGCTCGGCGGCGAGGGCGTCCTGGAGGAGCTTGATCCGGGCGTCCGGGGACAGCGAGGCCCGGTCCAGCACGCTCACGGGCGCGCTGCGGTGGCTCAGACCGATGACCAGAAGACTCATGCCGGCATCACGGCGGGGACTTCCCCGTCGGGTCCCTTCCGGCTCGCGGCGGTGGAGCGTATCGGCGGCGGGGTGCCGGCCTCGGCGGCTGCGGCTTCCTCACCAGCCTTGCGCTGCTCGTGGAAGGCCAGGATCTGGAGCTCGATCGAGAGGTCGACCTTCCGTACGTCCACACCGTCCGGCACGGTCAGCACGGTCGGCGCGAAGTTGAGGATCGAGGTCACCCCGGCGGCGACGAGACGCTCGCAGACCTGCTGGGCACCGCCCGCCGGGGTCGCGATGACCCCGATGGAGACGCCGTTGTCGCTGATGATCCGCTCCAGCTCGTCCGTGTGCTGGACGGGCATTCCGGCGACCGGCTTGCCGGCCATCTCGGGGTCGGCGTCGATCAGCGCGGCGACACGGAAGCCGCGGGAGGCGAATCCGCCGTAATTGGCCAGCGCGGCGCCGAGGTTGCCGATGCCGACGATGACGACGGGCCAGTCCTGGGTGAGGCCGAGTTCACGGGAGATCTGGTAGACGAGGTACTCCACGTCGTACCCGACACCGCGCGTTCCGTAGGAGCCGAGATACGAGAAGTCCTTGCGCAGCTTCGCGGAGTTGACCCCGGCGGCCACGGCGAGTTCCTCGGACGACACAGTGGGTACGGAGCGCTCGGAGAGTGCGGTGAGCGCCCGCAGATACAGCGGAAGCCGGGCGACCGTGGCCTCGGGGATTCCTCGGCTACGGGTCGCCGGTCGGTGAGTTCGGCCAGTTGCCACGGTGCTCCTGCGGGATGAGCGGGGCTGCAGGCGGCCGTATGTCCTAAGACCGCCCCGTCGTGTGCAGGTTATGCCTTTGTGAACGCGTGCACAAAGATTGTGTCCGCTTTGTCCGTGCAAAGTGACCGGGGTCACGCGACCCGAACGAGGGATCTTGGAACCCCCGACCGCACCGCCCCGTTGAACCCATGATGGGGGCAAAACAGCACAACTCCTCATGACCACGCCCCCGAGACCGCTCCGTCCGCGCCCGCCGCCGGCCGGTCGTCCCGGCCCTGACGGAAAAAGCTCGGCAAAGCGCCCACGATCGTAACCGTCTTTCTGTCAGGTCCCCAGTTCCTTGCGGAGACGATCGGCGTCCACCCGCCAGAAGGTGTGCTGTTCGCCGTCCACGAGCACCACCGGAATTTGCTCCCAGTAGGCGCGGTGCAGCTCTTCGTCCACCGTGATGTCCTTCTCCTCCCACAACGCCCCGGTCTCGGCGCACACCGAGGCCACGACGGCGCGCGCGTCGTCACAGAGATGACAGCCGGGTTTGGAGACGAGTGTCACCACGCGCTCGGCGGCGGGTTTCTTCTTCGTACGACGCAGAAGAGGGCTCATGGCGTCCATTCTCCGTCGTCCCCCGACCGCCCTGTCGACCTCCCGCCGGCCCCTCTCCCCGCCACCTTCTCGGAGAGTTCACACCGACGGCACCCCGGCGAGTCCGGAAGTACCGAACAGACTGACTATGCTCACGCTATGGCCGCACTGGGATGGCTCACCCCCCGTAAGCGCTCCGCGACAGCACGGAGCGTGCTCGCGGGTGAGGCCGCAGCAGAGGCAGGACTGAAGTCGTCGCAGGAGATCGACGGCGTCGGCGCGGCACCGACCGGCATCGCCGACCCGGCCGTGCCCGACTTCCCCGTCTTCGGGGACGCGCGCGCCGCGGCGTTCTTCGACCTGGACAACACCGTCATGCAGGGCGCCGCGATCTTCCACTTCGGCCGCGGGCTGTACAAGCGGAAGTTCTTCCAGCGCCGCGAACTGGCCAGGTTCGCCTGGCAGCAGGCCTGGTTCCGGCTCGCCGGCGTCGAGGACCCGCAGCACATGCAGGACGCGCGGGACAGCGCGCTGTCCATCGTCAAGGGCCACCGGGTCGCCGAGCTGATGTCCATCGGCGAGGAGATCTACGACGAGTACATGGCCGACCGCATCTGGCCCGGCACCCGCACCCTCGCCCAGGCGCACCTCGACGCCGGGCAGCAGGTCTGGCTGGTGACCGCCGCGCCCGTCGAGACCGCCACGATCATCGCCCGGCGCCTCGGGCTGACCGGCGCGCTCGGCACGGTCGCCGAGTCGATCGACGGCGTCTACACCGGCAAGCTCGTCGGCGAGCCGCTGCACGGTCCGGCGAAGGCCGAGGCGGTACGGGCACTGGCCGCGGCCGAGGGCTTCCACCTGGAGCGCTGCGCGGCGTACAGCGACTCGCACAACGACATCCCGATGCTGTCGCTGGTCGGACATCCGTACGCGATCAACCCGGACACCAAGCTCCGCAAGCACGCCAAGGACCGCGAGTGGCGGCTGCGTGACTACCGGACGGGCCGCAAGGCGGCCAAGGTCGGCATCCCGGCCGCGGCCGGGGTCGGCGCGCTGGCGGGCGGCACGGCCGCCGCGGTGGCACTGCACCGCCGCCGCCGCTGACGCGCCGCGGCACAGCACTCGGACACAACACTCAGGCACAACAGATCACGCCGGTTGACACATCGTGACGTCAATCGATCAATTTGCGCTCACGATGTGCTACTTGATTCGCCGTATAGGCGTAACAGAAGCGACGTAATCGATGATTTGAGCAACTGGGTGTAGTGCTGCCTGTACGAAGCGTTATTCTCCTCAGACGCATACCGGACCCCACACGTCGCCACGACGAGTGAAAGGTCCCGCACTGAACGTGATGGAAGCTCTGCCTCTGGGAGTCCCGTGTACCCACACGTCGGGGTTGACGCCTCGGGCCTGGCTACGCTGCGCGCATCGGTCATCGACCGCTTGCGCGGCTTCGTCCCCACCGCGTACGCCGTCCCCGCATACGCCGCCGCGGCCCCTGCCGTGAGCGGCCCGATTGGTCCTTGCTATGCCCTGGCGAACGGCGGTGCGGCGGTCGGCAGACGGGGAAGCCGAAGCAGCACCTCCGCCGCCTCCACCCCTGTCCGCCGCCCCACGGCGGACAGCGACAGCGCCCGCATGATGGAGCTGGTCGAGCGCGCCCAGGCCGGCGAGGCCGAAGCGTTCGGCAGGCTGTACGACCAGTACAGCGACACCGTCTACCGCTACATCTACTACCGCGTGGGCGGCAAGGCGACCGCGGAGGACCTCACCAGTGAGACCTTCCTGCGCGCCCTGCGGCGTATCTCCACGTTCACCTGGCAGGGCCGCGACTTCGGCGCCTGGCTGGTCACGATCGCCCGCAATCTGGTCGCCGACCACTTCAAGTCGAGCCGGTTCCGACTGGAAGTGACCACCGGCGAGATGCTCGACGCCAACGAGGTCGAGCGCAGCCCGGAGGACTCCGTCCTCGAGTCCCTCTCGAACGCCGCGCTGCTCGAAGCCGTACGGAAACTCAACCCCCAGCAGCAGGAGTGCGTGACCCTGCGCTTCCTGCAAGGGCTGTCGGTCGCCGAGACGGCACGAGTCATGGGCAAGAACGAAGGAGCGATCAAAACCTTGCAGTACCGGGCCGTGCGCACGCTGGCGCGGCTGCTCCCGGAGGACGCCCGCTGACGGCCGGCCGCCGGTCCGGCGTACCGTTCAACTCACCTACAGTGACGCCCCGATGACGCACTGGTCCGATCATCTTTCGCGCGTAACCCAAGTGCCGCGACGCTCGTTGTGCGGGATGCAGGCTCCCTGTGGATGCGCTCAAGGCGTGCAACCTTCCGAACCCCCAGGGGAGTCGATCGTCATGACGAGAGGAGGTGCCGCCAGTGATCGCGAATGTCTCGGCACACCGGCGGGCGAACGCCTTCGCCCAGGCCCTGGAAGACCGGACAACCCAGGGAGCGGCGGGGGAAGAGCCCGCCGCGTCGCCCGAAACGACTGAGCAGGGGCGGCTGTTGGCCCTGGCGACGGGCCTCGGTGAGCTACCGAGACCCACGCTGGACCCCGAGGTCAAAGTGGTGCAACGAGCCCAGCTCGTGGCAGCCATGGAGGCCATGCTGCTGGAGGGCACGGCAGGCGGAGCCACATCCACGGGCGCCACGGTGCCCGAGCAGCGGCGGACATCAGGGAGGGGAGCCCACCGGGCGTCCCCGCTCCGCAAGCTCCGCCCCAGATCCCGCTGGTCGAAAGGGCTCGCGGCCGGCGGACTCACCGTCGGTGTGGCCGCGGGGGCCTTCGGCGGAGTGGCCGCCGCCAGTTCCGACGCCCTGCCCGGTGATTCGCTGTACGGGCTGAAGCGTGGCATGGAGGACTTCAAGCTCGGCATGGCCGACGAGGACGCCGACCGCGGCGCGCTCTACCTGGACCATGCCTCGACCCGGCTGAACGAAGCCCGCCGGCTGCTGGAGCGTGGCCGCTCCGGCACGCTGGACCATGAATCGCTCGGCGAGATCCGCCGGGCGCTCAACGGTATGAATCACGACGCCACCGAGGGCCACCGGCTGCTGCAACAGGCGTACGAGAAGGACGGCAAGATCAAATCGATCGCGACGCTCTCCTCGTTCTCGGAGTCGCACCGCGCCATCTGGAACGGCCTGCGGGACCGGCTGCCGCCGCAGCTGAACGACGTCGGAAGCCAGGTCAACCTGGTGTTCGACGCCATAGACGAAGACGTCGCCCCGTTGCAGGCGCTGCTGCCCCGCACTCCCGACAAGGGAGGGCACTCGCAGGATCCCGGCGGCACCACCAAGGAGTCCAACGGCTCGGACGGCAGGGACAACAGCCCGTCGCCGTCGAAGCCGGCCCCCGACAAGGGGAGCCAGGACAGCGCGGAGAAGCCAAGCCCGTCGAAGCCCGGAACCTCGGAGAACGACGGGCTGCTGCCGGGCGACGCAGGCGATCTGCTCAACCCGCCGTCGGGCAGCGACCTTCCGTCGGCGCCCGGCCAGGGCGGCATCCCGCCGGCGCCGGACGTCACACTCCCGCCGCTGCTTCCCGGGCTGCTGCCGGGGCTGGGCATCGACACGGAGAACGCGGACTGAGCGTGGTCGAGTGAAGATGAGAGAGGCGAGGGCCGATGGCCCTCGCCTCTCTCATGCACTCATGCGGTCAGAAGAAGACCGAGCGGCGCTGTACGAGCAGCTTGTACAGGGTGTGCTGGATCTGCTCCCGTACCTGATCGGTCAGGTTGAACATCAGCATCGGATCCTCGGCCGCCTCCGGCGGATAGCCGTCCGTGGGGATCGGCTCGCCGAACTGGATCGTCCACTTCGTCGGCAGCGGCAGCGCGCCCAGCGGCCCGAGCCACGGGAACGTCGGGGTGATCGGGAAGTACGGGAATCCCAGCAGCCGCGCCAGCGTCTTGGAGTTGCCGATCATCGGGTAGATCTCCTCCGCCCCGACGATCGAGCACGGCACGATCGGCACACCGTGCCGCAGCGCCGTCGAGACGAAACCGCCCCGGCCGAAACGCTGAAGCTTGTAGCGCTCGCCGAAGGGCTTCCCGAGCCCCTTGAAGCCCTCCGGCATCACGCCGACGATCTCGCCGCGTTCGAGCAGCCGCTCCGCGTCCTCCGCGCAGGCCAGGGTGTGACCGGCCTTGCGCGCCAGCTCGTTGACGACCGGCAGCATGAACACCAGGTCGGCGGCGAGCAGCCGCAGATGGCGGCCGGCGGGGTGGTTGTCGTGGACGGCGACCTGCATCATCAGCCCGTCGAGCGGGAGGGTGCCCGAGTGGTTGGAGACCACCAGGGCACCGCCGTCCGAGGGGATGTTCTCGATGCCCTTCACCTCGACGCGGAAGTAGTTCTCGTAGAGCGGGCGGATCAACGACATCAGGACCTGGTCGGTGAGTTCCTTGTCGTACCCGAACTCGTCGACCTCGTAGTCCCCGGTGACGCGGCGGCGCAGAAAGGCGAGCCCTTCGGCGAGCCGCCGGTCCCAGGAGCTGTCACCAGGTCGTGGCGCCTCGGGCGCGTGCGCGTCGTTCGGCCCGTGCTTCTCGCCGGCCATCCTGTCCTCGACCGCGTCCGGTTGTTCGGGAACGGACGCGAGCGAGTGCCGGCCGGGGCCCGGCCCGGACGGGGGCTCGGACGGTGACGGTGACGGGGACGCGGGCTCGGACGCCGACGAAGCGGCGGACGAGGCCGCGGCTGAGGACGACTTGCTGCCGCGTCCCTGTGCGCGCCTCCCCGCGCGCCGTGACCGGGGCTCTTCGCCGAAGGGGATCACCTTGGCATCGGCCATGTCAGATGCGCTCCTTGCTGACGAGGGTGGCGAACCGGTCGACCGCGTCGGCGACAGCCTCCGGCGGCAACAGTCCGGCACCCCTGCTACGTGCGAAGTCCGTGAAGGCCTCCGCCGTCGTGTACGTGGGTACGAACCCCAGTGTCTCGCGCATCTGATCCGTACTGACGACCCTGCCGTGGGTCAGCAGCCGGATCTGCTCCGGCGAGAAGTCCGTCACTCCGAGCGTGCGCAGCGCGGAGCCGACCCAGGTGACGGCCGGCAGCAGCACGGGCACCGTGGGCCTGCCCAGGCGCCGCGAGCACTGCGAGAGCGACAGCACGCCGTCCCCGGCGATGTTGAAGGTCCCGCTGTTGAGCGTGCCGCGCCGGGGCTCGTGCAGGGCGATCCGCAGGACGTCGATGACGTCGTCCTCGTGGACGAACTGGAGCCGGGGGTCGTAGCCGAAGACCGTCGGCAGCACGGGCAGTGCCAGATACTCGGCGAGCGGCGAATCGGCGGCGGGCCCGAGGATGTTCGCGAAGCGCAGCACGCACACGGCGACGTCGGGCCGGCGGCGCGCGAAGCCGCGTACGTACCCCTCGACCTCCACCGCGTCCTTCGCGAAGCCGCCACTGGGCAGCGACTTGGGCGGGGTGTTCTCGGTGAAGACGGCCGGGTCGCGGGGCGCGGCGCCGTACACACTCGTACTCGACTTGACGACCAGGCGCTCGACGGACGGCGACTTCTGGCAGGCACCGAGGAGTTGCATGGTGCCGATGACGTTCGTCTCTTTCACTGCCGTCCGGCCGCCGGCGCCGAGCGGTGTGCCCGTCACGTCCATGTGCACGACCGTGTCGACGGAATGCTCGGCCAGGACGCGCGCTATGGCGGGCTGGCGGATGTCCGCCCGTACGAAATCGGCACCGCCGAGACTGTGCTCGGGAGTGACGGCGTCCACGCCGATGACCCGATCCACCTCGGAGTCGCGCAGGATTCTCCGTACGAGACGGCTGCCGAGCTGGCGGGCCACTCCGGTCACGAGCACGACCTTGCCCAAGATCAGCGCCTTCCCCTGAATTTGATGTCTGGCGCAAGCACATTGCTTGCCTCCGCCGTCACCGTAGCGGGTCGCCACAGCCGTGCGACCGCGTCGCGGGGCAGTTCTCCGCACCTTCGCGAATCTTTGACCTGAACCGACCCGAACCGACGCTTAACGCGAGCCGCGTATGGCGGGCCACGTATCGCGGGCCGGAACGCACCGCGGCCCTCCCACCGGTGTGGTGGAAGGGCCGCGATGTCACGTACAGCTGTCGCTTACTTCTTGTTACGACGCTGAACGCGGGTGCGCTTGAGCAGCTTGCGGTGCTTCTTCTTGGCCATCCGCTTACGCCGCTTCTTGATAACAGAGCCCACGACTACCCTCGCTCACTTCTCTTCACTCGGTGCGGGGCGTCTGGGCCCACACGACCTACGTTGGCCCAGCCTACCCGTCGCCGAGTGAGGGACGTAATCCGAGGGAAATCTCAGGCGGATTCGACCCCCACGAAAGACTCGCGGAGATACTCGTGCACCGCTTGCTCCGGAACCCGGAAAGACCTGCCCACCCGGATCGCCGGCAGATGACCACTGTGCACCAATCGATACACGGTCATCTTCGACACTCGCATCACCGAGGCGACTTCCGCCACGGTAAGGAACTTGACCTCGTTGAGAGGCCTCTCGCTGCCAGCAGCCATGACCCACCTGTACCTTCCGCACCCGACGGCCCCCGGCTTCCCCTCCGGTGACTCTTCGTCGTTGTGCGCTCACTCCCCAGCCTAGGGGCGGGTGGTACGAGTGGGGAAGAGGAGCAGCACATGGTCGCCTACTGTGACAGACACGCTCGATTGAGTACATAGCGCGTCAGTGGACGGTAGTAATCGGACCGCACACCGTCATCAACCGGAACCACGACGGACACCCGCCCCTCCGCCTCCCCGACGAAGAGCGCCGGGTCGTCGGTGTCGGCGAGACCGATGGCCTCAATGCCCAACTGACCTGCCCCGCAGACCCATCCGTGGTCCCCGACGACCAGCTCGGGCAGCGGCCCGCCGGCCGCCGCCGCACTGTCCAGAGCGACCCGAACAGGGAGGGGGGAATGGCTGTGCGCGCCGGTTTCACTCCCCGCGCGCGACACTTCGGATTCCCGCACCAACGCAACTCCTCGTACGTAGTCGAGACGGTAGGTGCGTACGCCGAACCGGGTCGTTATGTCGATACATCGCCCCTTCGCCGGGGTGAGTACGAGACACCCCGCCGCCGACAAAGCGTCTGCCAACCCCGCGTAGAAGCCGATCAGCCGGTGCGGATGCCCGGTCCCGAACAACACGGGAGCCCGCCGCCCGGCGGCGGCGCCCAGCCGCTCGGCGAAGGCGTCGAGGCTGCTCAACGTCCGTTCGGGGTCGATGACATCACCGCCCAGGACATGCGCCGGATCCCCCGAGACCCCGCACCGGTCGGCCATGAGCCGCAGCAAGTCCCGCTCGCACCAGGCACGTTCGGGGCTGAGCCCCAGCGTGGCGCGCGGATCACGGGCGGCGAAGAGCCGGTAGCTGCGCAGGCTCTGCTCCCGTGTGGTGGCCACCGGGCCGGCCAGTCTGGCGGCGAGCAGGTGGGCCCGTAGAGTTCCGGTACTCAGCACAGCCCCGATGCTCCCGTACGGGGGTGACCGGGGGGCCAAAACCGTTGAGGGACCGCACAGTTGGCGTAACGGCGCACGGGCCGGGGCGCGGCCGTCGCGGTCAGGCCAGCAGCCCGCGCAGCGGGAACGACGCCTTGCGGGTCGCGAGGATCGCCTGGTCCAGCCGGTCCGCCGGGTCGTAACCCTCGTCCCACGACCGCCAGTTCGGCGTACGCCCGTCCGTCATCCGGCGCGGCGCGGACTCACGCGTACGGGCGAAAACCTCGTTCCGCCACTCTTCCGGCACCACCGACGCCGGGTCGATCGGCGCGTGCGCCGCGATCGACACCAGATGGGTCCAGGACCGCGGCACGACATCCACCACCGAATACCCGCCGCCGCCGAGCGCCACCCAGCGGCCCTGGTCGACGTAATCGTGCGCGAGGTCGTGACAGGACGCCTGCACGGCGCGCTGCGCGTCCAGCGACACCGCGAGATGCGCCAGCGGGTCCTCGAAGTGCGTATCGGCCCCGTGCTGAGTCACCAGCGCCTGCGGCCTGAAGTCCGCCAGCAGCTCGGGCACGACGGAGTGGAAGGCCCGGAGCCAGCCCTCGTCACCGGTCCCGGCGGGCAGCGGCAGATTGACCGCGCAGCCCTCGCCCGCGCCCTCGCCCGTCTCCTCGGGCCAGCCGGTCTGCGGGAAGAGCGTGCGGGGGTGCTCGTGCAGCGAGATCGTCAGCACGCGCGGGTCGTCCCAGAACGCCGCCTGGACGCCGTCCCCGTGGTGCACGTCGACGTCCACGTACGCGACGCGCTCCGCGCCCAGCTCCAGGAGCCTCGCGATGGCGAGCGACGCGTCGTTGTAGACGCAGAAGCCCGAGGCCGAGCCCGGCATCGCGTGGTGCAGTCCGCCGGCGAAGTTCACGGCGTGGCTCGTCTCACCGCGCCACACCGCCTCGGCCGCGCCGACCGACTGCCCGGCGATCAGCGCGGACGCCTCGTGCATCCCGGCGAACGCCGGATCGTCGACGGTCCCGATGCCGTACGAACCGTCCGCGGACCTCGGATCGGCCGAGCAGCGCCGTACCGCGTCGATGTAGTCGGAGTGGTGGACGAGTCTCAGCGTGGAATCCCCGGCGGACCGCGCGGAGATCACGTCGACCTTGCTGTCGAGCCCGTACGCGCGTACGAGCTCCCTGGTCAGTGACAGGCGCACCGGGTCCATCGGGTGGCTCGACCCGAAGTTGTATCCCGTTACGGCGTCATCCCACATCAGCTGCGCGCGACCGGTCATGCACGCCACCGTATCGGGCACTCCCGTCCGCGAACGAGCGGGCGTACACGAGCGTCACGAGGATCATCAGCATCGGGACGAGCATCGCGCCCCGGTAGCTCCACGCGTCACCGAGGGCACCGACGAGCGGCGAGCCGACCAGGAAGCCCACGTAGTTGGAGATGTTCAGCCGGGCGACGGCCGCGTCGCTGGCGTTCGGGAACAGCCTCCCGGCGGCGGCGAAGCACTGCGGCACGACGACACAGAGACCGAACCCGAGAATGGCGAACCCCAGGACTCCCACCCACGGGCCGGGCGCCATCGCGACCACCGCGAACCCGGCGGCGGCGAGCACCGCCCCGAACCGCACGACGGCGACGGGCCCGAAGCGCCGCACCCCGAAGTCGCCGGCCGCGCGGCCGATGAGGGTGGTCACCATGTAGGCGTTGTACGGGAGGGTGGCGAGCTCGTCGGAGCTGCCCAGGATGTCCTGGAGGTACTTGGCGCTCCAGTTGGAGACGGTGGAGTCGCCGATGTAGGCGAAGGTCATGATGAGGCAGAGCGGCAGGAGCGCCTTGAAGGTGACGCTGCTTCCTTCAGGTTTCCCGGTACGGACGGGGTCGGGCTTCTCGCTGTCCGTGTCCGTGTCCGTGTCAGCGTCAGTGGACCAGCGGCTCCCGATGAGCACGGCCGGCAGCAGCACGACGACGACCGGCAGATACGACGCCAGCAGGGACAGGTCCCAGTGGGCGCCGGCCCAGGCGAGCGAGGCCCCGGCGATGCCTCCGAGGCTGAACGTGGCGTGGAAGCCGAGCATGATGCTGCGCCCGTACGCCCGCTGAAGGCGCACGCCCAGCATGTTCATCGACGCGTCGAGCGCACCGCCGGACAGCCCGAACGCGCAGAGGGCGAGAGCGAGTTGCCACAGCTGGTCACCGACGCCAACGCCGAGGAGAGCGAACAGCAGGAGCGGCTGGGCCCACCGCGGCACGAGGCTGGGCCGCACGCGCGCGACGATCTTCCCGGTGAGGACGCTGCCCGCACCGGCGAGAATCGGCACGGCCGCGAGGAACGCCGGCAGCAGGGCGTCGGATATCCCGTACCGGTCCTGGATCGCGGGAATCCGCGTGACGACGAGGGCGAAGACCACCCCCTGCACGAAGAAGCTCAGCGCTAGGGACACCCGCCCGTGTCTCAACCGAGTGTCTGTACCGACCGGCCGTATCTTCGAGGCTTCCATGGCCGCAGAGCGTATAGCTCCGCGCTAAAGGGAGATATGGATCATCCGAGCAGTTCCGGTAGCTCGGCCATGGAGGAGAAGTACGCGGTGGCGCGCGGCAGTTTCCCGGCCGGGGTCATCGCGGTGAACGCGTACACGTCCATCCCGGCCGCCCGCGCGGCGGCCACCCCGAGCGGGCTGTCCTCGACGACGACGCACCGCGCGGGAGAGACACCCATCCGCTCGGCCGCGTGCAGGAAGAGATCGGGCGCCGGCTTTCCCCGCCCGACGTCCTGCGCGCTGAAGACGATCCCGGGCTCGAACCACCGGTCCAGGCCGGTCTTACGGTGCCCCACCCGGATCCGCTCATGGCTCCCGGACGACGCGACGCAGTACGGCCGCCCGTCGGCCCGCAACTTCTCCAGCACCTCGACCACCCCTGCCACGGGCTCCAGCTCCCGCTCGAACGCGGCGAACACGCGGCGGTGGAGGGTGTCGTCGAAGTCGTCCGGCAGCTGCTGCCCGGTTCTCTCCCGTACGAGATCGTGCACCCGGTGGACGGCGGCGCCCATGTAGTCGCGGAGGGAATCCTCGTAGGTGGTGGGATGACCGAGTTCGGTGAGATAGCCGGCGAGAATGGTGTTGGAAAGGGGCTCGCTGTCGACGAGGACGCCGTCGTTGTCGAAGATGACCAGTTCGTAGCTCATACGGCCGACTGTAAACGCCCCCTGAACGCAGAAATGCCTCA
>NZ_MDCR01000308.1 GCF_001723055.1 Streptomyces niveus
ACCGTGACGAGCTGGCTCGTCGTCGTCGCCCAACGGCCGAAGGCCGCCGCATGACCCGGATGCCCGGCGGCAGCGCCCGCCTCTGTGACCACGCAAGCGTCGGGGTACTGATCTCTTCCCCGAGCGGCCTGCTGGTGTTCGAGCGGGCGACTCCTCCGGCCGGGATCGCCCCGGTCGCCGGCCACGTCGACGAGCATGGCAGCCCCGAGAAGGCAGCCCGCGAAGAGGTCACCGGGGAGGTAGGTCTCACTGTCACCCACCTACAACTGCTGTTTAACCAGTGGCGGCCCAACCGCTGCCGCCGTACGCCCAGCGGTCCGGTCGGCCACCACTGGTGGATCTTCAAGGCCGAGGTTTCCGGGTCGCTGTGCCCCTCGCCCCGGGAGACCCGCGCGCCTCGGTGGATCCGCCCCGACCAACTGCAGCAGCACGCGTTGCGCACCGTCGCGTACGCCAACAGGCGCCTGAACCATGAAGAGTTCGAGCGCGACCCCGGACTGGAGCCGGTGTGGTGCCGCTTCCTGCACGACCTGGAGCTCGTCACTCTGCCCTCGGCAGACCTCGACCGGATCGAGGCCGTCCTGTGAACGGCGACCAACGGCCAACTTCAGCGGGAGCCGACCACCCGGCCGGCCGCAAGGCGGCGAGCGTGCGCGAGGATCCGCTCACGGTCCTCGGGGAAGACGCTCTCCCAGTCCGCGTCCAGACGGAACCATGCCGCCGGCTGGTTAGGCTCCCCGGCGACCGGTACGTCGCGTCCGACGACCGCGGCGTAGGACAGGCCCAGTGTCGGAGACCAGTCGGCCCGGTAGGAACGCACTGCCACGGCTGCTGGCTCGGGCAGCAGCTCGCTGCGCAGGCCGGTCTCCTCCAGCAGCTCTCGTGCCGCCGCCGCACGCGGCACCTCGTCCGGCTCCACCTTGCCACCAGGCGGCACCCAGCCGCGCACGCGGTGCTTGACCAGCAAGACGTGCTCGAAGGCAGCGTCGGTGACCCACACCTCGGCCGCCAGCGGCTCCATCGGATACCCGCAGGCTTCCTCCAGCCAGGCCCGTGCACCGTCGAACTCGCATACGGCGAGGCGGGCATCCGCAACAGCCTCGTCCAAGATCATCTGACCGACTTCACCATGACTCACCCGCCCCACCCTAGGCCGACGAACCGCCCGACGTCGCAGCGACGAGCAGGCAGCCATCGATCCGGTGGCCCCTTCGGGCTGCAGGGCGATCACCCGTGGCGCCCGCTTCATACGAAGGAGTCCAGCGTGCACGATGAACAGCCCTTGGACTGGGGAGCCTGGGTCGTCCTCGGCAGCGTTCACCTCCTCAACCGCACCGCGCCACGGCGACCGGACGAACCGATCGTCCTCGTGGGGGTGCCACCGCAGGAGGTATGCCGGCCAGCCACCACCGTGATCGTCCGCTGGAACGCCCTGGGGCCCTGCCCGGCCGAAGCACTGCACCCCGGCGGCACCCGCTTCGGGGCCGCCACGATCGACGGCGGCGAACTGTTCCACGACGCCATCGCCGGCCCCGCCCTGCGCAGTTTGGTCGGCACCGAGGCCGCCCCTGGCATGGTGCCGCTGTGCTACCTGGCCGAACACCCCGGCGGCGGCTACCACGCGTACGCGCAGATTCGCTTCCACCCCGAGGACGCCTGCTTCGTCCGCACCACCCAAGAACCAGTAGGCCACGGCCCGGTCGAGGAACTGCGCTGGCTCGACCCGGTGCTAAGCGCTCACGCCGAATGGAGCATGCCGCTCAACAACCACCTCCGGTACTTCCGTAAGCACTTCAAGGGCACCGAGCTGGAGTTCAAGTACACCCTCGATCCGGCCCCGGACATCTGGGCCGCGTCCATGGAACTGCTCAAAGCACTGCGCGACGGCGAACTTGACGGCTGCCGCCCGGAATACCGGGAAGAGTTCCAGATCCACCACACCGAGAACCACCTATTCGACGTCACCGGCCCCGAGTCCGAGATCGGCTACGCCTCCTTCATCCCCACCGTCACCGCCGGACACGTACTCAAGCGGAAATGGTTCACCGAGGACACCTTCGCCCGCCGCGAGGAACTCACCCCCGGCCTCGACCTCACCCCCGACCGCTTCGAGACGTACCTGAGCAAGGACCTGGGCCTCCAGGTCCGAGCTATGCCGCCCTTCCAACGCGTCCGCTACGACATTCAGTGCGAGTCGATGCGCACCGGCCACGTCTATGGAATATTCCTCGACCGCTGCGCCCTCCTGGCGGCCCCCGAAGTGATGCTCTCCCAGTGCGAGCTGGAGTACCTCCGCTCACGCAGCATCCTCGACCACGACAAGGACGAGGTCCTCGTCGAGATGAGGCGGATCGACAGCTGGCTCCGCGAGTACCTCGCAAGTCACGGCTGGGCCACCGAGCACACCTTCTACTCAAAGCGCAGCTTTCTTCGCGACGCTGTCGCCCTCCGACAGAACCTGGCTCCGTAATGACTCGCCCTTAAGCCACCGTGCCGCATGTCGGCACCCTGGCCGGCCGCTGTGCCCGCTCGCACGACGCACTGCCCAGCCACCGAGCGTAGAACGCACCTCGCGCCCACACCTGTCGCGACAATTCGCAGCACTTTAGCCACATAGCGCAACTGGACTTCGCGTGTATGCGGGACTTGCCCCCGCCACGGTCCTGAAAGGAAGACAACTCGGTGGTAATTCCGCCATCCAAGCGCCTCTCCAAGGCCGCTGGGCACCCTCTCGCTCACGCGAGAATTGAACGCGGCTGGTCACAGATGGACTTGGCGAAGCGATTGGCGCTGCAGTGGGGAGCCAAGCCCCGGAAGGAGAAGGTGAGCCGCTGGGAAAGCGGACAGGTTGAACCCGACCTCGAAACGCAGTACTCCATTGCCGCGGTGCTGGGCGTGCCGGCCACCGCCGTCCGGACCCACCTGTGGCCGGATTGGATTCCTGTGGGGGAACGGCTACTGGTCGAAGGCGCCTGGACACAGGAGAGTTGTTTTGTCCTCTTCGACTCGACGGCGGGAGATGTATTGCTCGACCGCCGTGGCTTCGTCACCCTCGCCACGGGCTCGGCCGCGACCCTGGCTCGGGAGTGGCAGAGTCCGGCGGGAGCGCGCGATCTTTTCGACTGCACCGCTGGAGACTTGATCGACAGCGTCGCAGCCCGACTGCCACTGCTACGAGACCTTGAGGACATCCACGGAGGCGGGAGGGTGCGCGTACCCGTCGCCACCGAGTTGCGCTTCGCCACCGAGTTGCTGCGGGGCGCGGACCTGGGAAGCGCTGAAGCGCGGCGGCTCTTTCGACTCTGCGCAGACCTCTGCCGCATCGCTGGCTGGGCCAGTACGGACACGGGATTTCTGGCAGCCGCCGAACGCTACTTCGTACTGGGCATGCGAGCTGCGAGGGCAGGCGGAGATCGTCTGTCCGGGGCAAACCTTCTCAAGTGCATGAGCCTCCTGCTCTCGGAGAATGGGCGGCCGGCGGACGCCTTGGCCTTGGCGCGCTCCGCCGTCGAGGGCACAGCAGACGGACCGGCACGTGTAAGGGCGATGCTGACGGTCCGCCAGGCCCGACTTCACGCCGTCCTTGGGGAACGGCGCCGCTGCGAGGAACTCATCCGCCGAGCTGAGGGCCTGATGGAGCGACCGGATGACCAACTGTGTCCTCCGTGGGCTGACTACTTCGACGAAGCGGAACACGCGGCCCAAGTCGCCGCGTGCTATCTCGCCCTGGGCGATCACCAGACTTCCGACCGTTGGCTGGAGACAACTACACGGTTGCAACCGGCGTCACGTGAACGTGACGGCATCACCTACCGCCTGTGGCGGGCAGAAAATGCAACACAACTTGGTGACATCGAGCTGGCCTGTCACCACCTCGGCAAAGTCGCTCCGCTGACCCACCGCGGTTCATCCCAGCGCAACCGTGCGCGATTCAGCGCTGTCCGCCGTCTGCTCCACCGCCATCGTGCGCTGCCCCCCGTACGGACCCTGGACGAGCAGGTGGCAGCTCTGCTCGCATGAGGGCATGCACTCTCCCTCCACGCCTCGTGTCGCCCTGGTCACCGGCGCGAACCGCGGCCTCGGCCGAGCACTCGCCCACGGCCTCGCACGCCACGGACTACACGTCGTCACGACGGCTCGGAGCAACGACGCCGCCCAGCAGGCCGCCGCGGAGTTGCGCAACTTGGGCGGGCTCGCCTCCGGCCGCCAGCTTGACGTCACCGATCCGGCCAGCGTGTTCCGCGCCTTCGCAGACACCATCCACGAACACGGTCGACTCGACGTCCTGATCAACAGTGCAGCAGTAGCCATCGATCGGAACAAGACAGTCTCTGCGCCCGATATGGAAATCATACAAGAGACGATGAACGCAAATGTCTTGGGCGTCTGGCGCTGCTGTGCCCAGGCCGTACCGGCGATGAAAGATGGCGGATACGGTCGCATCCTCAATGTCACCAGCCACATGGGCAGCCTCAGCACGATGGAGAGCAGCAGCCCCTCTTACCGAATCAGCAAGGCAGCACTCAACGCCTTCACACTGGTGCTCGCGCACGAACTCGCCGACGAAAACATCTTGGTGAACGCTGCCTCCCCAGGTCTTGCCGATACACGTCTCGCCTACGGAACTGCCACCCAAAGCGCCGAGGCCGCCGCCGAGTCCATGCTGTGGCTGGCCCTCCTGCCCGATAGCGGACCAACGGGGGGCATCTTCCACGGCCCTGACCGCCTGGCTTGGTGATATCGCCGGCACCGACAGCAGAGAACTTCCCGGCAGCGAGGTAGGGGCCCTTACTCGACTCCCAAGGAAGACAGGCCAGGAGAAAAAGGGGAAGCGTCTAAGCACCAACCTCTGCACCCCCGTTACACGTATCGCCCAGCGATACCACCGCCCCTTGATTCGCGGCAGCAGGCCGGAGATCGAGGGGCATTCGCATCTATTGGAGAATTTCGCCCCTCCGAACGCAACCATGACGCAACCCTCTTCCGTGGATTTCTCGCGGGCAGTTATGGTCGGCTGTTCATCAACAACGTGACCTCACAGGCGGCGCATCGATCCGGGGCCATTGCTTCATCGATGCTCGACAACGCGACTTCCCACACGCCATTCCTTTGTGTCCAATGGCTCCGCTGGCTAGGTCCACCGAGGCGTTCAATACCGATGCCCACCAAGGAGTGCTCCATGTCCGGTGCCCACAAGCCGCAGGTGGATACGAGCAAGGCGCATCCGGCGCGGGTGTATGACTGGCTTCTGGGCGGCAAGGACAACTACGCGGTCGACCGGATCGTCGGTAAGCAGCTGCCTCTCGTGGCGAGGCGGAGTGCCAGGCAGAATCGTGCCTTCATGCAGCGTGCGGCAAAGTGGCTGGCCGGCCAGGGGGTTGATCAGTTTCTCGATATCGGGACCGGTATCCCGACGTCCCCGAATCTGCATCAGGTCGTGCAGCGGGCCGTTCCGTCGGCTCGGGTGGTCTATGTGGACAACGATCCGATCGTGTTGCGTCATGCCGAGGCGTTGCTTGTCAGTACGCGCGCGGGCAGGACACAGTACGTCGAGGCCGACGTCCGGCGTCCGGACATGATCCTGGAGCACGCTCGGGACAGTCTGGACTTCGGCCGGCGGGTGGCGGTGTCTCTGATCGCGCTGCTGCACTTCATCGGAGATGAGGACGACCCGTACGGCATCGTCCGCACGTTCGTCGACGCGCTCGCGCCCGGCAGCTTCTTGGTCCTCTCGCACGGGACGTTCGACTTCGAGCCGGACGGGGCGCGGACGATCGCGGCGCCGTACGAGCGCGGGGGAATCACCGTTAGCGCTCGTACGCGGGCGGAGGTGGAGCGGTTCTTCGAGGGTCTCGATCTGGTGGAGCCCGGGCTGGTGATTGCTCCGAGATGGCGCAAGGACAACAGACGCCCGAGTGAGGCGCGCAGTGCCGTGTATGCGGGTGTCGCCGCGGTCCGGGCCTCTTGAACTCTCCCTCATTCCCGGGGGCTTGGTGCTCGCTGAGTCCTCTTTGAACCGGCTGCCGGGGCCTTGGCTCTCTGCCGTCCGTGTGTCCTTTCCCCCTTGGGCCGCGGTCAGCGGAGCGGCGTCTTCCGGTCCCGGCAGCCTCCCTCTGCGTCATCCGTTGTACGAGCGACCGAGTGCTTGAAGGGCTTATGACGACGACACCGCTCCGGCAGACGGGCACGGTTCGAAACGCTCTGCTCACCCTGCGGGCGCGTCTGGTTCTGGTGGCCATGATCGCGGTGACGGCGCTGGCATCGCGTCCTTCCGGCACCTGTCTGGCTCCGAGCTGGAGACCAGCGAGCGTCACAAGTGGGAGTACGTCGTGCGGGCCTACGACAAGCTCGGCTCTCTCGCAGAGGTACTCCAGCGAGCCGACACGCGCGCCGGCCCCGCAGATGAGGTCACCGGCTACTACTGCGAACTCCTCGTGACCATGATCGAGTTCAAAGAGCACTGCCGCGACGCCCTGGTCACCCTCGTCGAACACCGCCTCGCTCTCACCCTCGCGACCCCGTAGAAGGGCAGACCAGCATGACACCGCTCATAACCGAGCCGTCGTCGAGCATCGACCTGTTCGCCGACACCGTCCTCGACGACCCGTACCCCATCTACGAGGTCCTGCGCCGCATGGGCCCGGCCGTGTGGCTGAACCGGCACGACATGTGGTTCATAGGCGGGTACGAGGACGTGAGGACCGCGCTCCACGCCGCCGCCACATTCTCGTCCGAGAACGGCATCGCTCTCACCGACACGGCCAACCGGCAGTTCCTGAACGGCACGGTTCTAGTGGCGCACGGTATGCGCCACGTCCAGCTGCGCCGCCCGCTGTCCCGGCAGCTCGCTCCCCGTGCCATGAAGTCCCTGGTACCGGAGATCAGATCACACGCCGCACGCCTGGCGGTCGAGTACATCAGCAAAGGGGCGTTCGACGCGGTCGAGCTGGTGACGGAGTTCGTCGCCGGCCAGGTCGTGCACCTCATGGGCCTGCCCGAGTCCACCCGCCCGAAGCTCGTCGCCCAGGGCGCGGCAGTGTTCGACATGTTCGGCCCCGGCAACGCCCGCTACCGTGCCGCCGCCCCGCTGGCCACCGCGATGACGACGTTCCTCAGCACCGAAGTGTCCCGTACGTCGGTACGCCCCGGATCCTGGATGGCGGACCTCTACCGGGCGGCGGACGACGGCGACATCGCCGAGGACGATGTCGTGCCACTGATGTCCGCCTACACCACCGCCGGGATGGACACCACGATCCACGGCATCACCGCCGCCCTCCACCACCTCGCCCACCATCAGCGCTACTACAAGGAACTGCGGACCGGACGGCTCAAAGCCGCTGGCGTCTTCCAGGAGGCCATCCGTCTCGACGCCCCGATCCAGGGGTTCGGACGACGCGCCCGGCGAGACACCAGGGTCGGCAACGCCCGTATCCGGGCGGGCGAGCAGGTGTGGCTGTCCTACGGCTCCAGTGGCCGTGACCCCCGCCGGTGGGGTCACTACGCCGACACCTTCCGTCCCGGCCGCACCGGCGCCGATCTCCATCTCGCCCTCGGTTACGGCCCGCACGCCTGTGCCGGCGGACACCTCGCCGTCGCGCAGGCCACCGGTCTCCTCGACGCCCTCGCCCACCACGGCACGCGCCTCGAACCCGCCGGCATCCCGGTCCGGGCACGCAACAACATCCTCCGCGGCTGGGCAACCCTTCCCCTGACGATCACCCCGGACCGCCGCCGGGTCCGCCACGCACGGAGGCCCACTGCCACACAGGCATGACCGCACCGGCACCACACCGTCCGTGGCCCCGCCCTCAGGAAATGGCGGGGCGAGCCGGCCGGCAGCCCAAGCGGGCCGCCCAACAGCCGGCATCCGGCAGACCGGCACGAGGACCTCCCCGCCAGGCACGTGCCCCCTTCGACTTGCCCGTCTTCATGTCAGAAAGGTTCCCCGTGACCACCTGTGAAGCCGAGAACGCCTCGCCGCAAGACCGTATGCAGCAGTCGTTGGACCGGGCGGGGCTCTCAGCCCATGTGGACGTGGCGGACGACCAGTCCACGCTGCGTGTGGTGCTGCTGGGCGGGAGCCGGCTGCCCTTCCTCCACTTCTTGTCCGCCGACGAGGCCACTGCGTGGCTGGAGAACGCGGGGATCCGAGCTACCGCGGACACCGACGAAGACGACAACGTGGTGCTCCACCTGCCCCGTGACACGGTGGCCACGGTTCGCGAGTTGCTCACCGCGGACTACCTCCGCGCCGAGGACGCCGCCGACGCGCTGCAACACGCCCTCCACCAGGCCGGCATCACTCTCGCCACAGTGACGGTCGCCGACCAAGACGCCCTCGTCGTCGAGATCGCCGACTCCGACAACCTCGAAACGGGGGTGAACCTCGGCGTGCTGCTGGGCGCCGACGACATCGCCCAGAACATCAAACTGCACCGCCCCAAGGGCATGCGGAAACTGGCCCACCGCCTGCAACTGGTACTGACCGGCGCCGTTGGGCGCGGGGTCGCCGTACACGCCGAACCCGGCTGCCAGCACCGTGACGACCGCCTGCTGATCGACCTCCGCGTCGACCAGACACCGCATCTCGCCGCCCGGATCACCTCCACCCCACGGCCCACCCGGGCCGGTCACATCGGCCAACCTGAAGAAAGCCCATCACCATGGCCCGCATAAAACAACTCATCCTCATCGACGATTTCGACGGGTCCAACGCCGCCGAGACAATTCCTTTCAGCCTCGACGGCACCGACTACCGGATCGAACTGAACGCTGCGAACGCCGCGAGAATGCGGCAGATATTGCGCCCGTACATCGACGCCGGCCGCCGCGTGCCGCGACTGGTCACCCCGCACGGCACCTGGACGCCCACCCGCCACTCGGCCCGCCCCAAGACCTCCAACAGGACGGACCCCGGCCGTGCCGGACGCGTACGGGCATGGGCACGGCGCAACGGAATCCACGTAGCGAACCAAGGTGTCATCTCCGCAAAGGTCTACGCCCTCTACGACAAAGCGATGACACAGAACGGCAAATAGAAACCCCGAGCCCGTTCAGCCGTCCCTCAATTCGCTTTCATCTCAGCTTGCAGGAGGTATTCGTGACACCCGCAGAAGGGGACGTTGTGACCGTCGCGGTCTGGAATGTGGAGCACAACGGCCACGACAGGAACGGTACCGACGAACGCCGGCACCGGGCGTACGACGTGCTCGCCGGACACCGTCCGGACCTGGTGTTCCGCCAGGAGCTGACCCACGCCCATCTCGACGGCTCCCGGGCCCTGTACGAGGAGGGCAACCGGCTGGGGCTGTGCCCGTTCATGGCGCCGGGAACCCCGGAGAGCCCGAACCCGACCGGGGTTCTCCTCTCCACCGAGCTGTTCCGGGTCGACGCGCTCTACACCCACGCCACCGGCGGCTGGCACCCGATCTGCAACCCCCTCGTCCGGCTCAAGGACTCGGACGGTCGCCCGTCCGGCACAGCGCTGTCACTGGCCAGCGTCCACCTGTGCTGCTACGACCCCGAGACCCGGGCCCGGGAAGCGAAACGCCTGGTCACCCTCGGCGCACCGGGCCGCACCGCGCTGTTCGGCGGGGACATGAACTCCTACCCGCACCGTACGCACGAGGAGTCGGTGCCACTGCCCGACTGGTCGGACCCGGCGCTGAGCGACGCCGCGCACTTCGAGCACCGCACCGTCGAACGCGACGGGCAACGTGTCGCGGATACGGTGCCGGATCAGATCCTGGCCGGCGGCAGGCAGGTCTTCATCGAGGCCGGCCACTACGCGGCCCGCCGGCTCGGGCAGCCCGGCGCGCTGGAGCCGACGGCCAACCTGTGGCGCAAGGACCAGGGCCGCCGGAGCCGCATCGACCGCCTGTACTTCTCGCCGGCTCTCGCACCCGCGCTGCTGTCCCTGGAAGTGGTGGCCGACGACGACGTGGCGGAGGTCTCCGACCACGCCCTGCTGATCGCCCGGTTCGACCGGGCCGCGATGCATCGGGCCCTCACACCCGCGCTTGACATCTAGAAGGAAGACCCGGCATGAGCCGCCAACTGACCGTCCTGTGCACCAACTTCGAGAACAACGGCGGAGGCGACCCCGCCAAGCGCCAGGCAATGAACGAGCGTCTCGTCTCGCTGAACCCGCACCTGATCTTCCGCCAGGAAGTCTGGGACTCCGGCGACAACGGGAACACCATCGCCCACGAGGCCGAGGACATCCTCGGCCTCGTGGGCGATG
>NZ_MDCR01000309.1 GCF_001723055.1 Streptomyces niveus
CCCCCGTATCCACCGGGCGTGGTTCGTCGCCGCCGTGACCTTTGTGACGATCATCGGCGCCGCCGCGTTCGCCTCGCTGCCCGGACTGCTCATCGAGCCGCTGCACAAGGAGTTCGACTGGTCACGTGGCGAGATCGGGTTCGCCGTGTCCGTCAATCTCGTGCTGTACGGGCTCACCGCGCCGTTCGCCGCCGCGCTCATGGACCGGTTCGGGATACGCCGGGTCGTCGCCGTCGCGCTGACCGTCATCGCCACCGGGTCCGCGCTCACCGTCGTCATGACCGCCGCCTGGCAGATGGTCCTCTACTGGGGCGTCCTCGTCGGTCTGGGCACCGGCTCCATGGCCCTGGCCTTCGCCGCCACCGTCACCGACCGCTGGTTCGTCGCCAGGCGCGGACTCGTCACCGGCATCCTCACCGCGGCCGGCGCCTCCGGGCAGTTGGTGTTCCTGCCGCTGCTCTCCTGGCTCGTGGCCAACCACGGCTGGCGCCCCGCCTCGATCACCGTCGCCATGTCCGCGCTCGTCGTCGTCCCGTTCGTCTGGCTGCTGCTGCGCGACCNNCCGCCCCCCGTCACCGGCGCGGCGCGGCGCGCGGTGACCGTCCTGTTCGAGGCCGCCCGCACCGGGCCCTTCTGGCTGCTCGCCGGGACGTTCGCGATCTGCGGCGCCTCCACGAACGGCCTCATCAAGACCCACTTCATCCCCGCCGCCCACGACCACGGCATGCAGATCACGGCCGCCGCCTCGCTCCTCGCCGTCATCGGTGTCTTCGACATCGTCGGCACCATCGCGTCGGGCTGGCTCACCGACCGCTTCGACGCGCGCCGGCTGCTCGCCGTCTACTACGCGCTGCGCGGCGTCTCGCTGCTCTTCCTGCCGATGCTGCTCGGCCCGGACGTCCGGCCGCCGATGCTGTTCTTCATCGTCTTCTACGGCCTGGACTGGGTCGCGACCGTCCCGCCGACGATCGCCCTGTGCCGCGAGTACTACGGCGCGGACAGCGCCATCGTCTTCGGCTGGGTGCTGGCCTCGCACCAGATCGGCGCCGGGGTCGTGGCGTTCGCGGGCGGCCTGGTGCGGGACGTCACCGGCTCGTACAACACGGTCTGGTACGCCTCGGGCGCGCTGTGCGCGGCGGCGGCGCTGATGGCCCTGCTGATCAGGAGCCGTACGACCAAAGCGGCTTCCCTCAGCGTGACGTGAGGTCTTGTGACGTGAGCGCCTTCGCTATCCGCTCCGCGTCCATCGCCAGCTCCCGCAGCATCCCGCTGATCGGATTCGTGAAACCCGTGAAGTACATCCCCGGCGCCCGCTCGGACGTCCGCGCGCCCCGCACCACCGGGCACCCGCGCTCGTCCAGCACGCCGAGGTGCCCCACCAGGCCCTCCAGCGCCCGGCTGTAGCCGGTCGCCGCGATCACCGCGTCGGGCGAGATGCGTGAACCGTCCGCCAGCACCACCTTGTTGTCGTCGAACGACTCGACCGCCGCCACCGGTTCGACCCTGCCCTTGCGCACCGCCGCGATCAGCCCCACGTCCTGCACCGGGATCGCACCCTCACGCACCCGCGAGTACAGCCCGGTGTCGGGGCGCGGCAGCCCGTGCGCCGAGAGGTCGGGCACCGCGATCTTGCACATGATCTCGCCGCCCCGGTCGACCAGCCGCGTCGGCAGCCGCCGGACGAGGATGCCCGTGCGCTGCGCGGTCCAGCCCAGCGTCGAGCGGCGCACGATGTGCGGAACGGTACGGATCGCCAGACGTACCCGCGCCGCGCCGCCCTCCACGAGGTCGACCGCGATCTCGGCGCCCGTGTTGCCGGCGCCGACGACCAGGACGTCCTTGCCCTCGTACGGACGGGAGTCGCGGTACGCGCCCGCGTGCAGCAGTTCACCTCCGTACGACCGCGCCCCCGGCCAGTCGGGCATACGCGGCGCGTGGTTGTAGCCGGTGGCGACGACGACGGCGCTGCCGGTCAACTCCCGCCCGCCGGTGGCGTGCAGGAGCCAGCTCCGGCCGTCCGCCGAACGCTCGATGCCGGTGACCTCGACGCGGGTGACGATCTCCAGACCGTGGAACTCCGCGTACTTCTCCAGATAGCGCACCATGTCGGCGCGTGAGACCCAGCGTCCGAAGGATCTCGGCATCGGCAGACCGGGCAGCGCGGACAGCTTGCGGGTGGTGTGCAGATGGAGCCGGTCGTAGTGGCCGCGCCAGGAAGCCCCGACGGCCTCGGACTTCTCCAGTACGACGGCTCGCACGCCCCGCGCGCGCAGGGCGGCGGCGACGGCGAGACCGCCCGGCCCGCCGCCGATGACGTACACGGGGCGGTCGTTGGTGAGGTCGATGTCGCTGGGCATGAGAGCTGAGCGTAATCGAGCAAGCACTTGTTGGGTCTCGGTCAAGACGGGAATGGATTGCGAATCGGTTACGCCTGGGTAAGTTCTGCGGGCGGCGGCTGAAACCGCGGTGAAAGCGGCGTGAATCCGACGGCCCGCACGCTGCTGCCATGACAGAGAACCTCACAGCGGCCGGAGTGCCGCGACGTGCCGGAAGCAGTGCCGACAACGCCAGCAGTGCCATCAGTGCTGTTGGGTTGCGTAAGTCGTATGGCGAGAAGTTGGTGCTGGATGGTGTGGATCTGGAGGTGGTGGAGGGGTCGGTGTTCGCGTTGTTGGGTCCGAACGGGGCGGGGAAGACGACGGCTGTGCAGATCTTGTCGACGTTGATCGGTGCGGATGGTGGGCGGGTGCGGGTGGCGGGTCATGATCTGGTGGGTGAGCCGGACGCGGTGCGGTCGGTGATCGGGGTGACGGGTCAGTTCTCGGCGGTGGACGGGTTGTTGAGCGGTCGGGAGAATCTGCGTCTGATGGCGGATCTGCGTCATCTGGGGCGTGCGGCGGGGCGGGCGCGTACGGCGGAGTTGCTGGAGCGGTTCGATCTCGCGGACGCGGCGGACGTGTTGGTGTCGACGTATTCGGGCGGGATGCGGCGCAGGCTGGATCTGGCGATGACGCTGGTGGGTGATCCGCGGCTGATCTTCCTGGACGAGCCGACGACGGGGCTGGACCCGCGGAGCCGTCGCACGATGTGGGAGATCATCCGGGGTCTGGTCGCCGATCAGGGGGTGACGATCTTCCTGACCACCCAGTACCTGGAGGAGGCGGACCAGCTCGCCGACCGGATCGCGGTCCTGGACCACGGGAAGCTCGTGGCGGAGGGGACGGCGCAGGAGCTGAAGCGGCTGGTTCCCGGCGGGCACGTCCAGCTGCGCTTCGCCGACCCGGCCGCCTTCCGGGCCGCGGTGGGGGCGTTGTCGCGGACGTTGGAGGACATACCGCGGGACGAGGACGCGCTGACGGTGCAGGTGCCCAGCGACGGGCGGGTGCGTTCGCTGCGCGCGCTGCTGGACCTGCTGGACGCGCAGTCCGTCGAGGCGGAGGAACTGTCCGTCCACACCCCTGATCTGGACGATGTGTTCCTCGCCCTGACCGGCCGGCCCCGCCCGTCCACCGACACCGCGACCGAGAAGGCTGTGACCCGATGAGTTCCCTCTCCCACACCCTGGCCGACTCGGCGACGATGCTGCGCCGCAACCTGCGGCACATGCTGCGCTACCCCTCGATGACCGTGCTGCTGGCGGGGATGCCGGTGGTGTTCCTGCTGCTGTTCGTCTACGTCTTCGGCGGCACCCTGGGTGCCGGGATCGGCTCCGGCGGGGGGCGGGGCGAGTACATCGTCTACGTGATGCCCGGGATCCTGCTCATGACGGTCGCCGCCGTCGCCCAGGGAACCGCCATCTCGGTCGCGATGGACATGACCGAAGGCATCATCTCCCGCTTCCGCACCATGTCCATCTCCCGCGCTTCGGTACTGACCGGGCACGTTGTCGGGAGTCTCATCCAGACCATGATCGCGATGGTGATCGTGGTGGCTGTCGCGCTGCTCATCGGGTTCCGGACGGGTGCGACGCCGGTGGAGTGGCTCGCGGCGATCGGAATCATCGCGATGATCGCCTTCGCCGTCATCTGGCTGTCGGTCGCACTCGGCCTGGTCAGCAAGACAGTCGAGAGTGCGAGCAATCTGCCGATGCCGCTGACGCTGCTGCCGTTCCTCGGCTCCGGCTTCGTCCCGACCGACTCGATGCCGACGGGGTTGCGCTGGTTCGCCGAGTACCAGCCCTTCACGCCCGTCATGGAAACCCTGCGCGGACTCCTCACCGGAACCGAGATCGGCAACAGCGCCCTCCAGACCGCCGCCTGGAGCGCCGGCATCGCCCTCCTCTCCTACCTCTGGGCAAGGAAGCTCTACAACCGCGACCCCGCCGCTCGGTGAGTGGCCGTCGGTGCGCTCGCGTCCCGCTCTCGTAGCGCGTCCAGGGCCGCCGCGCGGAGGTCTTCGTGGGGGAGGGCGGCGTACTCGGCCGCCGCCCGCGCGTACTCCGTCGCGTCGGCCCGTTCGGCGGTGCGGCGGGCGCGGGCGGGGGACATGGTCGGCTGGAAGTTCCGCAGGAGGCGGAAGCGTTCGGCGAGCGCGATCAGCCGGGCCGCCGACCGCCGCACGCCAGTTCCGCCATCGGTACTCTCCTCGACGGCCGCGAGGTCGACCGTGGCCAGCGCCAGCAACAGGGCGCCGCAGGCCGGGAGTTCCGGCCTCGACATCGGTGAACTGACGAGCGGGGAGGCCAGCGCCTTCGTCAGTGAGTGCCGCAGTTCACCGGCGGCCTCCGCTACCAAGTCCAGTCGGCCGTGCTGGGCATGGGCCATCACGGCGGCCGTGTCGATCTCAACCGCCCAGAGATCCAGGCTGTGTTCGGCGATCAGACTGCGGCTGCTGAGCTGTGTCACCTGCTCCACCGCCGTACGCCACAGGCTCAGCCCCGTCTCGGTCTGCCCACGCGCGAGGGCGATCTCCCCCCGTACCGCGTGATCGAAGGCGTGGCCGGACTCCGCGTCCGTCCCGAGGCCGAACGTCATCGCCGCCTCGTCGTCCGCCGGACAGCGCGTCGCCAGATCCAACTGGCGCTCGGCGTCGTCGACATCGCCGAGCTGAAGGCCGATGAGCGCCAGCGCCGCGTGGACACCCACCACGTCCGGCCGGGCGTTGAGCCCTTCGAGCACCGGGAGCATCGCCTCGTAGTGGCTCCGCTCCTCTTCGATCCGCCCGGAGCGAGCTGACAGTTCACCGACGCGCGCGTGGGCGATGATCCAGACCCAGGGGACCGCCGCGACGTCGGACGCGTTGAGCATCCGCCCGGCGGCGGCCAGCGCGCCCGGCAGGTCGCCCTCGGACTCGCGGACGAAGCTGTCGAACGCGCTGGTGACGGTGGTCAGGAGCGGCGCGCTCCCCTCTGTTCGGGGTCCGGCCCCGGTTCGGGCGGTCAGAGCGAGGGCCGTGGCGCGTATCAGGGTGTCGGGCGGGGCCGTCGGCAGCCGGCGCAGCGCGACCAGCGCGCGCGAGGCGCGCGGCCCGCCGGTGACCAGGCCGTACGCGGTGCACACCGTGAGCGCCGTCCTGGTGATCTCAACGGCGTCGGGCTCCGGCCGGTAGTGCGACAGCAGCCACGCGGTCTCGTCGTTCAGCACCGCCATGCGCGCGTACGCGGACTCCACGAGCCAGACGCCGCCCAGTACGGCGCTCGTGGCCGCCACCGTCGCGCCGTCGCCGCGGGCGAGCCCCAGCCGCAGCGCCCGCAGGAGGTTGTCCTGCTCGGCCTTGATCAGCTCGCCGGACGCGATGGGCTCGGCGCCGAGGAGCGGTCCGTGGTGCGCCGTACCGAAGTCGCGTGCCCAGGCCAGGAACGCGGCCGTCACGCGTGTGGTCCCGCCCGCCGCCTCCAAGCGCGCCGCGCCGAACTCCCGTACGGTCTCCAGCATGTGGAAGCGGGCGCCGGGCCGGGCGTCGACCACTCTGAGCAGCGACTGGTCGACCAGGTCCTCCAGGACCCGCAGCGTGTCGTCGCCGTCCTCGGCGACTTCCCCACCGTGGGCCAGGAGCGCGTGCGCCGCCTCCTCCGTGAAGCCGCCGGGGAAGACCGAGAGGGCGCGCAGCGCGGCCTGACCGGCCGGATCCAGCAGATTCCAGCTCCACTCGACGACCGCGTGCAGTGTGCGGTGGCGCGGAGGCGCGTCACGCGCGCCGCCCCGCAGCAGGGTGAAGCGGTCGCCGAGGCGGCGGGCGATGGCGGGGACGGACATGACGCGTACGCGGGCGGCGGCGAGTTCCACGGCCAGTGGCAGGCCGTCGAGTTGACGGCACACCTCGGCCACCGCGTCCGGCGCCAGCTCGACATCGGGACGCGCGGCGCGCGCCCGGCGCTCGAACAGCTCGACGGAGGTGGCGAGATCAAGCTGCGGCAGCCCGTACACGGACTCCGAGGACAGGCCCAACGGGGCCCGGCTGGTGGTCAGTACGCGCAGATCGCGGGTCATGGACACCAGGCCACGCACCAGTTCGGCGGCGCCGCGTACGACGTGCTCGCAGTTGTCGAGGACCAGCAGCACCGGGCCGGGGCCCAGCGCGGAGACGATCAGGCCGAGTACGTCGGCCGGGGCGATCGGACCGGCGCGCGTGGTGCGGCGCGCCTCGCGGACGCTGAGGACCGAGGCGACCTCGCCCGCGACGTCGCCGTCGGTGCCGACCCCGGCGAGCGGGACGAAGTACACGGCACGCTGCTCGGCGACGCGGCTCACCGCGTGGGCGAGCCGGGTCTTGCCCAGACCGCCCGCGCCGACGATCGAGGTGACGCGGGAGGTGCGGAGCAGCTCGGTGACGGCGGTGAGGTCGTCGGCGCGGCCGAGGAGCGCGTTGGGGTCGTGGGCGACGCCCTGGCGCAGGACGGGGGCCTGGCCGCGCAGGAGTTCCTGGTACGCGGCCCGGAGCGGGGCGCCCGGGTCGGTGCCCAACTCCTCGCGCAGGGCGCGTCGGTAGGTGTCGTACGTGGCCAGGGCCTGGGCCGGGCCCGAGACCGACGCCTCGCAGCGCAGCAGCTCCAGCAGGACCTCCTCGTCGCGCGGCCGGTCACGCAGGACGGCGGTGAGGGGTGCGATGGCGTCGGTACGGCGGCCGAGCCGGGACAGGGCGAGGGCGCGGGCGCGTACGAGGGAGCGGCGGGTGGCGGCCCGGCCGCGGCGCAGCTCGGTGAGCGGATCGCCCGCCCCGGTCTCCGGTGCGCCCTCGCCGCTGTCCCGCTCCCACCGGGCGAGGCCGGCCTCGGCGTGCCGGAGGGCGGCGATGTGGTCGCCCGCGCGGGCGTGGCGGGCGCTCTCGGCGGCGCTGAGCAGCACGGCCGAGGTGTCGACCTGGTGCTCGTCCAGGGCGAGTCGGTAGCCGGTGGGGGTGCTGACGACGAGGCCGGGGCCGAGCTGGGAGCGGACCCGGGAGACGAGTACCTGGAGGGCCTTCTTCGGGTGCTCGGGCCGCTCATCGTTCTCCGGCCACAGGTCCGCGACCAGGCGCGCGCTGGTGCGCCCGGCGCGCAGGTCGTCGGCGAGCAGCGCGAGGAGGCCGTGCAGCCGGGGACCGGTGATCTCCCGGCCCCGGTAGGACACCTCGGACAGGAGGCGGAGCTCGGTGGTCACCCGTTCAGGTTACCCAGCGGGGGCCGGGGCGGGGGTGGTCGCGAAGGCGTCTAGTCGAGTACGGCGGTGGCCTCGACCTCGACCAGATGCTCGGGTACGTCCAGCGAGGCGACGCCGATCAGCGTGCCGGGCGGCACGGGGGTGATCCCGAGCTTCGCGGACGCGCGGGCGACGCCGTCCAGGAACTGGGGCATCTTGTCGGGCGTCCAGTCCACGACGTACACCGTCAGCTTCGCCACGTCGGCGAAGGAGCCGCCGACGCCGGCGAGCGCGGTGCCGACGTTGAGGTAGCACCGCTCGACCTGGGCGGCGAGGTCGCCCTCGCCGACCGTGCCGCCGTCGGTGTCCCAGGCGACCTGCCCGGCGATGAAGACCAGCTTCGACCCGGTCGCGACCGACACCTGGTGGTAGATGTCGGTCTCGGGGAGTCCGGTGGGGTTCACCAGGGTGATGGCCATGCTCTGCCTGCCTTCTGCTCGGTCTCTTGCGGTTACTCAGGAACCGTAAGAGAGTGTGCGCTGACATGGAAGAACGCACTTTTCAGTGACTGGGGAACCTCATGGTGACCAAGCAGCTCAGCGGCACCCCCGAGAACGCGGACCTCGCGCGCGCCGACTCGCTCGCGCGGGAGATCTTCTCGGACGTCGCCAACAAATGGGCGCTGTTGATCATCGAGGCGCTGGGGGAGCGCACACTGCGCTTCGGCGAGGTGCGGAGCGAGGTCGACGGCATCAGCCACAAGATGCTCACCCAGAACCTCCGCATGCTGGAACGCAACGGCCTGGCGCGGCGCACGGTGCACCCCACGGTGCCGCCGAAGGTCGAGTACACCCTCACCGAACCGGGCCTGGCACTGCGGGAGACGGTGCACCGGATGTGCGACTGGACCCACCGCTACATCGACCACATCGAGACGTCACGCGACCGCTTCGGCGCGGCGGACACCCCCTAGGGGGTGTCTTGCCGATCTTGCCGGGCTCGCGGTCCCTGGCACGCACGCTCGCCGCGTTGTCGTCGGTCGGCATGGCTCCGCCATGCCTCCCTCCTCCGCCTTGCGATCGCACGCACCAGACCCCGCTCCCTGATCCGGCCTGATCGACAAGACACCCCCTAAGGCCAGAGCAGCTCGCGTCGCCAGCCGCCGTCGGTACGGCGGTAACGCAGCCGGACATGGCGTCTCTGGGCATCCCCCTGGAAGAACTCGACCTCGTCGGCGACGAGCACGTACGCCGTCCAGGTCGGCACGGGCGCGTCCGGCTCGGCCCGCGCCCGCTCCCACGCGGCCCCCGACGCCCGCGCCAACTCCTCGGCCGACCCGAGCACTTCACTCTGCCGCCCGGTCAGCGCGGCGGCCAGCGCCCCGGTGGACCGTACGGCCAGATCGGCCCGGCTCTCCGCGCTCCCGGCGGCCGACACCGCACCCCGCACCCGGACCTGCCGCCCCTGCGCGGGCCAGTAGAACCCGAGCGCGGCCCCCGGCGAGACGGCGAGCTGCCGGCCCTTCGCGCTGGTGGCGTGCGAGGCGAAGTGCCAGCCGCGCTCGTCGGCGTCGTGCAGCAGCAACGTCCGTACGTCGGGCCGCCCGCCCCCGTCGACGGTCGCGAGCGCCATGGCATGCGGCTCGACCACCCCGGCCCCGACGGCTTCGACGAACCACCGCTGGAACAACACCACCGGCACATCGGGCACATCCCCGGTGTCGAAGCGGGCCAGCCCGTTGTCCCAGGTCGGCAGTCCACGAAGTACGTCCCTGAACACCTGCTGCTGCTCGTCGCCGCTCATGCCCCCATTCAACCGCTCACCCCAGCGCGTCGAGTGCCTTGACGACGAGGGCACGGGCGTCGGCGCCGTACACGGCCATGGTCCGTAGCCTTTCGAAGGAGCTGACGTACAAGGCGACCACTTAGGGTGTAGTACTACGTCTGAAGTGGTGCCAAGAGGAAAGGTGCGACCACCCCGTGCGACAGAACCTGGCCCGCCGCTCCGCGCTCGTGGATGCCGCCATCGAAGTGCTCGCCCGTGACGGGGCCCGGGGGCTGACCTTTCGGGCCGTCGATGTGGAGGCGGGGGTGCCGAAAGGGACGGCGTCCAACTACTTCACCAGCCGCGACGAGCTGCTCAATCAGGTGGGGCACCGGATCTATGAGCGGCTGATTCCCGACGAGGCCACCGTCGCCGGCATGGTCACCGGACCCAACACCAAGGCGCGGACCGCGGAGTTGGTGCGGCAGGTGGTGGAGCGGGTCACCGCGTTTCGGACCGGGTTTCTCGCTCTGCTCGAACTGCGGCTGGAGGCCACCCGGCGTCCGGAGCTGCGTGCCGTGCTGACCGCGCGCGTGGCCAGGGATGTCGAGGAGAACGTCACGGGCCATCTGGCGTCCGGGCTGCCCGGGGACGCCGACGCGGTCAAGATGATCTATCTGGCCGCCAACTGGCTGGTGGTGGAGCGGCTCACGCTGCCCGGTGTCTTCTCGGAGGAGGAGGCCGCGCGGCTGATCGGCCATCTTGTGGAACGCGTGCTGCCACCCGAGTCGTGAGACGTCCGTGAGACGGGAGCGCCGGCGGGGATCAGTTCGCTGATCCGCCGCCGGCGTGACAGGACGGAGGGAGAAGCAACGTTACTTCGCCGGCTTCTTGCCCGTGATACCCAGGTGGACCAACAGCGCCAGGTTCGGCTTGAGTTCGGCCTGCTTCACGCCCCAGGTCTGGAAGCCCTTCTGGTGCCCGGCCACCGCGGCGAGCATGACGACCAGTGAGCCGGCCATCGCGGCGGGGTTGACGTCCTTGTCGACCCTGCCTTTGGACTGGAGCTCCTTCACGGAATCCGTAAGGGAGTTGGTGACCGAACTCAGGATCTTCATGCGGATCTTGTAGAACCGCTTGTCGCCCTCGGCCGCGCCGAGATCGATGACCCTGAGGATCGCGTCGTTCTTGCGCCAGAAGTCGAGGAATCCGTCCACGAGTTCTTCCGCCGTCTGGCGTCCCGCTTTACCCGCCCAGGAGCGCCCGGAGACCAGTTCGGTCAATCCGGCACCCTCCTTGGCCATTTCCTCGGCGATCTCAAGGACAGCGCCCTCGACGTCCGGGAAGTACTGATAGAAGGTCGCGGGTGAAGTGCCTGCCTTCCGGGCAACGTCGATGACTTTGACGTCCCGATACGGCGAGGTGCTGAGCATCTCGCTGAGGCAGTCGAGCAGCTTCTGCCGCGTCGCCTGGCCGCGCCGACCGGCCACGCGGCCGTCGACGGTACGTACTTGTCCTGTCATGCCGTCAGCTTACCGAGGGGTGATCGGAGCGCGATTCGGCCGACTGCAAATGGGGAACCGCCCGCTGATCACGGGGGGCCGAAGAGGGGGCCGGAAGCGGTCCGACCGCGGCCGTGACCAGGAATAGTGTTATCAACAGTCTGTGGACAACCGCGGTGGATAACTCCCCGCACACAAGGTCTCACCGCGAGATAATTAGTCAATTGTTCGATTTGCCCCGCCCTGCGCCGGGCGAAATGCGCCATTAGCGTGGCCGGAAGGCGCATCGCTCGGGCGGTACGCACGCGGAGGAAGGATCCGGGCTCATGGCCGTATTCGCGGAAGGCGCACCGTGCTGGGTGGATGTGTCGCTTCCTGACGTCCGGGCGGGCAAGCGTTTCTACGGCGAGCTGTTCGGCTGGACATTCGGTGCGGACGGCGGCGCGGCATACGGGTACTACACGAATGCTTTCAGTGACGGAAAGCGCGTCGCCGCCCTCGCCGCGAAGCAGGACGGGCGTATGCCGACCGCCTGGGGCGTTTATTTCGCGACATCGGACGTCACCGCACTCACCGCGCGAATCAAGGAGGCCGGCGGCGGAATGGTGATGGACCCGACAGCCGTGGGTCCGTACGGCACCCGGGCGCAGGGCGTCGATCCCGGGGGCGCGGTCTTCGGCCTCTGGCAGCCGGGGGCGTACTCGGGGTTCGAAAAGCAGAGCGAGCCCGGATCTTTCTGCTGGACGGAGGTCTATACGAGGGACAAGGAGAGCGTCGACCTCTTCTACGAGTCGGTATTCGGCTTCATCGGCAAGGACCTCCCGGGCGAACCGGTCGACTTCCGTACGTGGTCCCCGGCCGGATCCGAGCCGGAGAGCGACAGCGCCGTCGGCGGGCGAAGTGTCATCACCGACGCATTTCCCAAGGAGATGCCGGGGCATTTCCTCGTTTACTTCTCCGTGGCGGACTGCGACGAGACGGTCGCCGAGGCCGTCCGGCTGGGCGGCCGGGTCCGGGAGTCCGCCACCGACACCCCGTACGGGCGGATCGCCACCCTCGTGGACAACCAGGGCGCGCTCTTCGCGGTGCTCGCCGAGCCGGAGGCCGCTTGACGCCGGCCATGGATCCCTGAGGTCGCTGATACGGCTGGGGCGCGTGTGAGCTGGGCGTACGGGCGGGGCAACCGGCGTTGGTCCGTACGCGTCAAGACTGTTACGGGCGTGATAGTCACTCCGTACGGGGTCGTTCGCTCATTTTCTGTCCGAATCAGGGTGAGACACCCCGATCCGCCCCCGGGTTCGCAACCATCGGGCCAGACAGGAAGAATCAGGGGGCAGGGGGCCGTACCTTTGTGGCCCGTACGGGGAGGTGGCAGGCAAGTGGAGCAGCTGACGCAGCACGATCCGAGACGTATCGGGCCCTTCGAGGTGCTCGGACGCCTCGGAGCGGGCGGTATGGGGCTCGTCTATCTCGCGCGCTCGGCCTCGGGCCGCCGCGTGGCGATCAAGACGGTGCGGACCGAGCTCGCCGAGGACCAGCTGTTCCGCGTCCGTTTCACGCGCGAGGTGGAGGCCGCCCGCGCGGTCAGCGGCTTCTACACGGCCGCCGTGGTGGACGCCGACCCCCGGGCCGCCGTGCCCTGGCTGGCCACCGCCTATGTGCCCGCGCCCTCCCTGGAGGAGATGGTCAGCCGGTGCGGCCCGCTGCCCGTGCAGGGCGTGCGCTGGCTGGCCGCCGGTATCGCCGAGGCGCTCGAATCCATCCACGGCGAGGGCCTGGTCCACCGTGACCTCAAACCGTCGAACGTGCTGGTGGTGGAGGACGGGCCGCGCGTCATCGACTTCGGTATCGCCTCCGGCGTCTCCAACACCCGCCTCACCATGACCAACGTGGCCGTCGGCACCCCCGCGTACATGTCGCCCGAGCAGGCGCGCGACTCCCGCAGCGTCACGGGCGCCAGCGACGTCTTCTCGCTCGGCTCCACCCTCGTCTTCGCCGCCACCGGACACGCGCCCTTCCACGGCGCCAACCCCGTCGAGACCGTCTTCATGCTCCTGCGCGAGGGACCGAATCTGGAGGGGCTGGCGGACGAGCTGCGCCCGCTCATCGAGTCGTGCATGCAGATGGACGCCACCCAGCGCCCGACGCCCGCCGATCTCCAGTCGCAGCTCGCCCCGCATCTGTTCGCGTCGGGCAGCGACGACAGCGGTACGGCTTCGGCCTGGCTGCCCGCGTCCGCCACCGAGATGATCGAGGAGCGCCGGGGCGGC
>NZ_MDCR01000031.1 GCF_001723055.1 Streptomyces niveus
TCCCGCTCGCGGAGACCGGCCGGGCCGGTCTCCGCGAGCGGGACGCCGTACTTGGCGAGGCGCAGCGGCATCATCGCCTCGATCGGGGCCTTGCGGCGCCAGTTGCGGCCGTAGCGCGCCTGGAGGCGGGCCTGGTAGATGAGCCGGTCCTGTTCGAGCTGGATGATGTCCTCGTAGCTGCGGATCTCCCACAGCTTCATCCGCCGCCACAGCTTGAACGTCGGGACGGGTGCCAGCAGCCAGCGGGTGAGGCGGACGCCCTCCATGTGCTTGTCGGCGGTGATGTCCGCGATACGGCCGACCGCGTGGCGGGCCGCCTCGACGGAGACGACGAACAGGATCGGGATCACCGCGTGCATGCCGACGCCGAGCGGGTCGGGCCAGGCGGCGGCGCCGTTGAAGGCGATCGTGGCGGCGGTGAGCAGCCACGCGGTCTGCCGCAGGAGCGGGAACGGGATCCGCATCCAGGTCAGCAGCAGGTCGAGCGCGAGCAGGACGCAGATACCCGCGTCGATGCCGATCGGGAAGACGATCGAGAACTGCCCGAAGCCCTTCTTCTCGGCGAGGTCGCGCACGGCGGAGTACGACCCCGCGAAACCGATCGCGGCGATGAGAACCGCGCCGGCGACGACGACGCCGATGAGTATTCGGTGCGTGCGAGTGAGCTGCATCGCGGCCACCCGTGGCCCCTCCCGTCCTGGACATCTGGCGGGGCACAGCCTCGCATACGCGTGCGGGTGCTGTGGCCCGGGGAGCCGTGCGCGGCCGGGGAGTTGGCGTACGGGGAGGGGGTGGCGGGGTGTTTGTCCTCAATCGCCGTACGGGCCGGGGCCGTGCCCCGCGCCCGTACGGCGCCTCTCAGCCCGCCGCTCCCGGAACGGCGGCCACCGCTTCCTTCGTCGCCTTCGTCGCGCCCTTCACCAGGTCCGAAGCGGCCGGGGACTTCGCGCCCGCGTAGCCCGCGCCGTTGTACGTGAGCGTGATCACCACGTTCTCGGAGCGCGCCACGACCGTCGCGTACCCGAACGACTCGTCCGTCTTCGTCAGGCTGTAGGTGACCGTCGTCGCCTCCGTACCGATGCCGGACGCCGGGGCGGCCTTCGTGCCCTTCGCGCCCTCCGTCGCCCGCGCCTTGGCGACTTCCTTCTTGTAATAGTCCGCGGCGCGGTCCTGGCCCGAGCCGATGCCGGTGTCGGAGTCGTAGCGCATGAAGGAGATGTCCAGCCATCGGTACTGCGAGCCCTTGACGCCGTTGTCGTCCAGGCCGTTCCACGAGCAGCTGCCACGCGTCGAGATGTCCGAGGACTTGCCGGACGAGCCCGACTTGTCCTTCGCCTTGGGCACCAGGTCCTCGATCGTCTTCCTGGCGATCGACTTGCACGGGTCGGCCGGCAGCGAGCTGAACTTCGCCGGGGCCACCTTCGGCGCCTCCTTCGAGGCCGAGGCCGCGGGCTTGTCCGCGTCCTTGGCGGCGTCGTCGGAGTCGGACGAGCAGCCGGCGGCGACGATCATCACCGGGACGGCTGCGCACGCGAGCATGCGAACGCGGTTGCGGGTGCGGGAGCGGCTGGGTCGCGGGGCTGATCGCTGCATGGTTCCTTCAGTGGTCCTTGAGTCGACAGTCGTACGGTCCGATCGGCCACGGTAACCGCCCCGAGCGCGGCTCAGGGCCCGTGCGGCGGACTCGGCCCCGCTACTCGTCGAGCTGGTCGGCCAGCTGCCGGGCCAGCCCACGGGCCTTTTCCTGCAGCTCCTTGCTGTCCGGGACCGTCGTCGGATGGGCCGGCTGCTCCGCGTACCGCACGGTCACCACCACGTTCGATGTGCGAAAGACCACGCTGACCGTACGGCGCTTGGCGGCCGAACCGGACGAGGCGAAGACGTCGTCCACGAAGGCCGCGTCGCCGAGGTCGTCCAGCAGACGGGGCTGGAGGCCGGAGGGCGTCATGGTCGCGGAGGGGCCGGTCGTCGAGCTGCTGTTGGGCGTCTTGCCGTCGGACGGCGACCCTGACGGGCTCGTACTCCCGCCCGCGCCCTCCACAGGAGGCGGCAGCGCCGCGCCGTCCTCCTTCTTCGCGTAGACCTCCTGCGCCTTGTCGGCGTCGCTCACCGCCGGGTCGTAGGACACGACGCGCTCGACGTCGATCACCAGGTGGTGCGAGGCGCTCGGGGCGTCCGCCGACCAGGAGCACCCGACGCGGCGATCCGTGTCGTACGTCACCGCGGCCGTGCCCTTCAGGGCCTTCTCCTGCTGCTCCCCGGGGAGCTGGGTGACACCCGGCAGGAGATCCCGCAGCGTGGGGCGGTCCACGGAACCGCACGGCTCGCTCAGCGTCCGGTACTTCCCCGGAGGCGCGGTGGTCGTGGTGGGGACACCGGCCTTCGCGTCGACGTCGGAGCCGTCGCCGCCGCTGCCGGAGGTGCAACCCGCGACGAGTGTCACGAGCAGCGCCGCCAGGCCGGGTACGTACGCCTTTCGCTGCACGGTCCCTGGGCTCCTCATCTACGCGGTGTGGACATGAGTTCTAAATGGTCGCACTGGTGAGAACTACGCAGGTGCCGCGCTGGTTCCACGTTCGGCACAGATGGCGAGTTCACGCGAAAACGGTTTGCCGCCGCATGGCGTGCGGTGGACACAATGTGTACCTCAAGCACTGCCGTGGATGCCGGTTCGCTGTCTGTTTTGGCGGCGCTGGTTCCGGTTTTTGCTCTATCAGACTTTCGGGGGAATCGAGGAACTATGTCGTACGTGGAAGTGCCGGGCGAGAAGGTCCCCATCCGTATGTGGACCGACCCCGCGTCGGTCGAGGACGTCGCGATGCAGCAGTTGCGGAACGTGGCGACGCTGCCCTGGATCAAGGGCCTCGCCGTGATGCCGGACGTCCACTTCGGCAAGGGCGCGACGGTCGGCTCGGTCATCGCGATGCAGGGCGCGGTCTGCCCGGCGGCGGTGGGCGTGGACATCGGATGCGGCATGTCGGCGGTCAAGACGTCCCTGACGGCGAACGACCTGCCGGGCGACCTGTCGCGGCTGCGCTCGCGGATCGAGCAGGCGATCCCGGTGGGGCGGGGGATGCATGACGAGCTGATCGAGCCGGACGAGGTCGGCCCGCGCTGGGACGACTTCTGGGCGCGGTTCGACGGGATCGCCGAGTCGGTCAAATTCCGTCAGCAGCGGGCGGTGCGGCAGATGGGAACGCTCGGCGCGGGCAATCACCACATCGAGGTGAATGTCGATTCCGCAGGCGCGGTCTGGCTGACCCTGCACTCCGGCTCGCGGAACATCGGCAACGAGCTCGCCGACTACCACATCGGTGTGGCTCAGTCGCTCCCGCACAACCAGGGCCTGGTCGACCGGGACCTGGCGGTCTTCATCTCGGAGACGCCGCAGATGGCGGCGTACCGCAACGACCTGTTCTGGGCGCAGGAGTACGCGAAGTACAACCGCGCGATCATGATGAGCCTGCTGAAGAACGTCCTCAGCAAGGAGTTCAAGAAGGCGCGGGTGACCTTCGAGCCGGAAATCAGCTGCCACCACAACTACGTCGCCGAGGAGCGTTACGACGGCGTTGATCTGCTGGTGACGCGCAAGGGCGCGATTCGGGCGGGCACCGGCGACCTCGGGATCATCCCCGGCTCGATGGCCACCGGGACGTACATCGTGAAGGGCCTCGGCAACAGCGCGGCGTTCAACTCGGCCTCGCACGGGGCGGGGCGGCGGATGAGCCGTAACGCGGCGAAGAAGCGTTTCACGACCAAGGATCTGGAGGAGCAGACACGGGGCGTGGAGTGCCGCAAGGACTCCGGCGTCGTGGACGAGATCCCGGCCGCGTACAAGCCGATCGAGAAGGTCATCGACCAGCAGAAGGATCTGGTCGAGGTGGTGGCGAAGCTCAAGCAGGTCGTGTGCGTGAAGGGCTGACGGGGGCGTTACGGGGGGCTGTGGCGGTGCCGCGCATAGTGGCACCGCCACAGTCGCGCTACAGCTCCTCAGGTGTGTCCGGTTCGTGCGGGGGCAGTGCGACGAGTCCGGTCCTGAGCCTCCAGAGGCGTACGGCGCAGCTCCTCGCGGTCCGGTCCAGGTCGACGACCGCGCGGGCGGGGTCGCCCAGACGCAGCAGGATGCGGTCCTCGGACGGTTTCCACCGTCGGCCGGGCGGCCGGATCCTCATGCCGGCCGGCCGCTGCCAGGCCGCGAGGGCGGTCGCGGCGGCGCGCTTGCGCTCCAGGGCGAGGCAGCCGGGGTAGTAGAGATGGGCGGCCAGCTTCACGGCCGCTTCCTTGGTGTAGACGATGTTGTAGATGCTGTCGCGCTCGTTGCGCCTGATCTGGCGCTCAGCGCCGGTGGCCTTCTTCGTGTAATGGCACAGATATGCCCCGACGGCGGTGCTCGCCGTGGTGAGGGAGAGGAACGGAAGGCCCTGACCCGTATAGCCGACCGACCCGTCCGCGTCGAGGATTCCGCGTAAGTAGTCCGGGCGGGAGAACGCGATGCGTGGCGGGGTGATCCGTGTCGACTTACGGCCGTAGGGCAGGCCGATGTCGTTGAGGATCGTCCGGGCTTCGAGCGCGTACAGCGCCCAGATGACGGAGTGGTGTTCCGCGGAGAAGTTCGTCGCTCGGGTGCGTGTGTTGATGCTGCTGTTGTACAGGGTCAAGCGCTGGAACTCGCGCAGGATCTCCACATCCCGAGCGTTGAGCTCGACGGTGAGATTCCCCTTCCGGCCGGGCCCCCGAGAGAGGTGCCCATCGGCCTGGAGGAAGCCGAACATGTAGGCGTAGCGCGGATCTTGGAGATCCATGAAGGCTGTGGGCAGCGGTGGTGTAAGGGCGTCGTTGCCGAAGAGCGTGGGCGTCGGGGGGTTAGGGTCCTGTGCAGCCACGAGGAAGGCCTTTCTTCCTTGGCGGTCAGGCCTCGGCCGGGATTGCCCTCCCGTCCGGGGCCGTTCAGTTGGTCTCTCGTGTTCGAGCCTAGGCTGGGAAGCCCTCACCGGAAGCCGTAGCCGCATTGATCACTCGAACGAGTGAGCGAACCGGCGGGAAGCGCGGGACGAGCCCGGCGTCAGGCGGGTCGTGTGGAGGACTCGTACGCGCGTTGGGTCAGGCCGATCTCCGCGACGTTCTTCGTGAGTTCGAAGTTGAGCCAGCTCGCCACGTGGACCAGTTCCATGTTCTCGCCCCACGGGAGGCCGGCCGTGCGGGACTTGGAGTCCAGGTCGGCGTCGGTGAGGGGGAGCAGCTCCGCGCGCCAGGAGTCCTTCAGGGAGCGGAGCCAGGTGATCGTGGACTCCGTCGTGCCGGGCCAGTGGATCGACTCGCGCGGCGGGGCTCCCTCGCCGAAGCAGTGGGTGAGCGTCGTCGTCCACCAGTAGCCGATGTGCCAGGTGAGCCAGCCGATCGAGGTGCTGGGGACCGGGTCGGGTTCGGTGAGCTGGAAGTCCGCGACCCAGTTTCCGTCTCCGTCCGGGCGGACCGTCCAGCAGTCGGGGGACGGTTCCCAGAGGCAGGCCTGGTCGTCCAGGTCCTTCTGGTAGTACTCGAACAGCGCCCAGGCCATGTCGAGTTGGCGGACCAGCAGGTCAACGCGGGGGACTGGCGTCGTCATGACGGTGAGCGTGGCATCGGGGGCCGCGGGCGGGCAAACCATTTGTCGGGGGGCCGTCGGTCTGGTGTTCACTGGGGCGCAGTGCCGCCACCTGAGCCGGGAGATCCGCCTTCGTGTCCGACCGAACCGATCTGACCGCCGACTGCGGAAACTGCTTCGGGCTGTGCTGTGTCGCGCTGCCTTTCGCCGCGTCGGCGGACTTCGCCGCCGACAAGAAGGCCGGGCAGCCGTGCTCGAACCTGCGCACCGACTTCCGCTGCGGCATTCACACGCGGCTGCGGGAGGAGGGCTTCCGGGGCTGCACGGTGTACGACTGTTTCGGCGCCGGCCAGCGGGTCTCGCAGGTCACCTTCGGTGGGAGGAGCTGGCGGGAGGAGCCCGGGAGCGCGCCGGCCATGTACGCCGCGTTCGAGGTGATGCGGCAGTTGCACGAACTGCTCCGGTATCTCACCGAGGCGGCGGCGATGGAGCCCGCCCGCGGCTTGCGCGAAGAGCTGCGGGACGCGCTCGAAGCGACCGAGGCCCTGGCCGCGAGCGACGCCGACACCCTGGTGGAGGTGGACGTGGCCGGTCACCGGGCGGGCGTGAGCGACCTGCTGCGGCGGACCAGCGAACTCGTCCGGGCCGGCGTACGCCGCAAGCGGACGGAGCGCGGGGGCGCCGATCTGATGGGCGCCAAGCTCAAGGGCGCCGATCTGAAGGGCGCGAATCTGCGGGGCGCCCGTCTGATCGCCGCCGACCTGCGCGGCGCCGATCTGCGGATGGCCGACCTCATCGGCGCGGACTTCCGCGACGCGGACCTGCGCGGCGCCGATCTCACCGGCGCCCTGTTCCTCACGCAGGCACAGCTCGACGCGGCGAGGGGCGACGCCGCGACCGTACCGCCGGCCACGCTGGCGCGCCCCTCGCACTGGTAGCGCGTCAGAGCTGCCTGTGCACCTTCGTGTTGGAGGCCTGCGCCCGGGGGCGGACCACCAGGAGGTCGATGTTCACGTGGTGGGGGCGGGTGACCGCCCAGGTGATGGTGTCGGCCACGTCCTCCGCGCTGAGCGGTTCGGCGACGCCCTCGTACACCTTCGCGGCCCGCTCGGTGTCCCCGCGGAAGCGCGTGGACGCGAACTCCTCCGTCTTGACCATGCCGGGCGCCACCTCGATGACGCGGACCGGCGTGCCCACGATCTCCAGCCGCAGGGTCTCGGCCAGGACGTGCTCGCCGTGCTTGGCCGCGACGTAGCCGCCACCGCCCTCGTACGTGGCGAAGCCGGCGGTCGAGGTGAGGATCACCACCGTGCCGTTGCCGCTCGCGGTGAGCGCGGGGAGCAGGGCCTGGGTGGTGTGGAGGGTGCCGATGACGTTCGTCTCGAACATCCGGCGCCAGTCGTCCGGGTCGCCGCTGGCGACCGGGTCGGCGCCGAGCGCGCCGCCCGCGTTGGCGACGAGCACGTCGACGGACGGCAGGCTGCCGAGTTCGGCGGCGAACGCGTCGACGGCCGCGCGGTCGGTGACGTCGAGGACGTACGCCGTGGCGGAGTGCCCGGCCGCGTTGATCTCGGCGGCCAGCGCCTCGATCCGGTCCTTGCGGCGGGCGGTGACGACGACGTGCAGGCCCGCGGCGGCGAGTTGGCGAGCGGTGGCGGCTCCGATGCCGCTGCTTGCTCCGGTGACGACTGCGGTGGGTCTACCGGCGACGGTCATGGCGTGCTCCTCGCGCGTGTGGGCGGCTGTCGACGGCCACGCCTACGGCTACGGCTGTCGACGGGGCTGATCGACTTCCGGCCAGGATAGGCAGGCGGTACGGCCCGGCGGTCGCGCGGGGCGGTGCACCGGTACGGGCCCGGCGAGGAGGACCGCGGTTCGACACACTGACGGTTGGTCAGGTTTGGGGGGCGTTTAGGAGTATCTTCCGATTATGGGAGCAATGCGTAGAGTGATGTTGGTGGCGTCGACCGCGGCCACGGCCGTGGTTCTGAGCGCGGGTTCCGGTGTGGGTTCCGGCATCGGTGCGGGCTCGGGCGTGGACGCCGCGCCGGGGGCGGTGGAGGCAGACGTGGCCCACCACGGGGACGTCTCCCTGTGGGGCGGGCGCCTCGCCGTGCGGCTGCACACCGGCAACCACGGCCCGTCGGACCTGGTGGGCGCGACGGCCCGGCTGGGCTTCTCCGTACCGGTGGTCCCCGCGCGGAAGCTGCCGGACGCCTGTCTGTGGGGCGGGAACCAGGTCGTCTACTGCCAGTCGGGCGCGCTGCGGGCGGACGGGCGGGACAGCGAGTTCCTGCTCGACCTGCGGGCGGTCGGCGATCCCGCCGAGGTGTCCGTGGACATCGCCACCGTGTGGAACGGCGGCGCCGACGACCGCAACCCGGACAACGACAAGCACCATGTGCTCGTCCCCGCCACCGGCGACCTGTACGTCTACTGAGGGCCGCCCGTCAGGGAAGTCGTCAACTACGCCGCCGCGCCGCCGAATTCGCGCATCGCCTCGTCGACGATCGCGGCCAGACGCGCGTGGTGCGCGCCGCGCCAGTAGACCCTGCCGCAGGCCGTGCACTGCGCGAAGACGTCGTACGTACGCTGCGTGCCCTGCTCAAGCCGGTCCTCGACCGAGTCCTTGTCCGCGGCCCCGAGCGGCCCGTTGCACGCCGTGCAGCGTGTCCAGGGGGCGAGCACGGGCGCGAACCGCTCCAGCACGTCCCGCAGCTGGTCCTCCGTGCGGTCGCTGTAGATGTACGCCCCCGCCCAGATCTCCCGGCGCCGCAGCAGACCCCGGTCGCGGGAGAGCATGACGCGCTGCTCCTTCGCCGAGAGCGCGGCCAGCGCCGCGTCGCCGATGTCCTCGCTCTCGTACGCCGCGTCGACGCCCAGCAGCCGCATCCGGCGCGCGAGGGTCCCGAGGTGGACGTCGAGCAGGAAGCGCAGGGGCGCGCCCGGTACGTGCTGCGGGCGCACCACCGCCCGTACCTCCACCGACTCGCCAGCCGCCGGGATGTGCGAGGTGGCCACCGGGCGTCCGTCGACGAGGAGTTGGCCGGCCTCGGTGAGCGGGACGCCCAGGGATTCCACGACATGGCCGAGGGTGGACGAGCCGTCCGTCGCCACGGCCGTCGGCCCGCCGCGCCTCCAGGCCGGGACGAAGACGTGCAGCTCAGGGGCGAAGGTGAGGTGGATCTCCGGTCCGTTCACGTCGTCAGCATGACATCGGGCCGCGAGGCGGGCCAGGGCTTTCCGCGGGCGTACGACACCTGGCGGGACCGCTGTCCTACTCCGCCCGGGGCTGCGCTTCGGGCCGCGTCTCGGGCTCCGCTTCGAGGTCGAGCCGCCACTCGTTGCACCGCATCGTGTGGCCGACCGGATACTCGAAGTCGGCCTCCCCGACCAGCTCGAACCCCACCTTGCGGCACACCGCGTTCGACGCGCCGTTGTCCACCGACGGGTACGCCATCAGCCAGCGGTGCTTGCGCTCCGCCCGCGCCCGCTCCACCACCGCCTTCGTCGCCGTCACCGCGAGCCCCCGGCCCTGGAAGGCCCCGAGCACGCTCCAGCCCGTCTCGTACACGTCCTGCCCCTGCCAGGTGGACTCCCAGAAGCCCGTGTTCCCCACCGCGTCCCCGTCCGGCAGCAGCACGATGCGGAACATCCGGCCCTTGCCCGTCCGGTCGGCGCTCAGCGTCACATATCTGAGATGCCTGGCCAGCACCTGCTCCCCGGTCTCGGGGCCGCCGAGATGCGTCATCAGCTCCGGCGCGTTCGAGGCGTGCAGCAGCCCGAGATCCGCCGCCGACCATGGCTCCAGCCGTACCTGGGGTGCTTTCATCTCCATGTGACCGACTGTAGATCGGGGCACTGACAACGGGACCCCGAGCGGGAGGTGCGGTCGGATGAGCTACACGGGCGTCTGGTCCGTCGGCGCCGTGCCCGACGCCGAGGTCGCCGCCCTGCCCCGGCGGTTCGCCCATCTCGACGAGACCTGGACCGTCCCCGACGGCTGCGCCGACGATCTGCGCTGGTGGCTGGGCGGCGGTGACCGCGAGCCGTACTTCACGCCCGGACCGACACCCGCCGCGCACCGCTTCGCGGCGTTCGCGCGCGGCGGCGGCCCCACCGCGCCCGCCGTGGCGGCCATGAAGGAGGCGGCGACCGGCCTCCTGCGCCGGGCCGAGGACGAGAGGGCCGACCCGGACGGCCTGTTCGCCGTGGCCGTACGCGAGGGGGAGCCCGCGACCGCGCTCCACCACGGCCTGGGCGCCGAGGCGTCCGCCCAACTGCCGGGCTGGTTCGGGGACTTCCTCCTCACCGCCGACGAGGTGCGGGCCGTGCTGCCGGGCGCCGAGTCCGTGCTGGGCGTGACCGGGCCCCGCCGTACGGAGGTCCTGGCCCGCGTCGACGCCTGGGTGTACGCGATGACGGGCGCGTCGGAGGGGGAGTTCGACTCGGCCGCGCTGCTGGCCGGGCCGCTGCGGGTACTGCGGTACGCCGCCGCGCACGGCCGGGGTGCCGTCGCCGTGGCCGAGACGTACTGACGAGACGTGGTGGCCGGCCTCCTGTAAGAGGCCGTCTACCCGACCGCTCGCGCGTACGCCGTCGGCGGGACACCCACCGTCGCCGTGAAGTCCCGCACCAGATGCGCCTGGTCGCTGTAGCCCAGCTCGGCCGCCAGCGCCGCCCAGTCGGGCTCGCCCTCCGCCTCGGCGCGCTCCAGGGCGTCGTGGATGCGGTGGCGCAGGATGACCCACTTCGGTCCCACCCCGACGTACGTCGCGAACAGCCGCTGCAACGAGCGCACCGACAGCCCGGCCGCCGACGCCAGCTGCGCCGCCCGCCGGATCGTGCGGTCCTCGCCGACCAGGGCGACCACCCGCATCGCCTCGTCGGCCCCCGGGTCCGGCCGTGCTCCCAGTCCCAGGAGGTACGCGTCGAGCGCGGCGACCCGCGCGTCCTCCTCAGGAGGATCGAGGATCGCGGCGACGTCCGCGTCCGTCGCGGGCAGTACCTCGGCGATCGGCACCCGTCGGCCCGACCACTCGGACACCGGCCACGCGGGTGCGAAGGGGTGGAAGCCGCCGGGGCGGAACTTCACCCCGCACACGCGTCCGCGTGCCTCCAGCTTCTGCGTGAACAGCTCCAGGCCGATCCCCGAGACCTCACCCCAGGGCGGCGCCGAGCCGAAGCGCTGGAAGACCACGTTCACCGAGGGGTGCGGGACGACATGGGAGGCGTACGGGTCCGAGAGGTCCCAGTCGATCAGCCAGTACAGCTCCACGTACCGGCGCAGCTCCGGCGCCGGGAGGCGGCGGCGGAAGTCGACCCGGGCGAAGAGCGCGGCGGCGTCCACGATGCCTCGTGTGTCGCGCCGTGGAGCTGTCATGGCCGGATCCTATGTCGCGTTTGTTCAATACGGGCCGGGGCGCCGTACGTAGCGTCGGAGCCATGACCGGCAAGATCAGCACGCTCCTCGAAACGGCCGCCGCCGACGCCCTCCCGGTGCTGCGCGGGGTGCGCGACGACCAGCTCGCCCTGCCCACGCCCTGCGCCGAGTACGACGTGCGCGGCCTGCTGGACCACCTGTTCCAGGTGATCACCAACTTCCAGGTGCTCGCCGCCAAGGGCGAGTCCGACTTCGGCGCGGCGGCCG
>NZ_MDCR01000310.1 GCF_001723055.1 Streptomyces niveus
CCCGGGTGGGCGAGGAGCAGGGCGGTGAGGGCGAGGATGGCGCCTGCGGCGGGGAGCGCGGCGAGGGCGTGGGGTTGGTCGGCGAAGCGTCCGGCCAGCACGGCTCCGGTGGCCTGCCCGACGCCGATCGAGAGGATCAGCCACGCGTACGCCTCGGTCGTACGCGTCGGCGGCGCGAGCGTGTCGGTGATGGTGAACGCACGGGCCACGACCACCGTGAGGAACGCCCCGGGAACGAAGACCGCGGCGGTTGCCGGAAAAGGGGTGGGCAGGGCGAGCAGCGGCAGCCACCCGAGGAGGAACCCGCCCGTGCCGAGCAGGATTTGGCGGGTCGGTGAGCCGGGCCAGGTGCGGTAGCCGTAGAGGAGGCCGCCGAGGAAGCTGCCAGTGGAGAACGCGGCAGGAAGCACCCCGGCCAGCAGATCCATGTCGTGGCGTTCGGCCATGGCGACCGCCCACACGTTCATGCCGCCGATCGCGACACCAACGCCCACCAGCGCGGTGAACAGGGCCACGAGCCCGCTGCTGAAGAGTCGATCACAGGTTCCACTTCGCCCCCTGGTGGCGGGCCTCCAGGTCCGCGACGGCGGTGCAGTCAAGACGACGGCGGTGCCGGTGAGCCCGAGGGTGGCAGTGACGACGAGCGCCAGAGCCGGGCTGTGGGCGGTGGAGAGGGCCGCGACGAGGAGAGGGCCGGCGATGTAGAGGAGACCCTGGGTGCCGGTGTCGAGGGCGAGCGCGGTGTGGCGGCGTACGGGATCGGGCAGCACGCTCGGCCACAGGGCCCGCAGCCCGGCCTCCAGCGGCGGAGCGGCCAGCCCGCCCACGACAACGATCACCACGGCGACGGCCGGGGAGCCGGTGGTGCCGACGGTGGTAAGGGCGAGCAGGGCTGCGGAGTTGAGGATCGCGGCGGGGCCGGAGACCCGGGTCTGGTCGTGACGGTCCATCAGCCGGCCCTTGACCGGCTGGGACAGGGCGGATGCGAGGCCGTAGAGGGCGCTCAGTAGTCCGCCGAAGGCGAGGGTGCCGCCGCCGGTGGTGACGAGCAGCACGATCGCGACCGGCGCCATCCCGTTGGGGAGGCGCCCGATCAGCGTTCCGCCGAGGAGACGGGCGACGTACGGGCTGCCGAGTACCGCGCCGTACGTCGTACGGGCGGGCAGAGGCGGGGAGGTGGTCGTGGTCAACGAAACGGAGAAGGCTTTCCGGGGTGAGGACTACCGGTGGCGGACCGGAGCCGCTGTGGGCGCGGCGGTTGAAGGGGGCGTGGTGGTCGGCGCCGCCAGGGCGGTTGGTACCGACGCCGGTGTGGTGAGGAGGCGCGGGTGGGGTGCCCGGTGCGGAGGGAGCACGCCAACGGCTTCAGACAACTCCTCGGCGGTCCGCTGGAGTTCGCGCGTCAGGGAGTCGAGCTGCCCTGCGATGAAGTTCAGATGGACGGCGGCGTTGCGTCCCTGCCGGGTGTCCAGGGCGTCCGCGAACTCCCCGGCCGTACGGATGAGTGAACTCAGGTGGGCCAGTGGGCCGGTGGAGCGCGGGGTGTCGTCGATGGCGGTGAGCAGAGCCTCGGCGACATCTCCGCTTTGATGGGCGACGGCCACGTCGTGGATCAGATCCTGCACACGGACTTCGGGAGCCGTGATGTGCGGGCGGTAGCGGGAGACGCGGGGGCGCAGCACACCGGGCGGCACCGGCGGCGGGGCCAGCTGCCCGGCCCGGTACTCGTTGTCGTCCTGCCCGAGGACCTGCCAGTGCGGCTGGTCCAGATCACCGGCGAGGACGAGAACGGTGGAAGCATCGTCTTCGACCAGGTAGGCCAGGGTGATGAGACGGCCCCTGGCGTCGTACCACGCCTCGAACGGCTCCAGATCGCCCCGCTCGTGTGCGGCCTGTGCGCGCCCGGTCCACGCGGTCTGCTGTTCACCGGTGAACTCGGTTGCCGGGGTGCGGTGCTGGTCAACGAGGTTGGTGAGGACCGTGGCGTGTTCGGCCCACACGCTCAGGTACGGCCACAGCGCGCGGTGCTGTTCGCGGGCCGCGCCGCTGTTGGGCGGCGGTGTGTCGGTGAGGATGCGGTGGATCTGGGTGGCGGCGTGGTCGAGGTCGTCCACCAGCAGGAGCCACGCACCGTGGTGGCGGGCGGGCGGCATGTTGTCGATCGCGGACCGTGCCGCTGTCAGCAGCACGTGCGTGTGGGGGAGGAGGTGTTCCTCGAACGCGGCTGCGATGTCACGGTTGCGCTCGGCCGTGGCGGTCGTGGCTGCCGGGGTGTCGGTGATGGCACCGTGCCGGCTGCGCAGGGTGTCCAGCGCGGTCTCGCACTTCAGGTGGATGACCGAGAAGCGCACGGCGTAGCCGCGGATGTGGGCGGCCAGGTCGGTGAGGGACGGGACGGTGTCGGGGATGGTTCTCTCCGGAAGCGGGGGCGGATTCAGCGGTGGTGGACCGCGGGCACGGTGGAACCTGGCGGCGCAGATCGTGGA
>NZ_MDCR01000311.1 GCF_001723055.1 Streptomyces niveus
ACTTGTGCCGCGTGGACAACGAGGCCACAGCGAGTCCAGCAACCGTGCACGCGGCGTAAGTCACGCCGTCCGGCCATGACCCCGGAGCGGCACCCGGCAACCACCCCAACCACCCCGGCCCGCCGCAGCCGCAACCCGCGCAACCCGCGCAACCCGCCCGCCGGGCGGACCCGGCGAGCCGCTCAGCCCGTCGCCGCCGTCGCCCCCAGCGCGCGGGCCAGCAGGGGTGCCACCTGTTCCACCTGCCACCGCCGCGCGCCATGCGCGGCCAGCGCCGACGACACCGCCTCCACGCTCCGCTCCGCCGGCGGCTCCCAGCACACCCGCCGCACCGTGTCCGGCGTGATCAGGTTCTCCTGCGGCATGTTCAGCCGCTCCGCGAGCGCCGTCACCGACGCGCGGGCGGCCGAGAGGCGGGCCGCCGCCTCCGGGTCCTTGTCCGCCCACGAACGCGGCGGCGGCGGACCGTTCAGCGGCTGCCCCGGCTGCGGCAGCTCCGTGTCGGGCAGCGCCTTCGCCCGGTCGATCGCCGTCTGCCACTGTTCGAGCGCTCGCCGACCCATCCGGTGCCCGAACCCGGGCAGCGCCGTCAGGGCGTGCACGTTCAGCGGCAGCGCCAGCGCCGCCTCGATGATCGCGCCGTCGCTGAGGACCTTGCCGGGGGAGACGTCGCGCCGCTGCGCGGCCTGGTCGCGGGTGTTCCACAGCTCCCGTACGACGGCCATCTGCCGGCGCCGCCGGACCTTGTGCATGCCGGACGTACGGCGCCACGGGTCCTTGCGCGGAGGCGGCGGCGGGGCCGAGGCGATCGCGTCGAACTCCTGCCAGGCCCAGTCCAGCTTGTTCTGCCGGTCCAGCTCCTTCTCCAGCGCGTTCCGCAGGTCGACCAGCAGCTCCACGTCCAGCGCGGCGTACCGCAGCCAGGGCTCGGGGAGCGGACGGGTCGACCAGTCGACGGCGGAGTGGCCCTTCTCCAGGGCGAACCCGAGGACGTTCTCGACCATCGCGCCGAGGCCGACGCGCGGGAAGCCCGCGAGGCGGCCGGCGAGCTCCGTGTCGAACAGCCGCGTGGGGCGCATGCCTATTTCCCGCAGGCACGGGAGGTCCTGGGTCGCGGCGTGCAGGATCCACTCCGTGTCGGCGAGGACGGCGCCGAGGGCGGAGAGGTCGGGGCAGCCGACGGGATCGATGAGCGCGGTGCCCGCGCCTTCACGGCGCAGCTGTACGAGGTACGCACTCTGCCCGTAGCGGTAGCCGGACGCCCGTTCGGCGTCGACGGCCACCGGGCCGGTGCCCGCGGCGAAGGCAGCGATCACCTCGGCGAGCGCTTCTTCGGTGGCGACCACCGGCGGAATGCCTTCGCGAGGCTCCAACAAAGGGATCGGCGCCGTTTCGACGTCGTCCGGGGGAGCGCCCCCGGTGGTTCGCAGTGGTGGGTCTTCTGCGGTCTCTTGGGCGTCGGTCACGTGTCAAGGGTATCTGTGAACGGACGCCGCCCGCCGACGGAACGTTCCGTCGGCGGGCGATGCGGCCGGTGGGGAGGGTGAAACCGGTCAGTGAATGATCCCGGTACGCAGGGCCACGGCGACCATTCCGGCCCGGTCGCCCGTGCCGAGCTTGCGCGCGATCCGGGCGAGGTGGCTCTTGACGGTCAGGGCGGAGAGGCCCATGGAGACGCCGATCGCCTTGTTCGACTGGCCTTCGGCGACCAGCCTGAGCACCTCGACCTCACGGCCGGAGAGCTCGCGGTAGCCTCCCGGGTGGCTCGGGGAACCCGGGGGGCGGCGGTGCATGCGGGGTCCCGCGCCGATGGGTGCGGCGCCGGGGCGGCCGGGGTGGCCGATGTTCGTACGGGTACCGGTCACGACGTAGCCCTTGACTCCGCCCGCGAGGGCGTTGCGCACCGCGCCGATGTCGTCGGCGGCGGAGAGGGCGAGGCCGTTGGGCCAGCCCGCTGCCCGGGTTTCGGACAGCAGGGTCAGCCCGGAACCGTCGGGCAGGTGGACGTCGGCAACGCAGATGTCGCGTGGGTTGCCGACGCGGGGACGCGCCTCCGCGATGGACGAAGCCTCGATGACGTCACGTACTCCGAGGGCCCACAGGTGGCGGGTCACGGTGGAGCGGACGCGAGGGTCGGCCACGACGACCATGGCCGTCGGCTTGTTCGGGCGGTAGGCGACCAGGCTTGCGGGCTGCTCGAGGAGAACGGACACCAGGCCTCCTGGGAAGGTGCGGGACGGGCCGGCTCGGGGATGAAGCCGGAGGGGAACCGTGCTTGAAGGGTCATTGACCTCTTCGGCAGCAACCGTCCCCGCCTTTAGAGAATGATCACGAATTGATGAGTAACAATTCGGGCAATTCGGATACGCGATCGATCATCCTACGAGTGGGCCCCTCCCCGGAACCCCGCCCCGTGCGCCTGGACGCCCTCTAGCGGGCCTGGGGGCCCCGGCGCTGGGGGAGTGAGACCACACCGGCCCCCGGCTCCGTAGGGCCCGTCGGGGCCGCCGGTGGCAGGCCCGCGAGCTGGCACAGCAGATCGCACCAGGCCGCCAAGTGCGTTGCCGTGTCCGGGACTCCGCCCATGCCCTCGCGCGGCGTCCAGGACGCCCGGATCTCGATCTGGGTCGCGGGGCGGCGCTCCGAGAGGCCGCCGAAGTAGTGCGACCCCGCGCGCGTGACGGTGCCGCTCGGTTCTCCGTAGGAGAGCCCGCGCGCCTCCAGTGCCCCCGTCAGCCACGACCAGCAGACCTCCGGGAGCAGCGGATCCACCGCCATCTCCGGCTCCAGCTCCGCCCGTACGAGCGTCACCAGCCGGAACGTGCCCTGCCAGGCGTCGTGTCCGGCCGGGTCGTGGAGCAGGACCAGCCGGCCGTCGGCCAGGTCGTCGTCGCCCTCGACGACCGCCGCCTCCAGCGCGTACGCGTGCGGCGCGAGCCGCTGGGGAGGCTTGGTCGGGTCGATCTCCATCTCGGGGCGCAGTCGCGCCGTCCGCAGTGCCTCGACGGCCAGCCGGAACGCGGACGGGACGGAGTCCCCCTCCGTACCCCCCGCACTGCCGACGCCGTTGGAATGATCAGAAAATTGTCCCTGAGCCGCAGCCATGCGGGGAAGAGTAGGCGGAACGAACGTCCCGTGCGGTGAAGGACACCCGGCCCGGGGCAGCCGCTTCTGTGTACATGCGAAGATTCTGGGCGTGAGCGCCAACGACCGCCCCTCGGGCCAGCCGACGAAGACCGCGCCGACAGCGGCGACACTCGCCACCCACGACTCCGCCTTCATGAAGGCGTGCAGGCGGGAGCCCGTACCGCACACACCCGTGTGGTTCATGAGGCAGGCGGGGCGTTCGCTGCCGGAGTACCGCAAGCTGCGCGAGGGCACCGCGATGCTGGAGTCGTGCATGCGGCCGGACCTGGTCACCGAGATCACGCTCCAGCCGGTACGCCGGCACGGGGTCGACGCCGCGATCTACTTCAGCGACATCGTCGTCCCGCTCAAGGCCATCGGCGTCGACCTCGACATCAAGCCGGGCGTCGGCCCCGTCGTCGCGCACCCCATCCGCACCCGCGCCGACCTCGCGCAGCTGCGGGACCTGACGCCGGACGACGTGCACTACGTCACCGAGGCGATGGGCATGCTCACCGCCGAGCTGGGGTCCACCCCGCTCATCGGCTTCGCCGGCGCCCCCTTCACCCTCGCGAGTTACCTCGTGGAGGGCGGGCCGTCCCGTAACCACGAGAACACCAAGGCCATGATGTACGGCGACCCGGAGCTGTGGGCCGAACTGCTCGACCGGCTCGCGGAGATCACCGGGGCGTTCCTCAAGGTGCAGATCGAGGCGGGCGCCAGCGCCGTACAGCTCTTCGACTCCTGGGTGGGAGCGCTCGCCCCCGCCGACTACCGGCGCTCCGCGATGCCCGCCTCCGCCAAGGTCTTCGACATGATCGCCGGATACGGCGTGCCGCGTATCCACTTCGGTGTCGGTACGGGCGAACTGCTCGGCCTCATGGGCGAGGCCGGCGCCGACGTGGTCGGTGTCGACTGGCGCGTACCGCTGGACGAGGCGGCCCGCCGCGTCGGCCCCGGCAAGGCGCTCCAGGGCAACCTCGACCCGGCGGTCCTCTTCGCCCCCACCCGGGCCGTGGAGACGAAGACCGACGAAGTCCTCGCCGCCGCCGAGGGGTTGGAGGGGCACATCTTCAATCTCGGGCACGGCGTGCTGCCGAACATGGACCCGGACTCACTGACGCGTCTGGTGGAGTACCTCCACACCCGGACCGCCCGCTAGGCGACTACCAGCCCGCCCTGCGCACCGCCGCCGTCGCCTTGCGGGCCGCCACCAGGACCGGGTCCCAGACCGGGGAGAACGGCGGCGCGTAGCCCAGGTCCAGCGCCGTCATCTGCTCGACCGTCATCCGGGCCGTGAGGGCGACCGCCGCGATGTCCACCCGCTTCGCGGCGCCCTCGCCGCCCACGATCTGCACGCCGAGCAGCCGGCCCGTACGGCGCTCGGCGAGCATCTTCACCGTCATGAGCCGCGCGCCGGGCAGATACCCGGCGGTGCCGGTGGACTCGATCGTCGCCGAGACGTATCTGAGGCCCGCCGCGCGGGCGTCCTTCTCGCGCAGTCCCGTACGGGCGATCTCCCGGTCGCACACCTTGCTGACGGCGGTGCCGACGACGCCCGGGAAGGTGCCGTAGTCGCCGCCCACGTTGGCGCCGATGACCTGGCCGTGCTTGTTGGCGTGCGTGCCGAGCGCGATGTGGCGGGTGGTGCCCGTGATCAGGTCGAGCACCTCCACGCAGTCGCCGCCCGCCCAGATGTCGTCGTGGCCGCGTACCCGCATCGACAGGTCGGTCAGCAGGCCGCCGTGCGGGCCGAGCGGCAGACCGGCGGCCTCGGCGAGCGCCGTCTCCGGGCGGACGCCGATGCCGAGGACGACGACGTCCGCCGGATACTCGGCGTCGTCCGTGACGACCGCCCTGACCCGGCCGTCGTCACCGGTCAGGATCCTCGACACGGCCGCGCCGCCGACCGTCGTGATGCCGAGGCCGTCCATCGCCTCGTGGACCAGCCGGCCCATGTCCGGGTCCAGCGTCGCCATCGGCTGCTCGTCGCGGTGCAGGACGGTGACCTCGTACCCGCGCTTGAGCAGCGCCTCCGCCATCTCGACGCCGATGTAGCCCGCGCCGACGACGACCGCGCGCCCGCCGCCGCCCGTGCGGGTCAGGCTCTCGATCAGCGCCTGGCCGTCGCCGAGGGTCTGCACGCCGTGCACACCGGGGGCGTCGATGCCCGGCAGCGGCGGCCGGATCGGGCGGGCACCCGTCGCGATCACCAGCTTGTCGAAGTCCGTCCACGACTCCGTCCCGGCGTCCAGATCCCTGGCCAGGACCCGTCGGCCCGCGGTGTCGATCTCCACGGCCTCGGTACGCATCCGCAGGTCGATCGCGCGCTCCCGGTGCTCCTCCGGCGTACGGGCGACGAGATCGTCCAAGTGCTCGACGTCGCCGCCGACCCAGTACGGAATGCCGCATGCCGAGTACGAGGCGAAGTCGCCGCGCTCGAAGGCGACGATCTCCAGCTCCTCGGGCCCCTTGAACCTGCGGGCCTGCGACGCGGCGGACATTCCCGCCGCGTCGCCGCCGATGACCACCAAGCGCTCCGCCGCCATTGCGCGTCCCTTCGGATGTGTGCCGGACACCGGGTGTCCGGCACACAGACGCTACGCGCAGGAGCGCCCTCAGTCCTGCTTGCCCTCGTCCTTGCCCTCGTCGGGCGACGGCGACGGAGCCGGGGCCGCGGCCGGCTCGACGGCCGGCGTACGACGTGCCCGCAGGGCCGACAGCCGGACGCCGAACACCCGCCACAGCGTGAACAGCACCGCCAGCGCCACCACGAACGGCAGGATCGCGGCCAGCACCACGACGATCCACCGCAGCACCGACACGAACGCGTCCCAGCCGCCGCCGAGCGCGTCCAGGAAGCCCGGACCGTCGTCCTCGTCGGCCTTCTCCTCCTTCGCCCTCTCGCTCAGGTCGAGCGTGACGGTCGCCATCGTCGTCCGGTCGGCCAGCGACGCCTGCTTGGCCAGCAGCGATTCCAACTCCGCCTGACGTGTGTTCAGCTGGGACTCCAGGGCCACCACGTCCGTGATGTCCTGCGCCTGGTCCATCAGCTTCCGTACCCGGTTCACGCTCGCGCGCTGCGTCGCGATACGGCTGTTCACGTCGACGACCTGCTCGGTGACGTCCTTCGCGTTCGCCGTGCGGGACAACAGCTTCCCGGTGCCCGCCAGTTCGGTGAGGACGGAGTCGTACTCGGCCTCGGGGACACGCAGGACGACGTGCGAGGTGATGTACGAGTCGTCGACACGCTCCGTCGTCTCGTCCTCGATCACACCGCCCGCGTCCACCGCGACCGAACGGGCCTCGGCGAGCGCCTTGGTGACGCTCTTCACCTCCACCGAGAGCGTGGCGGTCCGGATCACATGCGTCTTCGCCGCGTCCGTGTCCGCCTTCTTGCCGCCCTCCGCCGGCTGCTCACCCCGGCCCTCGTCGGCCGCCGCCCCCGCCCCCTCCTGCCCCGTCGCGGGCTTGGCCGCGCTGTCGGCCTTCATGTCCTGGCTGTCCGAAGCGCCCCCGGTGCACCCGGCCAGGGCGAGTGAAACGGTGAGAAGTGCTGCCGCGAATGCGGGAAGTGCACGCATGTCGGTCCCCCCAAGGATGCCGTGCGCCGAATGTCGCCCGTTCGACGGACCGTCAGCCGCGCGGGTTGCGCTTTTCCGGTCGCGAAGCGGTCACGGTCGGGACTCGGTACGGGCCGACGCGCGCCGGAAGTGGTCTGAGAGGGTGGAGACCATGGTGAGCAGTCCGAATCCCACGCCTCCTACTGATCCCGCGCCCCATGTCGTCGTCATCGGCGGCGGCATCTCCGGGCTCGCCGCGGCGGACCGGTTGCTGTCCGCCGGTGCCCGCGTCACCCTCCTGGAGGCGACCGACCGGCTCGGCGGCAAACTCCGGACCGGCGAGATCGGGGGCGCCCCCGTCGACCTCGGCGCCGAGTCGATGCTCGCGCGCCGCCCCGAGGCCGTCGACCTCGCCCGCTCCGTGGGGCTCGCTGAGCGCCTTCAGCCGCCCGCCACCACCTCGGCGTCCGTCTGGTCGCGCGGGGAGCTGCACGCCATGCCCAAGGGCCATGTGATGGGTGTGCCGGGCGACGCGTCGGCCCTCGCCGGCCTGCTCTCCGCGGAAGGCGTCGCCAGGATCGGCCGCGAGGGGGACCTCGGCCCGGCTCCGGTCGGCGACGACGTGTCCGTCGGCGAGTACGTCGCGCAGCGACTGGGCCACGAGGTCGTGGACCGGCTCGTGGAGCCGCTGCTCGGCGGCGTCTACGCGGGCGACGCCTACCGCATCTCGATGCGCGCCGCCGTCCCCCAGCTCTACGAGGAGCTCCGCACGCACGACTCGCTCCTCGACGCCGTCCGCGCCCTCCAGGCCAGGGCCGCCGAACACCCGCGCACCGACGCCGTGTTCACCGGCATCGACGGCGGCGTCGGCACGCTGCCGGGCGCCGTCGCCGACGCCGTACGCGCGCGCGGTGGCGACATCCGTACGGAGGAGCCCGTCCTCGCCCTCACCCGCACCGCCGCCGGCTGGGCCGTCAGGACCGAGCGGGAGACCGTCGCCGCCGACGGGGTGATCATGGCCAACCCCGCCTGGTCCGCGTCCGCGCTCCTCGCGCACGAGTCACCCGGCGCGTCCGCCGAACTCGCCCGGATCGAGTACGCCTCCATGGCGCTCGTGACGATGGCGTTCCCCCGCGCCGCCCTCACCGCGCCGCCCGGCCTGCCCGACGGCAGCGGCTTCCTCGTACCGCCCGTCGACGGCCGCACCATCAAGGCCGCCACCTTCTCCACCCGCAAGTGGAACTGGGTCGCCGAGTCCGCGCCGGAGCTGTTCGTCCTGCGTACGTCCATCGGCCGGTACGGCGAGGAGGAGCAGCTCCAGCACGAGGACGCCGAACTCGTCGGGGCGTCCCTGCGCGACCTCGGCGCCGCCACCGGACTCGCCGCCCGCCCCGTCGCCACCGAGGTGACCCGCTGGATCGGCGGCCTGCCCCAGTACCCCGTCGGCCATCCCGCCCGCGTCGCCCGGATCCGTCAGGCCGTCGCGGAACTCCCCGGACTGCGCGTCTGCGGCGCCCCGTACGACGGCGTCGGCATCCCCGCCTGCGTCGCGAGCGCCCGGCGCGCGGCCGACGAGATCATGGCCACGCCGACCCTGGCGCGGGGCACGGATCGGGGCGCGGGAGAATAGCCGTATGACTTCCGCACCAGACAAGACCCCCAACGCGGGCAAGAAGGCCAAGGATCTCAACGACGTCATCCGCTACACGCTGTGGTCCGTCTTCAAGCTGCGCGATCTGCTGCCGGAGGACCGGGCCGGTTACGCCGACGAGGTCCAGGAGCTGTTCGACCAGCTCGCCGCCAAGGACATCACCGTGCGCGGCACGTACGACGTCTCCGGGCTGCGCGCCGACGCCGACCTGATGATCTGGTGGCACGCCGGCACCGCGGACGAGCTCCAGGGGGCGTACAACCTCTTCCGCCGTACGAAGCTGGGCCGGGCGCTGGAGCCCGTCTGGTCGAACATGGCGCTGCACCGCCCCGCCGAGTTCAACAAGTCCCACGTGCCGGCCTTCCTGGCCGACGAGACGCCGCGCGAGTGGGTGAGCGTCTACCCCTTCGTGCGCAGCTACGACTGGTATCTGCTGCCCGACGAGGAGCGGCGTACGATGCTCGCCGACCACGGAAAGATGGCCCGTGGATATCCGGACGTCCGCGCCAACACCGTGTCATCCTTCTCGCTCGGCGACTACGAGTGGATTCTCGCCTTCGAGGCGGACGAGCTGGACCGGATCGTCGACCTGATGCGTCATCTGCGCGGTTCGAAGGCGCGGTTGTACGTTCGGGAAGAGGTGCCGTTCTACACCGGCCGCCGCAAGTCGGTGGCGGACCTGGTGGCCGAACTCGCCTGACCACGCCTGATCCACAGGTGCGGTCCGCGGTCCGCGTAGCGTGATCGCACAACTGCATGACGGCAGGACCGCCCTCGGGCGGGCCGGCCGTCCCACCCGGAAGATCAGACGACCGGCGGCAGCCCGCGGCCGGGCCTCTCGTCCAGCGACACCGGGTTCGGCTCCGCGTGCGGCGCGCTTCCAGCGCGCCGCACCGGTGTCTCCGCCCCCCCCGCAGCCGGCCGCTCCGGGGAAGCGCGGCACGGCCGGGAAGGCGATGCTGGAGGCAGCCCTGTTCCCGGGGTCCGGTCCCGTACGGTCCGGGCCGGACAGAATCGGAGCGTGCCATGACCGCGAGCGGTGACCTGCTCATCGACGCCTTCGACCGGATCCGTGACACCGTCCACCGGGTGGTCGACGGTCTCTCGCCGGACGAGCTGGCCGTACGCGTCGACGAGGGGGCGAACTCGATCGCCTGGCTCGTCTGGCACCTCACCCGCATCCAGGACGACCACATCGCCGACCTGGCCGGGGTGGACGAGGTGTGGATCGCACAGGACTGGACCGGCAGGTTCGAGCTGCCCTTCTCGCGCAGGGCCACCGGGTACGGACACTCGCCCGAGGACGTGGCGGCGGTCGGCGGGGTCGACGGGGAGGCGCTGGTGGGGTACCACGACGCCGTGCACGAGCAGACCGTCACATACCTCAGGACACTCGACGACGAGGACTACGGACGCGTCGTGGACCGGAACTGGGTCCCGGCCGTGACCCTCGGCGTGCGGCTCGTCAGCGTCGTCTCGGACGACCTCCAGCACGTCGGCCAGGCCGCCTTCGTCAGGGGCTGGCTGGCACGGCCCTGACGAACGCGAGGCGCCGTGGCCGACCGGACCGGTCGGCCACGGCGCTCGGGCTTCAGAGCTGGGTGCCCGGGTTCAGCCTCCGGTGCAGCTCGGAGCGGGTGTCGTCGCGTTCCAGCGACACCGCGTTCGGCTCCGCGTGCGGCGCGCACTCGGCGCCGGGCACCGGAGTCTTCCCGGTCAGCAGATACGCCTCGACGTGATCGTTGACGCACGCGTTGGGACCGCCCGCGATGCCGTGCGTGCCCGCGCCGCGCTCGGTCACCAGCGCCGAGCCGGACAGCCGCCTTTGCAGCTCCAGCGCCCCCGGGTACGGCGTCGCCGCGTCCCGCTCGGCCGCCAGGATCAGCGTCGGCGGCAGCTCACCGGCCTCGGTGCGGATGTCGGCCGGCCGCTGGCGCGGCGCCGGCCAGAAGGCGCACGGCAGATTCATCCATGCGTTGTCCCACGTCTCGAACGGGGCGCGCGTGGCCAGTTCGGTGTTGTCGCGGTCCCACACCTTCCAGTCCGTCGGCCACGGCGCGTCGTTGCACTCCACGGCCGTGTAGACGGCGTTGCTGTTCTCGTTGTCGAAGGCCGCGGCGGGCTGCGGCGACGCCTGGTCGACCAGGGGCTTCGTGTTGCCCTTCAGGAACTCGGAGAGCGCCGTCGCGCGCATCGCCCAGTAGTCGTCGTAGTAGCCCGCCCCGAGCATCGCCGCGTGCAGCTGGCCGGGGCCGACCTTGCCGCCCGCCGGGTGGTGCGCGAGCGACGCCCGTACCCGCTCGTAGCTGTGCTGCACCTCCTCGGGCGTGGCGCCGAGCCCGTACGTCGCGTCGTGCTTCGCCACCCAGGCCCGGAAGTCCGCCCAGCGCCGCTCGAAGGCGAGGGACTGGTCGAGGTTGTTGCGGTACCAGATCTGGTCCGGGTCCGGGTTGACGGCCGAGTCGAAGACCATCCGGCGTACGTGGGACGGGAAGAGCGACGCGTACAGCGCGCCGAAGTACGTTCCGTAGGAGGCGCCCATGAAGGTCAGCTTCTTCTCACCGAGGGCGGCCCGCAGCACGTCGAGGTCGCGGGCGTTGTTCAGCGACGTGTAGTGACGCAGGGCCGGTCCCGCGCTGCGGGCGCAGCCCTGGGCGTACGCCTTGGCGCGCGAGACCCGCTCCCGCTTGTACGACTCCGATGGGTACGTCGGCGCGAGGGTGGGGGCCTTCCCGTAGTCGGCGGC
>NZ_MDCR01000312.1 GCF_001723055.1 Streptomyces niveus
CTGCGTACCACCGTGGCCGCGGCCGGACTCGCGCTCGTCGGCTCGGCGCTGGCGCCGGTCACCGCGGGCGCCGCCGCCCCGAAGCCGGCCGGCGCGTCCGCCACCGGCTGCCGGCAGCCCGCGCCGCAGCAGCCCGGCAGCAGTGAGCTCCGCACCCTCGCGAGCGGCGGGCTCTCCCGTACGTACCAACTCCATCTGCCCGCCGACTACACCCCGCGCCGCGACTGGCCCGTGGTGCTCGCCTTCCACGGCCGGGGCAACACCGGAGTCGGTACGGAGGAGTTCTCGGGACTCTCCAACCTGCCCGCGATCGTCGCGTACCCCAACGGTGTCATCGGCACCGGCGACGGCGACCGGCAGGCCTGGCAGGGCGCGCCGTACGCGGCGGCGGGTGTCGACGACGTCGCCTTCACCGGCGACCTGATCGACGAGCTGAACCGCACCCTCTGCGTCGACAAGCGGCGCGTGTACGCCACCGGCAAGTCCAACGGCGCGGGCTTCACCGGCCTGCTCGCCTGCCGGATGGCCGACCGGATCGCCGCCATCGCCCCCGTGGCCGGCGCCTTCTACCCCGAAACCGGCGAGAACTGCCGCCCCTCGCGCCCCGTCCCCGTCATCGACTTCCACGGCACGGGCGACGTGACCATCCCCTACGAGGGCGACGCCGAGCGCGGACTGCCCGCGATCCCCGACTGGACCGCCGGGTGGGCCGAGCGCAACGACTGCCGCGCCCGGCCGCGCACCCGCGCGATCGAGCCCGACATCACGATCACCCGCCGCACCGGGTGCGATCACGGCGCCGAGGTGCACCATGTCGCCATCACCGGCGGCGGTCACACCTGGCCCGGCGCCGACAGCTACAGCGGCGGCGGATACGTCACCGAGACCATCGAGGCGCACGAGGTCATGTGGCAGTTCCTGCGCCAGTACCGGACACCGAGAGCCGTCGTCCGCTGACGCGGGAACCGAGTAAGGAGAGCCGCTCATGAGTACCTCGACACCCGCACCACCAGGCACCTCCGGCACACCCGGCTCACCGGGTGAGAACTCCGACGAGCCCCGCCTGCCGCTGATCATCCGCGCCATGGGCGTCATCGAACGCGCCGGAAACGCCCTGCCGCACCCCTTCTGGCTGTTCTGGATCCTGTCCGGGATCCTCGCCGTCGTCAGCGCCGTACTCGCGGCGGCGGACGTCTCGGTCGTCTCACCGGCCGACGACAAGACCGTCGCCGTACAGAACCTGCTCAGCGGCGAGGGACTCGCCATGGCGGTCTCGACGATGATCGAGAACTTCGCCACGTTCCCGCCGATGGCGACGATCGTCGTCGTCATCATGGGTGTCGCCGTCGCCGAACGCAGCGGATTCCTCGCCGCGTTGATGCGGGTCGGCGTCTCGCGTGTCCCCGCGTCGTGGGTCGTGTTCGCCGTGGCCTTCGCGGGCACCGTCGCGCATGTCGCCTCCGCCGCCGCCTACATCATCCTCGTACCGCTCGGCGGTCTCGCCTTCCGCGCGGTGGGCAAGTCACCGATCCTGGGCATCGTCGTCGCGTACACCGCGATCGCCTCCGGGTACGACGCCAGTCCGCTGCCCACGCCCAACGACGCGATCTTCGCGGGCATCACCACCGCCGCCGCGCAGATCGTCGGCGGGGACGACGCGTACGTGTCCCCGCTCAGCAACTGGTTCTTCAACATCGCCTCCTCGCTGCTGCTCGCCGTCGTGATCACCCTGGTCACCAAGTACGTGCTCAGCAAGCGGCCCGACCTCGACGCCGATCCCGACGCCGAACTGGACGACCTGGGCCAACTCACGCTCAGCGACCGGGAACGCTCCGCGCTGCGGCGCGCCGTCGGCACGCTGCTGGCCGCCGTGGTGGTCATGACCGCGGTGCTCCTGCCGACCTCGTCGCCGCTGCGCGGCGACGGCGGCAGCATCGTCGAATCCCCGTTCCTGGACGGCATCGCGGCCGTCGTCGCGTTCCTCTTCGGACTGGTGGGCATCGTCTACGGGCTGCGCTCCGGCTCCATCAAGAAGGCCGCCGACGTACCGAGGCTGATGGCCGAGGGCATCAAACAGATGGCGCCCGTGCTGGTGCTGTTCTTCGCGATCGCCCAGTTCCTCGCGTACTTCGACTGGACCCACCTGGGCGACGTACTCGCCGTGAAGGCCGCCGAGGCGCTTCAGTCCAGCGGGCTGCCGATCGTCGTCGTCTTCCTGCTGATCCTGCTGCTGCTGACCCTGGTGAACGTGATGGTGACCAGCGGCTCGGCGATGTGGGCGCTGGCGGCGCCGGTGCTCGTCCCGATGCTGATGCTGGTGAGTGTGCCGGCGGAGACGACGCAGGCGCTGTTCCGGATCGCGGACTCCGGCTCCACGGCCATCACACCGATGAGCCCGTACTTCATCATGGCGCTCGGCTTCCTCCAGCGGTACCGCAAGAGCGCGGGCATCGGCACGCTCGCCTCGTACACGCTGCCGCTCGCCGTCGCGATGACCGTGGCCTGGACTCTGCTCTTCCTGGCGTGGTGGGCGATGGGGATACCGCTCGGTCCGGGGGCGCCCGTGCGCTGACCGCCCCGCGCCCACCGGGCGCACCGCGACGGTGGCCCCGCCCGTTCACGGGCGGGGCCACCGCGCTGCCGGCCGTCAGCCGCCGGACGGTACTCCGGGCGCCGGGGCGTAGCCGGTGGGCCGGGCCGTGAACGTGCCCCGGCCCTGCGTGCGGCTGCGCAACCGCGTCGCGTAGCCGAACAGTTCGGCCAGCGGCACCGTCACGGTGACCACGGCCGTACCCGCACGCGCCGTCGACCCCGAGACCCGGCCGCGCCGGGCAGCCAGATCACCGAGCACCCCGCCGACGGCGTCGTCGGGGACGGTCACGGTGACCTCGACCACCGGTTCCAGCAGCACCGTCGTGCCCGCCCGCAGTGCCTCGCGGAGCGCGAGCCGGCCGGCCGTACGGAACGCCATCTCCGACGAGTCCTTCGGATGCGTCGCCCCGTCGGTCAGGGTGACCCGTACCCCGGTCACCGGATGACCGCCGAGCGGCCCCTCGGCGAGCGCGTCCCGGCAGCCGGCCTCGACCGCCCGGACGTACTCCTGCGGCACCCGGCCGCCGACGACGGCCGAGCGGAACGCGAAGCCGCCGTTGCCGTCGCCGTCCGCGGCCTCCAACGGCTCGGTGTCGAGGACGACATGCGCGAACTGCCCGGCCCCGCCGTCCTGCTTGACATGCCGGTACACCAGACCCGACACCCCGCGCCCGACCGTCTCCCGGTAGGCCACCTGCGGCCGGCCGACGCCGACGTCCAGGCCGTGGGCGCGGCGGACCTTCTCCACCGCGACCTCCAGATGCAGCTCACCCATCCCCGACAGCACCGTCTGACCGGTCTCGGAATCGGTCCGCACCGCCAGCGAGGGATCCTCCTCGACCAGCCGTGCCAGCGCCGTCACCAGCCGCTCGATGTCGGTGCGCCTGCGCGCCTCGACCGCCACGGAGACCACCGGATCGGCGACGGACGGCGGTTCGAGTACGAGCGGGGCCGACGGCACGCACAGGGTGGCACCCGCGCGGGCGGCCTTCACCCCGACCACCGCGACGATGTCCCCGGCGACCGCCCGGTCCACCTCCGCGTGCCGGTCGGCCTGGACCCGCAGGATCCGGCTGATCCGCTCGGTACGCCGCCCGCCCACGTCCAGCACCGCCTCTCCCTTTCCGACCGTTCCCGAATAGACCCGCAGATACGTGAGCCGGCCCGTGGAGGTCGAGCTGACCTTGAACACCAGCGCCGCGAACGGCCCCGCCGGGTCGGCGGCCCGCTCCTGCTCCGCGCCGTCCCGTGTGCCGCGCACCGCCGGTACGTCCAGCGGCGACGGCAGATAGGCGACCACCGCCTCCAGCAGCGGCTCGATCCCTCGGTTGCGGTACGCCGAACCGCACAGCACCACGACACCCTCGCCCGTACGGGTCAGGTCACGCAGCGCGGCGGCCAACGTCCGTGCGGAGAGCGTCGATTCGGCGCAGAACTCCTCCAGCGCGAGCGGATGCAGCTCCGCGACGGCCTCCTCCAGCACCCGGCGGCGCCGCAGCGCCTCCTCGACGAGGGCGTCGGGCACCGGGCCCTCCTCGCAGACGTCCGTGTCGCCGCCGGACCAGACGAGCGCGCGCATCCGGAGCAGGTCCACGACACCGGTGAAGCCGTCCTCCGTACCGATGGGCAACTGCACCACCAGCGGCGCGGGATGCAGCCGCCGGCGGATCGAGTCGACGGCCGCGTCGAGATCGGCCCCCGCACGGTCCAGCTTGTTGACGAACGCGATACGGGGCACCCCGTGCCGGTCCGCCTGCCGCCACACCGACTCACTCTGCGGCTCGACGCCCGCGACCGCGTCGAACACCGCGACGGCGCCGTCGAGCACGCGCAGGGAGCGCTCGACCTCGTCGGCGAAGTCGACGTGGCCGGGCGTGTCGATGAGGTTGATCCGGTGACCGTCCCAGTCGCAGCTCACGGCCGCGGCGAAGATGGTGATCCCGCGGTCGCGCTCCTGCGGGTCGAAGTCCGTGACGGTCGTGCCGTCGTGGACCTCGCCGCGCTTGTGGGTGGTGCCGGTGAGATAGAGGATCCGCTCGGTGACGGTGGTCTTGCCGGCGTCGACGTGGGCGAGGATGCCCAGGTTCCGCACAGCGGCGAGTCGGTCGGTCGTTCGAGGGTGCAGGTCGGTACGCACGGCCCATGGCCTTTCGGGGTGATCCACAGAAGAGGGCGACGCGATTGCCGGACGACGTACCCCGACGCGGTGTGGCTCGTGGGCGAGGCCCGACGAGGTTGCCCACACGATGAGTTGACGGGGAATCAGGTTTCGGAGCCGGTGGTGCCGACTCAGCGGTTCGTCACGGACATCCGGTACCGGCCGCGCAGCCGGCGCCGGGCGCCGGGAGACACCAGGATCACCTCGTACCGTGCCGGGGGGACGACAACAGCGGTGCGACAGCGCACGGCCGGCTCCCCTCACTGGTCACGGAGTGCGCGCCGCCAACGTGTGTGTGCGGTGCGCGAGTTCGTGGCGAGTGTACTGAGCGCGGTACGGCGAGGGCACCGGGTTTTTCCGGGGCGGCGCCGCGAGCGCGGAATGCCCGCCGGCCACCCGGCGGCTGATATGTCTGGCGGATACGGATCAGCCGCCATCCTCCACCGAGGTCGTCCTCCGCCGAGATCAGGAGCACCATGCCGTCCCTCCCGCTCGACACCACCTTCGCCGTCACCGGATCCACCGGCCGTCTCGGCGGCCGGGTCGCCCGCCGCCTGGCCGCCGCGGGGGTGGCGCAGACGCTCCTCGCCCGCGACCCGGGCCGGGCGCCACGACTGCCCGGCGCCGTCGCCGTACCCGGTTCGTACGGTGACCGCGAGGCCGTCGTCCGGGCGCTGCGGGGTGTGGACCGTCTGCTGATGGTGTCCGCCGCCGAGACGGCCGACCGGGTGGACACGCACCGCGTGTTCGTGGACGCCGCCGTCGAGGCGGGCGTCGGCCATCTGGTCTACATCTCCTTCTACGGCGCCGCGCCCGACGCGACGTTCACGCTGGCCCGCGACCACTGGCACACCGAGCAGCACATCCGCGCCGCCGGCGTACCGTTCACCTTCCTCCGGGACAACCTCTACGCCGACTTCATGCCCGGCCTCGTCGGCGACGACGGCGTCATCCGCGGCCCGGCGGGGGAGGGGCGCGCCGCCGCCGTCGTCGCGCAGGACGACATCGCCGACGCCTCCACCGCCGTCCTCACCGGCGCGCCCGACCACGCGGGCGCGACGTACGACCTGACGGGCCCCGAGGCCCTGACGCTCGGCGAGATCGCCGACGTGCTGACCGGGACCACCGGCCGTACCGTCAGGTACCAGCCGGAGTCGGTGGCGGAGGCGTACCGTACCCGCGCCTCGTACGGCGCCCCCGACTGGCAGCTCGACGCCTGGGTCTCGACCTACACCGCCATCGCGGCGGGCGAACTGGCCGGGGTGACCGACTGCGTCCCCCGGCTGACGGGCCGCCCCGCCACCCCGCTCGCCGACGTCGTCCGCTGACGCGACCGCCGCCCGAGGATTACCGTGCCGAGGCGTGTGAAGCGGGCCGAACGTGGGTAGCGGCAGCGTTCGGGGGTAGGCGCAGCGCATGGTCACCACCATTCCGGAGCCAGGGACGAGCCGTTACCCGCTGACCGAGGAGCAGGCCGACCTGCTGACCTGGGTCCGCTGGGCGTACGCGGGCATGTCCGTACTGGCCGCCGCCTGTCTCGTCTCCGCCCTGTTGGCGGGGCACCCCGGCGCGCGGGCGCTGTGGACCAGCGTGACCGGCGTACTCGCGTTCCCCGTTCTGACGTTCCTGTCGGTCCGTCAACTGCGGTGCCACCGGGCGGCGTTGAGCGAGCGGGGTCGCCGTGCCCGACCGCCGCGTCCGCGACTGCCGGCCTGACCTTCGAGGCGGGAACGCGGCGCGAGAACCCGCATGAGCGTGAATTTCGCGGTGCGCCTCGGATCGTGACGCGGAACGGTCAATAATTTCCAGTTTCCTGTCTTGCCGGTGGCGTGTCATGTCCCTACGTTGTGGGGGGCCGCACCGTGCGCCGGGACGCGCACGGCACGGCCCCGTACCGCGTACTCCGCATGCCGCCGCATGCCGCTCTTCCCCGCACCTCCACACGCAGAGCCGATTGCGAGGAACCCCGTGGCACTTTCCAGACGCACCGTCATCGCGTCCGCGATAGCCGGCGCCGGAGCGGCGGCAGGACTGGCCGCCCAGACCGGGACCGCACAGGCCGCCGCCAAGGCCGCCTCACCGCCCGGAGACGTCGTCGGCAAGATCACCGTCGGCTACCAGGGCTGGTTCGCCTGCTCCGGCGACGGCGCGCCGATCAACGGCTGGTGGCACTGGTCGCAGAACTGGGGCCAGTCCCCGTCCCCGAGCAACACCGCGATCGTGAGCTGGCCCGACGTACGCGACTACACCCACACCTACCGCACGGCCTACCCGGCGCTCGGCAACGGGCAGCCCGCCGCGCTGTTCTCCTCGTACGACCAGCAGACCGTCGACACGCACTTCTCCTGGATGCAGCAGTTCGGCATCGACACCGCCGCCCTCCAGCGCTTCAACCCCAACGGCGGCGAGGGCGCCACCCGCGACGACATGGCGGTGAAGGTACGCAGCTCCGCCGAGAAGTACGGGCGCAAGTTCTACGTCATGTACGACGCCACCGCGTGGACGAACATGCAGCCCGAGATGAAGGCCGACTGGCTCGCCAAGATGCAGGCGCTCACCGCGTCCCCGGCCTACGCCCGGCAGAACGGCAAACCGGTCGTCGGCATCTGGGGCTTCGGCTTCAACGAGCCCAACAAGACCTGGTCGGCCGCCGTCTGTCTGGACGTCGTCAACTGGTTCAAGGCGCAGGGGTGTTATGTGATGGGCGGCGTGCCCACGCACTGGCGCCGGGGCATCGAGGACTCACGGCCCGGCTACATGGCCGTGTACGAGGCCCTCGACATGCTCTCCCCCTGGATGGTCGGCCGGATCGGGGACATCGCCGGCGCCGACAACTTCTACGCCAACGTCAACACCCCCGACCAGGAGTACTGCGACGCCCACGGCATCGACTACCAGCCCTGTGTCCTGCCCGGTGACCTCCAGTCGGGCCACCGCGCGCACGGCGACTTCATGTGGCGGCAGTTCTACAACATGTGCCGGATCGGCGTGCAGGGCATCTACATCTCGATGTTCGACGAGTACAACGAGGGCAACCAGATCGCCAAGACGGCCGAGACCGCCGCGCAGGTCCCGGCCGGTTCCGGCATCCGGGCGCTGGACGAGGACGGCACGGCCTGCTCGGCGGACTACTACCTGCGGCTCACGGGCGACGGCGGCCGGATGCTGAAGGGCGAACTGGCGCTGACGCCGACCCGTCCCACCCCGCCGGTCACGGGCGGCGGCGGGCCCAACCCGCCGACCGGTGACCTCGCGCTGAGCAGGGCCGCGAGCGCGAGCAGCCAGACGCAGAACTACGGGCCGGGCAACGCCGTCGACGGCAACGGGAACAGCTACTGGGAGAGCGCCAACAACGCGTTCCCCCAGTGGATCCAGATCGACCTCGGCTCCGCCCTGCCCGTGCGCCGGCTCGTCCTGTCGCTGCCCCCGAACCCGGCCTGGGGCGCCCGTACCCAGACGCTGTCCGTCCTCGGCTCCACGAACGGGACGAGCTTCACGACACTCAGCGCCCCGGCCGGCCGCGTCTTCGACCCGGCGAGCGGCAACACGGTGACGGTCACCCTCGCCTCGGCGGCGACCGCCCGGTACGTACGGGTGCAGATCACCGCCAACACCGGCTGGCCGGCGGGCCAGTTGTCGGGCCTGAGCGTCTACGCGACCTGACCTGTCCCCGGCGGGCCCGGCCCCGTAGCTCGGGGCCGGGCCCGCCGGGGA
>NZ_MDCR01000313.1 GCF_001723055.1 Streptomyces niveus
CCCCGGAGGACCCGTACGCCATGCCCCAGCTCAGCCCCGCCACCCCCCGACTGTCGGTCCCCGTGCACGACCACATCACCGACGCCATGAAAGCCCCGGCCTTTCTCCGGCTCTCCGAGAACGTGGTGCTGGCCCGCTTCGAGACCATGAAGGTGTACGCGGCGCTCGGCGCCGTGCGCGAACTGCTCGAACGCGGCCGGGTCGTGCCCGGCCAGACCCTCGTGGACAGTTCCAGCGGCATCTACGCCCTCGCCCTCGCGATGGCCTGCCACCGCTACGGGCTGCGCTGCCACATCGTGGCCTCCACCACCGTGGACGCCACGATGCGCGCCCAGTTGGAGGTCCTGGGCGCGACCGTCGACCAGATGCCGCCGTCGCAGAGCCTGCGTCTGGACCAGGAGCGGCGCGTGCGCCACGTACGTCAACTCCTCGACGCCCGGCCGGACTTCCACTGGATGCGGCAGTACCACGACGGCGTCCACCACACCGGCTACCGCGAACTGGCCGCCCTGGCCGCCGCCGCGCTGCCGGGTGAGGACCTGACGGTCGTCGGCACCGTCGGCACGGGCGCCTCCACCGGCGGACTCACGCGGGCGCTGCGCGCCGACGGCCGGTCCGAGGGCCGCACGGTACGGCTGGTGGGGATACAGCCGTTCGGCAGCGTGACGTTCGGCAGCGAGGGCTTCAGCGACCCGGACGCGATCATCGCGGGCATCGGCAGCTCCATTCCCTTCGGGAATGTGCGCCACGAGCTGTACGACACGGTCCACTGGCTCGACTTCCGGCACGCCATGGCCGGCTCCGTCGCGCTGCTGCGCCGGCACGCGGTGTTCGCGGGACTGTCCACCGGCGCCGCGCATCTCGTCGCCGCGTGGGAGGCGGCGCGCGATCCGCACCGTACGCATCTCGTCCTCGGCGCGGACACCGGACACCGTTACGCCGAGCGGGTGTTCGCCCGGCACACGGAGGCGTCCGACCCGAGCGCGCTGAAACCGGAGCGGATCGACGAACTCGCCGAACTGCGCCCGCCCTGGGCCGTGATGGAGTGGGCGGGCCGCCCCGCGCCGCCCAACGCCGTCGTCCCACCGGATGTCCTGGCGCCCGAGAGCGAGGCGGGCCGATGACCATCGCCGCACTGGAAGCCCTCTCCTTCGGCCTCGGCCGTACGGCACGGGCCGCCCGCGCCGCCGGGCACCGGTTCGTGCTGCTGACCGGCGACCGCGCCGTGTACCGGCACGAGTTGGCGACCGAGAGCGGGGTGGACGTCATCGACGTCGACACCTTCGACCCGGACGCCGTACGCCGCGCACTCGCGAGCCTGACCGACCTCGCCGGGCTGATCAACACCACGGACACCTGGAGCGCGCCCGCGGCCGACCTCGCACAGGAACTCGGACTGCCGGGTCCGGATCCGGAGGCCGTAAAACTTCTTCGTGACAAGGCGCGCGTACGGCAGACCCTGCACCGGGCGGGGTTGAGCGCCGGGACGTCGGTGGTGCTCGAACCCCGCGCGGACAGTGCCGAGTTGGTGCGCGAGGGCGTCGGGCTGCCCGCCGTGCTGAAGGTGTCGGCCGGGACGTCGTCGCGGGACGTGTGGATCGTGCACGACGAGGAGGCGCTGGCGGCGGCCCTGGCGGAGGCCGAGGAGCGTGCGCAGGCGCCGGGCGGACAGGGGCTGAACGGGCGGCTGTTCGCCGAGCCCTTCCTCGCCGGGCCGCTCTACAGCGCCGAGACCCTGAGCTGGCAGGGGCACACCCGGCTGCTCGGCGTCCTGAGCCGGCAGACCTCGCGCCGCCCCGCCGTACGGGAGGAGGCCGCCGCTTTCCCGGTGGCGCTGCCGGCCGACGAACTCGCCACGGTCGAGCGGTGGGTGGCCGACATACTCGCGGCGGCCGGGCACGACCAGGGCTTCGCCCACGTCGAGTTCGTCCTCACCCGGCGCGGACCGGAACTGGTCGAGATCAACCGCAGGATCGGCGGCGCCCTGGTCGCCGAGGCCATGTGCCGCACGCTCGACGTGAATGTCTACGAGGCGCTGGTTGACGTCACGCTCGGCCGCCGCCCCCGCCTCCTGGACGCGCCGCTGCGACCGACAGGACCGGCCGTCGCGTTCGTCCTCGTGTACGCGGACGAGCCGGGCGTCCTGGAGGGGTGGGCCGGCCTGGAGGGGCTGAACGCCTTTCCGGGGGAGGTGAGTTGGTACCCGGTGCGGGCGCCCGGCGACGCCGTGCAGCACGTGGGGGACCAGCGCGGGTGCACGGGCATGGTGCTCGCGCAGGCCCCGACGGCGGAGCTGGCGCAGCACCGGGTACCAACTCACCT
>NZ_MDCR01000314.1 GCF_001723055.1 Streptomyces niveus
TCCACGAGGACGACCTGCGGGGCGGCGTCGGCAAGGATGTACTCCAGGCGTTCGTCCGGGTACGCGAGGTCCAGGGGTACGTAGGCGCCTCCGGCGGTGACCACCGCGACGAGGGCGACGACCTGCTCGACGGAGCGCGGGACGGCGACGGCGACCCGCTTGCCGGGGCGGACCCCGGCGGCGCGCAGGGCCGAGGCCAACTCGTCCTTGGCTTCGGCCAGTTCGCCGTAGGTCAGGGACCGGGTCCCGCCGTCCAGGGCGCACTGGGTGACGGCGGTGGCCGCCGGGTCGCGTCGCGCGGCGGCGTCGAAGAGTCCGCCGAGGGTGACCGGGGTGACCGGCGCGGGACGCCGCCCGGCCTCGGTCGCCAGGTCGTCGGCCACGGTGCCGGCCAGCTCCTGGACCAGGGCGCCGGGCCGGGTGAGCAGGCCGTCGAGGGTCCGGGTGAACGTGCCGAGGATGGTGCGGGCGCTTGTCTCGCGCAGCAGTTCGCCGTCGTAGATCAGGTTGAAGCGCGGGCGGCCGTCGGACGCGCGCTCGACGACCAGCGTCAACGGGTAGTGCGGGGCGCCCTCGTTGGTGATGCCGGTGATGACCAGGGTGTCGCCGGGTCCGCGCAGCGCGCCGGGGTCGGTCGCGACGTCGAAGACCACCAGGGTGTCGAACAGGGCGCCGACGCCCGCCTGGCGGCCGATCCTCGCGAGCGAGACATGCTGGTGGGGCAGTACGGCGCTCTGGTGTTCGCGCACGGCGGCCAGCAGGTCGCCGGCCGTGGTCGTGCCGGTCCAACGGGCGCGTACGGGAATCGTGTTGATGAACAGACCGACCATCTCGCCGATGCCGGGCACCTCGGCGTCGCGTCCTGACACGGTGGAGCCGAACACGACGTCCGTGCCGTGCAGGAGGCCGCCGAGCGTCAGCGCCCACGCGCTGTGCACGGCCACGCTCAGGGGGACGCCGGCAGACCGTACGGCCGCGTCGGTGTCGTTGTCGTCCGCGACGGCCGTGTCGGCGAACCGGTCGGACGGGGTGTGCCCTTCGGCGACGAGCGACGGGCCGGGCAGCCCGGCGAGTTCGCCGCGCCAGACCCGGTCGCTCTCGTCGGCGTCGCGTTCGGCGAGCCAGTTCAGATAGTCGGGGAAGCCTCCGGGCGCGTACACGGTGTCCGGCGCGTGGTACTCCGCGAGCAGGGCGCGGAGCATCGGCGGTACGGACCAGCCGTCGGCGATGATGTGGTGCACGGTCTGCACCAGGACGTGCCGGGCGGGGCCGGTCCGGACGAGGGTGTAGCGCATGAGCGGGCCGGTGGCCAGGTCGAACCCGGCGCGGCGGTCCCGCTCGGCGAGTTCGCGGATCTCGTCGTCGGTGGCGCCGGGGCGCTCCAGCGTGCTGAAGGGCGCCCGCACACCGCTCTCCAGGACGGAGACCACCCGGCCGTCGGCGAGGGCGGTGAAGCGCGCGGCCAGGTTCGGGAAGAGCGTGAGCAGCCGGGTGGCCGCCGCCGCGAGCCGGTCGGCGTCCACCTCGCCGTCCAGGGTGAGCAGTTGCTGCTCGACGTAGCTGCCCGCCGATTCGTCGTCGAACACCGAGTGGAAGTACAGGCCCTCCTGCAACGGGGTCAGCGGCAGGATGTCGCGCAGCGCAGGTCCGTCCAGGCCGTCGACGTCGGCCTGGGTGAGCGGCACCAGGGGGAAGTCGCTGGGCGAGTGGCCGCCCTGGTCGAGTGCGGCCAGGCCGGTCAGGGCCGCCCGGAAGTAGTCGCCGAGGGTGGTGATGTCGTCGTCGGTGAACATCCCGTCGGGCCAGGAGATGGTCGTGACCAGCTCGTACTCGCCTGTCGTGGCGGCGGGTTCGGCGATCGCGTTGAACTCCAGGGCGCGCGGCAGGCGCATCCGCGGGTCCCGCTTCTCGCCCAACTGTCCGGTGGAGGAGGCGAGTTGCCAGTCCCCGGCGGATCCCGCGTCGAAGCGGCCCAGATAGTTGAAAAGCACCTGCGGTGCGGGCGCGTCGAACTCGGCGTGGGCCAGATGGCGCAGGGCGCCGTAGGAGACCCCGTTGTCCGGCACCCGCGCGAGGTCTTCCTTGACCGCCTTGAGCGCGGCGGCCAGATACCCGGGCGAGGTGAGGTCGGCCGCCGTGCCGGGGTCCACGGTCACCGGGAACAGGGTGGTGAACCAGCCGACGGTGCGCGACAGTTCCGGCTCGAAGCCGGCGCTGCCCGTGACGAACCGTCCCTCGCGGCCGTGGCCTTCGAGTTCGATGTGGGCGTGGCTCTGGTCCTGTCCGCGTGCGCGGCGCCACCGGGCGAGGGTGACGGCGAGCGCGGTGAGCAGGACGTCGTTGACGCCCGCGTGGAACTTCGCCGGGATCTCACCCAGCAGCGCGGCCGTCACCCGCGGTCCGGCCGTGACGGTCCGCGTCCGCTCCCCCGCGACGGTGTCGGCCTCGGACAGGGCGCGCCTGCCCACCGGCAGGTCCTCGCCCGGCGGTTGACGCCGGTAGTAGGAGCTGTCGGCGTCGAACGCGGCGCGTTCCAGCAGCTGTGTCCAGCGGCGGAACGACGTGCCCACCGGGGGCAGTTCGACCGGGGCGCCCGAGGTGAACTGCCGCCAGGCGGTGGCCAGATCGTCCATCAGGATGCGCCAGGACACGCCGTCGATCACCACATGGTGGACGGCCACGACGAGTTGGCGCGTCTCGCGGCGCCAGACGGCGCGCAGCATCACGCCGTTGTCCGGGTCGAGCCCCTCGGTGGCGAGCGCGACGCACTCCTCCAGCGGCCGGTCGCTCTCCTGCCATCCCGCGGCGCCCTGTTCCTGCTCCGGGAAGGTCTCCGGGGATGCCTCCGGGATGTCGAAGCTCCAGCGCTCGCCGCGTACGAGCTTGGCGCGCAGCATGTCGTGCCGGCCGGTCACCGCGGCGAGGATCGTGTCGAGGGCGTCGGCGGTGAGGTCGGCCGGGGTGTTCAGTACGACCGACTGGACGAAGCCGTCGATGGCGTCCGTGGTCTCGCCGAGCCACTGCACGACGGGCGAGCCGACGACGGAGCCGGTCGGCACGTCCCGGTGGTCGACGGTGGCGACGTCCTCGCGGCTCGCCACCGCCGCCAGCGCGCCCACGACGCTGTTGGTGAAGATCTGCCGGGTCGTGACGTAGAGGCCCGCGTCCCGCAGCGCGCTGAGCAGCGAGATCGCGAGGATGCTGTCTCCGCCGAGCTGGAGGAAGTCCTGGTTGACACCGACCTCGTCGAGCCGCAGTACGGACGCGACGACCGCGCACACGACGCGCTCGTTCTCGGTGGTGGGCGGGTGGACCGGGCCCGTCCCGATCGCGGGTTCGGGCAGCGCGGCCCGGTCGAGCTTGCCGTTCGCGGTGAGCGGGAATTCCGTCATGACGACGGTGTGGGCGGGCACCATGTATTCGACCATGTGCTCGGTGGCCCACGCCTTGACCTCGTCGGGCCGCAGGTCCTCGTGCCCGGCGGCGGGGATCACGTATCCCACGAGGTAGGTGCCGCCGGCCGCGTTCTTCCTGGCGACGACACAGGTGTGGCGTACGCCGGGGTGCTCCGCGAGTCCGGCCTCGACGTCCTCGATCTCCAGCCGCATGCCGCGGATCTTGATCTGGTTGTCGGCGCGGCCGAGGAAGTCCAGCGACCCGTCCGGGGCGAACCGGGCGAGGTCACCGGTCCGGTACAGCCGGGAGCCGTCGTCGGCGAACGGGTTCGCCACGAACCGGGACGCGGTCAGGCCGGGCGCGTTGACGTAGCCGCGCCCCAGCAGGAACCCGCCGGCGTACAGTTCGCCGCCGACGCCGACCGGGACCGGGCGCAACTCCTCGTCCAGGACGTACAGCTGGGTGTTGGGGTTGGCCTTGCCGATCGAGGTGGACAGGCGTTCGGCAGCGCCCCGGTAGATGACGTGCGAGACGCCGATCGTCGTCTCGGCGGGGCCGTAGCCGTGGTACAGCGGGATGTCGAGCTTGGTGCGGTAGCGCTCGTACAGCTCGGGGGTCAGTACCTCGCCGCCGCACCACACGTGCCGCAGGCTGTCGAGGCGGCCCGAGTCGCCCGCCATCTCCAGCAGGACGTCCAGCATGGACGACACGAGGTAGGTGAAGGTGACGCGCTGCTCGGCGATCACGCCGAGCAGATGGTGCGGATCGCGTTCGCCGCCGGGCCGCAGGACCACCAGCCGGCCGCCGGACACGAGCGGCAGGAAGATCTCGTTGATGGAGATGTCGAAGGACAACGGCGCCTTGAACAGCGACGCGTCGTCGTGACCGAAGCCCAGGATCTCCTCGACCTGCCACAGCAGGCGTTCGCTGATGGCCTCGTGCCGGATCATGGCGCCCTTGGGCCGCCCGGTGGAGCCGGAGGTGAAGATGGCGTACGCCAGGGCCGTGCCGGGGATGACCGTCCCGGTGCCCCCGGTGGGGTAGGAGGCGAACTTCCACGCGAGGAGGTCGACGGCCTCGGCGTCGGGCTCACCCGGGCCGGGTTCGCCGGAGGTGTTGAGCTGGAGGACGACGCGGGCGTCCTCGATGACGACGGCGCGGCGCGCGGCCGGCCACTGCGGGTCGAGCGGTACGAAGGCGCAGCCCGCCTGGAGTACGGCGAGCAGCCCGACGACCATGTCGGCGGAGCGGCCGAGCGAGATGCCGACGACCTGTTCGGAGCCGAGTCCGCGCTCCAGCAGCCGATGTGCCAACTGGCTGGACAGTTCGGCGACCTGACGGTAGGTCAGCGAGTGGTGCTCGTCGACGACGGCGATGGCGTCGGGCCTCTGCCGTGCCTGCTCGCGGAACATCTCCACGACGGTCGGGCGGATCCGGTCGGCCGTGGTGTCGTTCCACCGGGCCAGGGTTTCGAGCCGCGACGCCGCGTCGGAGGGGCCGATGGTGCCGATGGGCCGGTCGGGGAAGTCGGCCAGGTCGTCCAGCGCGAGTTGCGCGTCGGCCGGTGTGACGCCTTCGGGTACGGCGATGCGCCAGCCGTCCCGCGCGTCCGCCTCGACCTCCCAACCGCCGGGCCCGGCACCGCCGTTGTCGACCCACCCGAGGACATCGGCGAACAGGGTGCCGGGGGCGAGGCCGATGCCCTCCGGGCTGCCGCCGGTCGCCCAGTACGACAGGCCGACGGCGCAGGCTTCGGCGACGGTCCGGTCGGAGTAGTCACCGGCCCGCCGGCGTACGTCGGCCACGCGAGCGGGAGAAAGCAGTACGAGACGAGCGCTCGGTTCCATCATCGAAGACTCAGCATCCCTTCCAGGCATGAAAGTTAGCCTAACCTAAATTAACTTAGGTTTGCCTAACTACCTTCTCGCCACGCCTGCCACAGACGCGCGTACCGGCCACCCAGAGCCACCAACTCGTCATGGGTCCCCCGCTCCACCACACGCCCGGCGTCCAGTACGGCGATCCGGTCCGCCGCCATCGCCTGCGTCAGCCGGTGCGCCACGAACAGCGTCGTCCGGCCCGCGCACGCGGCCAGCACGGCGCGCTCCAGCTCCGCGGCGCCCTCGCTGCCAGCCTCGGCGGTCGACTCGTCGAGCACCACCACCGGCGACCGGGCCAACACCAGCCGGGCCAGGGCGACCTGGGCGACCTTGGTCACATCCAGGCGCTCGCCGCCCTCGCCGACCATGGTGTCGAGCCCGTCGGGCAGCGCTTCGACCCACGCGTGGGCACCAACGGTGCGCAGGGCGTCGGTCAGTTCGGCATCGGTGGCCTCCGGCGCGGCGAGGCGCAGATCGTCGGCGAGCGGACCGGAGAACACATGGGTCTCCTGCGTCAGGATGCTCACCAGGGCCCGCGCGCCCGCCTCGTCGAGACCGGCGAGGTCGTGCGATCCGATACGTACCGAACCGGTCTGCGGGGTGCCGATGCCGGCGATCAGCGCGGCCAGCGTCGACTTGCCGGCGCCCGTCGCGCCCACGAGGGCGAGCGAACCGCCCGCCGGAATGGTCAGGTCGACGTCCCTGAGGACGGGTTCGTCGGTGTCGGGATAGCTGAACGTCAGCCCCTGGACCGTCACGGGGTACGGCGCGGACTCGGCGGCCGTGACGGAGCGGTCGCCGACCAGCCGGTCCTCGGCGTCCTCCCCCAGCACCCCGACCAGCCGGGTCAGGCTCGCGCCCGACTTCTGCGCCTCGTCGAAGGTGAACATGATGGCGCCCAGCGGGGTGAAGAGCCGGTGGAACATCAACGGGGCCGCCGACACCTCGCCCAGGGTGGCGGCGTCGGCCTCCAGCAGGGCGTAACCCACCAGGAGGATGAGGACGAGACCGATGAACTCGGCGCGGTTCTCCCTGCCGACGAACCGGCCGAAGAACCGGAAGACCTCGATACCGAGATTCCGTACGCGCCAGGACTCACGGGTGACCGTCTCACGTACGGACTCCTCCAGGCGGTACGCCCGTACGGTGTCGATCCCGTTCAGTCCGCTGATCAGCGCCTGTGCCCGGTCGGCCTGGGCGATCCGCTGCTTTCGGTAGAGCGGGGCCGAGCGCGGCAGGTACCAGCGCAGCGCCAGCGCGTACGCGGGCAGCGCGCCGGCGCCCGCCAGACCGAGCCGCCAGTCGAGGCCGAACATGCCGACGGTGGCGATGAAGACCAGCACGCCCGCCGAGAAGACGGTGGGGATGGCGGTGCGGATGCCCTTGGACAGCACGGCCACATCGTCACCGACCCGGGACAGCACATCGCCCCGGCCGACCTGTTCGATCCTTGCGCTGGGCATTCCCAGCACCGCCCGGACGGCGCGTTCCCGCAGTTGTGCGAGCAGTTCGGCGCCCAGACGCCCGATCAGATACGTCGACGCGGCGGTGGCCGCCGCGCCGAGCAGCGCGGCGGCCCCCATCAGCACTCCGACGGTGACCAGGACCGAGCGCGACTCGCCGTTGACCACCCCGTCGACCACCTGCCCCAGCAGCAGCACCGGGAGTACCTGGAGCGCCGCTCCGGCCACCGTGGTGAGCACGGTGGCGAGAGTGAGCCACGGTTTCTCGCGGCAGTGCGCCAGGACCCATCGGGTGGCCTCGCCCCCGGTCGCCGTGCGCAGGGTGGCCGCCGGGGCGACGGGGGCCCCGGCGGCGCGGGTGTCGGTGGCACTCACCCGGCGGCCCCCGCGGGCCGTGGACGACGACGGGAGTGGGGACGGGGCGGGCTGATCACCATCGTCATCTCTGCTTCTGGCCGATCTACTTGGCTACTTGGCCGACTTGACGAGCTCGTCGATCGCGTACGGCAGGGACGGCAGGGTGCCCTGGGACATGGCCGCGCCGACGGCGGGGCCCTCGCTGTCCAGCAGGTAGGAGACCTTCCCGTTCTTGACCGCCGGCAGGTTGGCGAACAGCTCGAACTTCTTCAACGCCTCGGTGTCCGCCTTGTCGTTGACGACGAAGATGCGGTCGACGTCGATCAAGTCGACGCGCTCGGGGGACAGTTCGGTGGAGAAGCCGCCGTCCGCGATCTCGTCGATCTTGGTCTGGTACCTGAACCCGGCGCCGGTCACCAGCTGGCCGCGCACGTCGGTGGAGGTGAACGGGGCGATGGAGTCCTTGTACCAGGAGATGACGACCGCGGTCTGGTCGGCGAACTCGGGGTTCGCCTTCTTGGCCGCGTCGAGCTTCTCCTGAATGCCCGCCACCTGCTTGGTGCCCTCGTCCTCCTGGCCGAGCGCCTTGGCGATCTGGACCGCGTTGTCCTGCCAGGGAGCGCTGAAGGGCTCCTTCTCGGCCTTGGTGCGGCCGACCGTCGGGGCGATCTTGGAGAGCTTGTCGTAGGCGGCCTGGTCGACCTCGGAGTAGACCGCGATGATCAGGTCCGGGCGCAGGGCGGCGATCTTCTCGTAGTTGGGGCCCGAGTCGCCGTTCTTCATGATGACGTCGGGGCGGGCGTCGCCCCACTTGTCCTTCACCCAGGGCCACTGGGTGTTGATGTCGGGGGTCTTGCCCGCCGGGTTCGGGTACTGGTCGACCATGCCGACCGGCTTGACGCCCAGCGCCAGGACGGCCTGGTCGTCGGTGTAGCCGACGGTGACGACCCGCTTGGGGGCCTTCGTCACCTTCGTGGATCCGAACGCGTGCTCCACGGTGACCGGGAACGCCCCGGAGGAGGCAGCGGGGGCGTCGCCCTTCGACTCGTCGTCCGTCGAGTCGGAGCCACATCCCGCGAGGAGGCCGACGCCGAGCGCCGCGGCGGACACTGTCGCCGCCAGCCGCTGCCATGGCTTCACGAGCGTCGTTCTATGGAGAAGCATCCGTCAGTCCCTTGCATTCGCGCTGTCCGCTGCACCCTTGTCTTAGGGCAGCCAAACCTTAACCTGCGTTAGTGAGGTTAGCCTAGCCTAACTCGCGAAATCCCTTTACCCGCCCTTGGCTTGGGCCGGGTCCGGGGATCGGGACCAGGACCAGGACCGAGATCGGGATCGGGATCGGGATCGGGACCGGTGCGGACAGGCCTATACGTGCGTACGGCCGAGCGGCACGATGATCGGGCTGTCGCCCACGGGTGCGTCGATCACCTGGGCGCGCAGCCCGAACGCCTCGTGCAGCAGCTCGGCGGTGATCACGTCGCGCGGATGCCCCTGCGCCAGGATCGAGCCCTCGCGCATCACGATCAGGTTGTCGCTGTAGCGCGTGGCCAGATTGAGGTCGTGGAGCACCATGACCACGGTGCACCCCGACTCGTGCAGGTCGTCCACCAGGTCGAGTACGTCGATGGCGTGGGCCAGGTCCAGATAGGTGGTCGGCTCGTCCAGCAGCAGCAGGTCGGTGCCCTGAGCCAGCGTCATCGATATCCAGACGCGCTGGCGCTGCCCGCCGGACAGCGAGTCGACCGGCCGCTCCGCCAGATCGGCGACCCCGGTCATGGCCAGTGCGCGCGCCACGACGTCGGCGTCGTCCGACGACCACTGCCGCAGCCAGCTCTGGTGCGGATGGCGCCCCCTGGCGACCAGGTCGGCCACCGTCAGGCCCTCGGGCGCGACCGGCGCCTGCGGCAGCAGGCCGAGCTTCTTCGCCACGTCCCTGGTCCTGAGCCTGGCGATGTCCTCACCGTCGAGCACGACCGTGCCCTTGGCCGGCTTGAGGAGCCGCGTCAGGGTACGCAACAGGGTCGACTTCCCACAGCCGTTGGGGCCGATGATCGTGGTGATCACCCCTGGCGGGATCGACACGTCGAGACCGTCGATGACGGTCCGGCCCGCGTATCCGACCGTGACACCTCTGGCCGCCAACCGTGCGGCGCCCCGGTCGCCGGATCCGGTCAGGGACCCGGCGGTGGAGCCGGACGTGGACGCGATGTCCGACACGGTGTCGTCATCGGTCCCGGACTCGATCTCGGTGATGGACTGAGCGGCCACAAGCCCCCCTTATTAGGTTTGCCTAACCTTTTTATCATCTATCTGTCTGCCGGAGGTTCCCCCGCACCAGCAGATAGACGAGGAAGGGTCCGCCGATCGCGGCGGTGACCACACCGACGGGGAGCGTGATCGGCAGCCCCGCGCGCGCCACCAGGTCCGCGCCGATCAGCAGCAGCGCGCCCACCAGGCCCGAGGCGAGCAACGGCGGTGTCGGGCACCTCGTCAGACGCATCGCCACCTGCGGCGCCACCAACGCGACGAACGCCACCGGGCCCGCCACGCTCACCGCCACCGCAGCCAGCAGGACGGCGCACAGCAGCAGGACCGCCCGTACGACCGTGTAGCGCACCCCCAGGCCCGCGGCGACCTCGTCGCCGAGGTGCATCGGCTTGAACTGGAAGGCGGCGCCCGCCACGACGACCAACAGGACGAGCGTGCACCAGAGCGCCACCCGGACGTCGTCCCACGACCGGTTGTCCAGCGAGCCGACCAACCACACCTGGGCCCGCGCCACGTCCCGGATGTCTGCCTGGACCAGCAGCCAGGTGGTGATCGCCTGCATCACCGCGCTCACCGAGATGCCGATCAGGATGAGACGCATGCCGTCGATCCCGCGCCGCCACGCCAGGAAGTAGACCAGCAGCCCGGTGAGGAGGCCGCCCGCGAGCGCCGCCGCCGACAGGCCCACGGAGTTGACCACCGCCGTGGTGGTCCCGCCGGACACCGTCACCAGGAACACCGCGACCGCGCCGGCGCCCCAGGTGATTCCCAGAATCTCCGGACTGGCCAGCGGATTGCGCGCGACGGACTGCGTGATCGCGCCGGACACCCCGAGGGCGATACCGACGACGAGACCGGCGAGGGCGCGCGGCAGCCGCAGATCCATGATGACGAACTCGTCGACCTGTTCACCCTGGCCGAGAAGCGTGGTGACAACCTGGGGCAGCCCGATGGGGAAGTCGCCGACCCCGATGGACACGCAGAACACCAGGAAGGTGGCGGCCGTCAGCAGCACCGTGACCAGGACGAGCCAGGGCCGCCAGACGAAGGACACCCGGCCGAGCCGTACGCCGGGCGACACCGTCACCGGGGGCTTGTCGCGCTTCACATCTGTCTCGTTCATGCGCTCTTGAACTTTCCTCGCCACACCAGGCCCGCGAAGAACGGGGCTCCGATGAGGGCGACGACGACGCCCGAGTCCAACTCGCCGGGCCGCACCACCAGTCGCCCCAGGATGTCGGAGACCAGCAGGACGACGGCGCCGAGCAGACCCGCGTACGGCACCAGCCAGCGGTAGTCCGGCCCGGTCAGATACCGGGCGATGTGGGCCACCATGAGCCCGAGAAAGGCGATGGGGCCGCAGGCCGCCGTCGCGGCGCCCGCCAGCAGGGTGATGGCGACGATGCCGATGGTCCGGCTCAGCGCGATGTTCACGCCGAGGCCCCGCGCCACGTCGTCACCGAGGTTGAGCAGGTTGAGGGCGGGCAGCGTGACGAGCGCCAGGACCAGGCCGACCGCGATGAACGCGGTCACCGGCCAGATGACGTCGAAGCCGACACCGGCCACGGAGCCGGAGTTCCAGAACCGCAGCGCGTTCAGCGACTTCTGGTCCGACAGCGAGACGGCCGTCGTCATCGCCCCGAGGAACACCGTGACGCCCTGCCCGGCGAGCGCGAGCGTCAGGGGATTGCCCGCGCCCCGGCCGATACTCGCGAGGCCGAACACGACGACTCCGGCGGCACCCGCGCCGACGAAGGCGAACCAGACGTACTGGAACGGGTTGGTGAACCCGAATACGGCGATGACCGTCACCACCGCGAACGAGGCGCCGGCGTTCACCCCCAACAGACCTGTGTCCGCTATCGGGTTGCGCGTGTAGCCCTGGATCAGCGCCCCGCCGACCCCGAGGGCGACGCCCGCCACGACGGCGAGCACCGTCCGGGGTATGCGCACGGTCCGCACGATGAGCCTGATCTCGGTGAGCCGTTGATCAGGGTCCGGCGGCCCGAACAGCCCGTGCCACACGTCCGTGGGGCTCAACGCGCGCGCGCCGACGGCCAGCGACACCGCCCCCGCGATCACCAGGATCACCACCAGCGCGCCCACGCCCATCACCCGCCGCCGGCGGGTGTCTGTCGTGCCCCTGGGCAGAGGGCGTTCCACTGCAGTCGTGCTCATGTCGACGTACGTTATCCCTTTGATCTACGCGGGAAGCATGGCCGGTCGGGCGTCGTACGCGCCCTGATCGGGCCTCGGTGGCCGGCGTCGCGCGGGCGTCACACGGAGGTCAGACGGACGTCTGCCGGGCCTCGCCGGAGGCGGCCTTGGCGCCCCGGTCGAGCAGCGAGTCCAGGATCTCGCCGACCCGGATCGCGGTGTTCGACAGCAGGGACGAGGTGATGCCGTGGGTGTGCTCCGTACCGCCCTGGAGATAGATGCCGCAGCGCAGGTCGTCGTCGGTCACGATGCGGTAGTCGCGTTCGACGCGGACACGTCCGCCGTCGTCGCGGAGGCAGCGTTCGGCGACGTCGCCGAGGAGGCCGACGGGGTCGGCCTGGTCGTAGCCGGTGGCGAAGACCACGACGTCCGCGTCCAGGAAGGTCTCCTCGCCGGTGACGAGCGACTTCACCGTGGCACGGGCCTTGTCCGGCGTCTCCTTGACGTCGACCAGCCGGGACACGTTGATGAAGCGCAGCCGCTCGGTGCCGAGGACCTTCTCCTGGTAGCTCTGCCGGTACAGGTCGTCGATCAGGTCGATGTCCACCACGGAGTAGTTGGTGTTCCCGTGATAGTCCATCAGCCGGTTCTTGACCTCGTCGGGTGCGGCGAAGTACTGGTCGACCGCCTCGGGGTCGAAGATCCGGTTGGCGAAACCGCTGTCGTCGGCGGGGCTGTAGCCGTAGCGTGAGAAGACCGCGCAGACCTCGGCCTCGGGGAAGCGGCGGTGCAGATAGGCGACGTTCTCGGCGGCGCTCTGGCCGGCGCCCACGACGACGAACCGGGAGGGCGAGGTGCCCGCCAACCCGTCGACCTTCTTGAGGAGTTCGGAGTTGTGCCAGACGCGGTCGCCGCGCTCCACGCCCTCGGGCATCTGGGGACGCAGCCCGGTGCCGATGACGAGGTTGCGGGCGCGGTGGACCACGAGCCCTTCCCCGGACCGTACGGTCACGTCCAGATACTCGACGGTCCCGTCCTCGTGGAGGACGGGGGTGACGGCGACGACCTCGTGGCCGTACGAGACCATGTCGTCGACCTTGGCCGCGGCCCACTCGAAGTAGTCGTGGAACTCGACCCGCAGCGGGAAGAGGTTCTTGTGGTTGATGAAGTCGATCAACCGGCCCTTGCTCTTCAGGTAGCAGAGGAAGCTGAACTCACTGGTCGGGTTCCGGAGTGTCACGAGGTCCTTGAGGAAGGACACCTGCATGGTCGCGTCGTCGATCAGCATGCCCCGGTGCCAGCCGAAGCGCGGCTGCTGCTCGAAGAAGTGGGCGGTGACGGACTCCTGCCTGCCGACGCGCGCGTTGTGCTCGGTGACCGCGATCGACATGGCCACATTGGACGGCCCGAAGCCGATGCCTATGAGGTCGTAGACCGGTGCTGCGTCGCCAGGAAGAACCTGTGACATGTCACTCCCATTCATACGGGGAAGCCGCCTGTCGGGTGCGGGGGGCAAGGTACGGGAGGCGGGCACGCCGACGAAGCAGCCCGCCTGAACTTAGGTGAGCCTAAGCTAATCCCCCGCGACTGTCGACAGGACCCCCGAGCGCCGGGCACCCGTCGACTGGGGTATCACGGAGGCGAGTTGCAAACTAAGGTAAGCCTTGCTTAACTCTCCGTCGGTCCATCCCTGCTCTGAGGAGGAACCCCATGCGGGTCGTCATGTTCGGTTACCAGACCTGGGGCCATCGCACCCTGCAAGCCCTCCTGGACTCCGAGCACGACGTGGTGCTGGTCGTGACCCACCCCAAGAGCGAGCACGCGTACGAGAAGATCTGGAGCGACTCCGTCGCCGATCTCGCCGAGGAGCACGGCGTCCCGGTGCTGATCCGCAACCGCCCGGACGACGAGGAGCTGTTCGAGCGCCTCAAGGCGTCGGATCCGGACATCATCGTGGCCAACAACTGGCGTACGTGGATACCTCCGCGCATCTTCGGCCTGCCGCGCCACGGCACCCTCAACGTGCACGACTCGCTGCTGCCGAAGTACGCCGGTTTCTCCCCGCTGATCTGGGCCCTGATCAACGGCGAGTCCGAAGTGGGCGTCACCGCGCACCTGATGGACGACGAACTCGACGCCGGCGACATCGTCCGGCAGGAGTCGGTCCCGGTCGGACCGACGGACACCGCCACGGATCTCTTCCACAAGACCGTGGACCTCATCGCCCCCGTCACCATCGGCGCGCTCGGCCTCATCGCCGCCGGACAGACGGAGTTCACCAAGCAGGACCGGTCCCGGGCGACCTTCTTCCACAAGCGGTCCGCCGAGGACATCCGCATCGACTGGGCCTGGCCGGCGGAAGACCTCGAACGCCTGGTGCGCGCCCAGTCGGAGCCATACCCCAGCGCCTTCACCTTCCACAAGGGCCGGCGGCTCGAAGTGCTGGCCGCGGTGGTGTCCGAGGGGCGTTACGGCGGTACGCCCGGCCGTATCTTCTACCGCGAGGGCGACGGCGTGGTCGTCGTCGCCGGCGCCGACGCGCGCACCGGCCGCAACCGGGGCCTGGCCATCACCCGGGTACGCACCGAGGACGGCCGGGAGCTGCCCGCGACGGAGTACTTCACCTCGATGGGCGGCTACCTGACGACCGGCCGCGCCTGACGCGGACGCGTCGCGGTCCCCCGGGCGGGGGCCGCGACGCGCTGTTCACTCCTGGCCGGTCAGGCGCTCCCGTGGCCAGGCGGTTCAGGCGGGCAGCCGTCCGCAGAGCAGATTCCCCGGCTCCGCCGGGTCGTCGCTGATCCAGAACTGACGCCACAGCTCCGCGAACTCCGTACGGCTGAGATGACCGTCACCGTTCAGATCGAGCAGCTCGAAGACGCCCGTCATGTCGACGGACCGGCCGTTCCAGGTCTCGACGAGCCTGCGGTGCTCCTCCGGGGATATGACGCCGTCGCCGTTGGTGTCGACGGCGTCGAAGACCGTGTCGGCGGTCGCGGAGACATCCGCGACCATGGCGGGCAACTTGTCGACGAGCGCGAGCAGTTCACCCAGATCGACCGCGCCGTCCCCGTTGGCGTCCCCGGTCTCCAGCAGCGCCGCCCACCAGCCCATCAGCAGCGTCTCCACCCGCGTCCGCAGCTCCGTCCCCGGCTCCACCCCGGGCAGCCGGCTCCAGCGAGCGACCAGGGCCCTGAAGTCCTCCTCGCGCAGATACCCGTCGCTGTCCGCGTCGAACGCGGCGAACATCCCCTTGAGCTTGCGCTCCTGAAACGCACTGGCCATGCGCGGGCCTCCTTCTGGCGTGGCGAACGGCCTGCAACTATAGATTCGGACACGCCCCCGCAACTACGGGCACATGTGAACGAAGGGTCACCCTCCGGGGGTTGAGATTCGGCGGTCACCCGAAGGAGTGATCGGCGAACTGCCATCTGTCGCAACGGAGAAGCGTTTTGTAGCGTCTGACCTTCCAGGGGAAGGGGGTGCGATGAACGCACAGTCGGAATGGGGCGCACGCGGTGCCTGCCGGGCCGTCGACCCGGACACCCTGTTCGTACAGGGCCAGGAGCAGAACAAGGCGAAGTCCGTGTGTCTGGGCTGTCAGGTACGCACCGAGTGCCTGGCCCACGCCTTGGACAACCGGGAGGAGTTCGGCGTCTGGGGCGGTATGACCGAACGCGAACGCCGCGCGCTGCTGCGACGGAGACCAACGGTCACGTCCTGGCGCCGCCTGCTGGAGACGGCCCGGGACGAACACGATCAGCCCGACGACGGTGAGGGTCTGCGACTGCCCAGCGGCTTCTGAGAGCGGGGTCAACTGTCCGAAAGCGGCGGCCGGTTGACGGGTTCCCCGAGTCCGCCGTGCGGGGCGGGCTCCGCGAACGCCGCGCGACGCAGGTGTTCGGCGAGCGCGGCGGTGGCCGTCCGCGCGGTCCAGGGGGTCTTCGCGCCCCAGGCCAGGAGATGGAGGCGGCGCGCCCAGGTGTCCTCCAACTCGCACACGTCGAGCGGCAGACGCGGGTCGACGGTGCGGCGCGGTACGACGGCGAGTCCGACCCCGGCGGCGGCGAGCGCGACGAGGATGTTCAGGCTGGCGACGGTGGTGCGGTAGCGCACCACCGGGGCGTGCGGGCCGACGTTCTTCTCGATCCACCCGCGCAGCGAGGAGTCGGCGTCGAGTCCGACGAGCGGATGCTCGGCGACCTCGCTGTAGGTGAGCCCGGTCCGGCCGGTCCGCCCGGCGAGGATGCCGCCGGCCTGGCCGATCACGACGAGGGAGTCGTCGCCGAGAGGTTCCATGTCGAGGCCGCTGTCGTGGGCCTCCTCGTCGTCGATGACGATCCCCAGGTCGGCCTCGCCCTCGGTGAGCGTGCGGACGGTCTGCGGGGTCCGGCTCTCGGAGACCCGGACGTCGACGTCGGGGTGCGCGCGGAGGAACGAGACCAGGGCGCCCGGCACGAAGCCCTGCATGGCGGAGCCGCCGCCCAGCAGGGTCAGTGGGGCGGCCGGGGAGCGCGTGTAGCTCGCGACGGCGCTCTCCAGCCGCGCCGTCTGGGCGAGGACGTCGCGCGCGTGGCGGGCCAGTGTCGTACCCGCCGGGGTGGGGCGTACGCCGCGGCGCCCGCGGATCAGCAGGGCGACACCGGCGTTGTGCTCCAGCGCGCGCACCCGTGCGCTGGCCGACGGCAGACTCAGGTGCACCCGGCGGGCACCTCCCGTGATCGACCCCTCCGCGAGGATGTCGAGGAAGAGCCGTAGGTCGTCCAAGTCGTAGCGCATCCGTGCCAGCCTAAGGCACAGCCTTAGGCTGGGTACAGAAATGACGCATTGTGCACCCACCGGACGCGGGGCGATGCTCGGCGGGTGCCCGACATAGCGCTCGTCCTGCTGGCCGGTGCCGTCGCCGGAACGATGAACGCCATCGGGGGCGGGGGCACGTTCGTGGCGCTGCCCGCGCTGGTCGCGGCCGGACTGCCCCCCGTGGCGGCGAACGCGGCGTCGACGGTCGCCCTCGCGCCCGGGGCCGTGGCCAGCGCCTGGGTCTGCCGCCGTGAACTCGCCCCGGTCGGCGAGACATCCGTCTCGGCGCTCACGGCGATCAGCGTGACCGGCGGCGCGCTCGGCGCGGTCCTGCTGCTGGTCCTGCCGAGCGCGTCGTTCGGCGCCGCGGTGCCGTGGCTGCTCGCCTTCGCGACGCTGGTCCTCGCCTTCGGCCGTCGCGTCTCCCGCGCGCTGAGCACGGCGACGGGTCGCCCGGCCGAGGCCCGCATGAGTTCGCGGGCCGTCCTGGTCGCCCAGTTCCTCCTCGCGGTGTACGGCGGATACTTCGGTGGTGCCATAGGCATCATGCTGCTGGCGGTATGGAGCATCGGCCTCGGTCTCGACACGGCGGCGAGCAACCCGATGCGGATCGCCCAGGTCTCGGCAGTCAATCTCAGCGCGACCGCGCTGTTCCTCGTCGCCTCGGACGCGCTGCGCACACCGCTCGTGGTCGCGACGATGCTGGCCGGCGGGGTGGCGGGCGGCATCGCGGGCGCCCACCTCGCGCGCCGCCTCCCGGCCCGGCTGCTGCGCGGCACGATCCTGACGATCGCCGTCACGATGACCGTCCTGTATTTCCTCCGCGGCACGAAGGCAGGCTGACATGGCCGAAGGCGACACGGCGCGGGCGAGGCTGGAGGTGGCGTTCGCGGCGTACGAACTGGCCGAACTCGCCCGCGCGTCGGTCCCGGTCGACCCCGCCCACGCGGGCTCCACACTGGCCGACGCGGCCCAGGTCCTGGCCGCGGCACACCGGTTCTTCGAGGCGGCGGCCACGTTCGAGCGCGTACGGGAGAACCGGCCGCCCCCGGCCGGGGCGAACACCGCGTCCACCGAGGCGAGTTGGTGGCGTTCCTACCTGACCGCCGCACCACTCGAAGCGGCGCGCGACCTCGACGACTGGGTACTGCGCCACCAGGACGGGGACCCCGATCCCGGCCCCACGCCGGTCTCCGGCGGCCTGCCCGGCCGGACCCGCCCAGGGCCGTCCACGGACCCCGGCGACACGGCCCAGGGCGTGTCCGCGAAGTAGCGTCGTCCGCCCGTAGGGCGGGGCTCACGCCCGCCGCGGAGCGGCTGATGTCGCGCGTTGGTGCGTGCGATCGCGAGGCGGCGGACCCGGTGATCACCCGTCATATGATGCGGCCCGAGCGGAGGCTCCCGACCGGCCGCAGCCGGTACGGCGTGGATCGTCCGTCCCCGCGTCGTCACGCCGTCGTCCCTGTTTGGTGACGGGGCGCGCCCGGGCGGGTTGGGGACCGTACGTTGTGTCGGCATGAGACCCCGTATCGCCGTGATCGGCGGCGGCCCCGCCGGCCTTTCCTTCGCCCGTGTCCTGCACCGCCATGGGCACTCCGTCACCGTCCTCGAACGCGATCCGGCCCGCGACGCCCGTCCCGCGGGCGGCACGCTGGATCTGCACGAGGGGCTGGGGCAGCTGGCGTTGGAGAAGGCGGGGCTGCTGGCCGAGTTCCTGGCGCTGTCACGGCCCGAGGGGCAGGCCATGCGCATCCTGGACACGGACGGGGCCGTCCTTCGTGACTGGGGGCCCCGGCCGGGTGAGCGGGCCAATCCCGAGATCGACCGCGGGCAGCTCCGTGACCTGTTGCTCGGGCCGCTGGAGGTCCGGTGGGGGCGGGCCGTGACGGGGGTCGCGCCGAAGGGTCCGGACGGTGTGCTGGTCGATTTCGCGGACGGGCGGCAGGAGACGTACGACCTCGTGATCGGCGCGGACGGTGCCTGGTCCCGGGTCCGCCCGGCGCTGTCGCCCGTGACCCCGCTGTACACCGGCGTGACCCTGGTCGAGACCTCCCTGGACGACGTCGACACCCGCCACCCCGACCTCGCCCGGCTGGTCGGTGACGGTTCCGTGGCCGTGTACGGGGTGAACCGCGCGCTCGTCGCCCAGCGCAACAGCGGTGGCCATGTGAAGGTGTACGCCCAGTTCCGCGTACCGCTGGAGTGGGCGGCGGGCCCGGACCCGGACGATGCCGAGGCGGTGCGCTCAAGCCTGCTCGCGCTGTTCGACGGCTGGGCCGCTCCCGTACTCGAACTCCTCCGCCACGGCACGGCTTTCGTCCACCGCCCCCTCCACGCCCTTCCCGTCTCGCACACCTGGTCCCATGTCCCCGGGGTCACGCTGCTGGGCGACGCCGCCCACCTGATGCCCCCGTTGGGAGCGGGCGCGAACCTCGCGATGCTGGAAGGCGCCGAACTCGCGGAGTCCGTCGCCGCCGCGCACGGCCCCGAGGAGCTGGACGAGGCCGTCCGCGCCTTCGAGGAACAGATGTGGGCACGGGCCGGCACGTGGGCGCAGATCACGACGACCGGCCTGGACCGCCTCGTGAGCCCGGACCCAGCCGAGGCCCTCGCCCTCTTCGACGACGTCCAGCCCTCCTGAGCCCGCTGGAGCCGGCATCGTCAGAGCGCCAGGACCGTGCTGGCGAGGATCGTGTGGGTGGCGGTGCCGCCCAGGATGCTCAGCAGGGCGTTGCGGCGCCACAGGTGCAGGCCGGCGGTCACGGCGAGGGCCGCGAGCGGGGCCATGGCCCGCGTCTCGGTCAGCGGCAGATCGTGGAGGCAGTAGGCGACCAGGATCACCATGACGCCGGCGGGCATGCGGGTGCTGAGGTACTGGACTGTGCCGCTTTCGCGCAGCGGCGTGAGGGCGGTGAACGGCAGGGCGCGCAGGGCCCAGGTGACCGCCGCGGCGGCGAGGACCGCGGTGATGGTGTAGCCGGTGTCAGACATGGCGGGGCTTCCGGGACGTGGTGACGTGGCGGGCCAGGAGGGCGGCGGTGAGCAGGGTGAAGGCGGCCAGGAGCAGTTGGCCGGGGAAGAGGAGATGTGCGGCCAGGGCGCTGAGCGCGGCCAGTACGGGGGTGGGCACGTCGCCTCGCAGGTCACGGACGGCGTCGAGGGCGAGGACGGTGAACAGGGCGGTCAGGGCGAAGTCCAGGCCGGTGACGCTGTCGGGGATGAGGGAGCCGAGCAGTGCGCCGGCGGTCGAGCTGCCCGCCCAGTACAGGTGCAGGAGTAGCTGGAGCCACAGGATGCGGCGGCCGGACCAGGTTCGGGCCTGCTCGCCGGTGGCCAGGGCGTACGCCTCGTCGCACATCGCGTAGGTGCTGTACGCCTTGCCGAGACGGCCGCGTACGCGGTGCAGGGGGAAGGACAGCGCGTAGAAGACGTGCCGGACGTTCACCAGGAGCGCGGAGACCGCGATCGCGGTGAGCGGGACGGAGGCGGCGACCATGCCGACGAGCAGGAATTCGAACGACCCGCCGAAGACGACCGCCGCGGACAGCCCCGCCCACCACCAGTCCAGGCCCGACTGCGTCACGAGCGCGCCGTAGGCGAGACCGAGCGGGAGGAATCCCAGCCCCACGCCCGCCGAGTCCTTCAGGGCCGTACGCAGGGTTATGTACATGCGTGAAATTTTAGGGCGGATCGCACCTCATATGGTTGCTGCTTCCGACCTTATGATCAAGGTATGAGCAATGAAACTACTCTCGATTCCGTGGATCGCGACATTTTGTTTCAGCTACGCCAGGACGGACGGCTGACCAACGTCGAGCTGGCGAAGCGAGTCGGCCTGACCCCGCCGCCCTGCCTGCGCCGGGTCAAGCGGCTGGAAGAGGCCGGGGTCATCGCCGGGTACCGTGCCGTCCTCGATCCCCACGCCCTGGGGCGTGGTCTGGAGGTTCTCGTCGACGTCGAGATCTACGCCCAGGACCGCAAGAGCTTCCAGGAGTTCGAGGACACGGTGGCCTCCTTCGAGGAGGTCGTCGAGTTCCGCCGCATGTACGGGCGCCCCGACTACTTCATCCGCGTCACGGTCGCCGACCACGCCGCCTACGAAGCCTTCATCACCGAGAAGCTCAGCGGCCTGCCCGCCGTACTCCGCCTCGAATCCCACCTCACCATGAAGGAGATCAAGACCAACAGGTAGGACAGCGCGAACAGGCGGACGGCGGGCCAAGTCGGCCCCCGTCACCTCCAGGTCCCGGCCTCACGCCGCCCGTACCGCGAGCCGGGTGCCCAACTCCAGGATCCGCAGGGCGCGTTCCGTGGCGTCGGCGAGGATCTCGCTGCTGCCCTCGATCGCCTCGGGCAGCGACATCGGCGCGGGCAGGATCGCGCTGTACGCGTCGACGCCGATCGCCCGCACCAGGTGGGCGCCGGGCCCGATGGTGCCCGCGAGGACGAACACCGGTACTCCCGCGGCGTGGGCGCGGCTCGCGACCTCGGCGGGGATCTTGCCGCGTACGGTCTGGTGGTCGAGCGCGCCCTCGGCCGTGATGACCAGATCGGCGCGGGCCAGCCTGGCGTCCAGGTCGAGCCGGTCGAGCAGGACCTCGAAGCGGGGCAGGAGCCGGGCGCCCAGCGCGGCCAGTCCGGCTCCCAGGCCACCGGAGGCTCCCGTGCCCGGGGCCGACCGCAGGTCGATCGCGGGCGGCAGGTCGCGCGTCAGGACCGCCGCCCAGCGCTCCAGGGCCGCCGACAGCACCTCCACCTCCGCCGGGCTCGCGCCCTTCTGCGGCCCGAACACGCGCGCCACGCCGTGCGCTCCGCACAGGACGTTGAAGGGGTTGCAGGCCACGAGCAGTTCGGTGGCGGCGAGGCGCCGGTCGAGCCCCGAGGTGTCGACACGGGCCAGTTCGGTCAGCGCCGCGCCGCCCGGCGGCAGCTCCCGTCCTTCGTGGTCCGTCAGGCGCGCGCCCAGCGCCTGGAGCGCTCCGGCGCCGCCGTCCGACGTGCCGGAGTCGCCGCAGCCGACGAGCACCCGCCGCGCTCCGAGGTCCAGGGCGGCCCGGATCAGCTCACCGACGCCGTACGTGGTGGTGGCGCCCGGATCGCGCCGGTCGGACGGTACGAGGGAGAGCCCGGCGACCGCGGCCATCTCCACGACGGCGGTGACCGGGCCGGGGCCGTCCTCGCCGAGCAGGGCGACGTGCGTGCGTACGGGAAGCCCGACCGGGCCCGTCGCGGTGCACGGCACCAGCCGGCCGCCGCCCGCGAGGGCCAGCGCCTCGGCCGTGCCCTCTCCCCCGTCCACCAGCGGGATCAGATCGATGTCGGCGTCCGGGATCACCCGCCGGACGCCCTCGGCGATGGACTCGGCCACCTGAGCCGCCGAAAGGGACTCCTTGAACCCGCTGGGGGCGATGACGATTCGGTAGCTCATGGCTGGGTCTCCAGGTGGGCGGGCACGCCGAGCAGCGGCCAGACGGCGAGGGCGAAGAGCAGCACGAGGGCCGCGGTGAGGGGCGCGAGGAGGGCGGAGAGCCGCAGGAGATCGCGCGGGGTGTACGTGGGGGTGCCGGGCAGGTCGGCGAAGAGCGCGACCGGCTTGGCGGAGGCCGGGAGGGTGTGGCAGAAACCGGCGGCGGCGGTCGACGCGAACGCGGCGGCGACCGGGTTGACTCCGGCGGACATCGCGGCGGCGACCACGAGCGGGACCAGGACGGAGGAGCGGGCGGAGCGGGACTGGAGCGCCAGATGGGCCGCCGTACTGATCACGACCACTCCGGCGAGGAACAGCCACGGCGGCGTCGACGCGCCGCCGGGCACCCAGCCCACCAGCCAGTCGGCCGCGCCCGATTCGGAGAGCGCGATGCCCATCGCCATGGTGGCGGCCATGAACAGGAGCAGTGGCCAGGGCACCGTCCGCAGCCCGTCCTTGAGGCCCACCGTGCCCAGGGCGGGTGACGCGGCGACGACGGCGCCGATGAGGGCGACCACCGCGGGCGACACCCCGTGCAGGGGTTCGCTGCACCACAGCAGGACGACGGTGCCCAGCAGCAGCAGGCACCGCGCCTCCGGCGGGGTGAGCGGCCCGGACACCGGGGCGTCGGAGTGTTCCTGGATCTGCGCGGTGGTGATCCGCACGGGGCCGGTCCGGTCGGCCCGGCGAGTCGTCGTCAACAGCACGAGTTCGGCGGCCAGATGGGAGGAGACCACGGCGAGCGGCAGTCCGAGGATCAGCCAGGTGACAAAGCTCAGCTGCTCGCCCGTCTGCTCCCACAGGACGCCGACGGTGATCAGATGGGCGCCGGCGCCGATCAGGGTGGCGACGGCGGAGAGCAGGATCACCGTCGGGAACAGCAGCGCCAGCATCACCACCAGCCGCTTCCGGTCGGCGAGCGCCTTCGCGAGTGCCAGGAAGACGGGCAGGGCGAGCGCGGCGCGGCCGGAGGTCGCCGGTACGGCGAAGGCCGTGACGACGAGCCCGGCCGTGGTCAGATGCGTCAACTGCCGTACGGTGCGCGCCCCGCCGACCAGCCAGGCGGCGGCACGGCCCGCGAGTCCGGTCTTGCTGACGGCGGCGGCCAGGACGAACGCGCATATCAGCAGCCACACGGTCTCGTCACCGAGGGTCGCGAAGAGCGTCTCGCTGCTGATCACCCCTGTCGCGGTGAGCGCGAGTCCGGCGCCGAGCGCGACGTACGTGTCGTCCACCGAGGTGGCGATCCAGGTGTAGGTGGCGAGGATGAAGACGACGAGCGTGAACCGCGCGTCACCGCCGAGCCCGGTGTGACCGCCGGGCAGGGCGAGCAGGACGCAGAGGCCGAGGACGGCGCTGAGGCAGACGGTCTGCCGGAGTGAGAGGGGCACGACGATCAGCCTGTGGGCCGGCCGTGAGGTCCGAATGAGCCTTGAGTGAAAGCCGCTTCATGTAGGGAGTGCCGGCGCCCGGCCCGGCGGGCGGCCCGCCCAGGCCGCGTTCACGGCATGCGGTAGCCCATGCCCCGTATCGTCTCCAGCCGCTCGGCGCCCAGCTTCCGCCGCAGCGCCCGCACATAGACGTCCACGATGTTGGAGCCGGGGTCGAAGTCGTAGCCCCACACATGGGACAGGATCTGCTCGCGTGACAGCACCTGGCCGGGGTGGCGCAGGAACATCTCCAGCAGCACGAACTCGCGGGCCGTCAGATCCACGGTGCGCTCGTCGGCGCGGGCCCGGCGCGTTCGCAGGTCGAGGCTGAGGCTGCCGCTGCGCAGCATGGTGACCTCCGGTGCCCGCGCCGCCGTACGCAGCCGCAGGCGCACTCTGGCCAGCAGTTCCTCGAAGCGGAACGGCTTGGTCATCCAGTCGTCGGCGCCGCCTTCGAGTCCGGCCACGGTGTCGCGTACGGAGTCCCTGGCCGTCAGCACGATGACGGGCAGCGTGACGCGCGCCTCGCGCATCTCCCGCAGGACGGTGAAGCCGTCCCGCCCCGGCAGACCGATGTCCAGGAGCACCAGGTCGAAGCCGCCGGACACGGCGTGGTGCAGCGCCGAGTCGCCGTCGTCGGCGACGACGGTGGTGAAGCCGTTGGCCCGGAGCCCCTTCTCCACGAAGGAGGCGATCCGTTCCTCGTCCTCGGCGATCAGAATTCGGTTCATGATCCCGTCTCCAGAATGAGTACGAAGGTGGCGCCGCCGCCGTCGGTACGGCGCAGCTCCACTCGGCCGTGGTGGCCTTCCGCGATCGCCTTGACGATGGCCAGTCCGAGTCCGGCGCCGCTGGTGCGGGCGCCCCGGCGGGCCGTGCCGCGCCGGAACCGCTCGAAGATCACCTCGGCGTCCTGCGGCGGGATGCCGGGTCCGTTGTCGGCGACGTACAGCTCGATCCGCTCGCCGTACGTCTGCGAGCCGATCCGTATGCGCTGGCCGGGCACCGTGTGCTGGACGGCGTTCTGGGCGAGCTGGACCATCGCCTGGGTGATGCGCTGCGGGTCCAGCGCCGCCTCGCGGTCGGCGACGGTGTCGAGGAGCCACTCCCGCTCGCCGAGCGTGCGGGCCTTGACGAAGACGTCGGCGGTCAGCTCGGCGAGCTGGACCGGTTCCGGCTGGACGAAGTCGGGCCGTTCGGCCCGCGCGAGGAGCAGCAGGTCCTCGACGATGCGGCTCATCCGGTCGAGTTCGTCCGTGACGAGACGGATGGTCTCCTCACGGTCGGCCGGGTCGTCGCCCATCAGTTCCAGGTGCCCGCGCACGATGGTGATGGGTGTGCGCAGCTCGTGCCCCGCGTCGTCGACGAACACCCGCTGCGCGGCGAACGCCTGCTCCAGCCGGTCGAGCATGCCGTTGAACGTCTCGGCGAGCGCCGCGATGTCGTCCCGGCCCTCGACGGGGATACGCCGGGTGAGATCCCGCTCGGTCAGCTCGGCGGCGGTCTTCCGTACGAGGCGGACGGGCGCCAGGATGTGGCCGGCGACGGCCCAGCCGATACCGCTCGCCAGGACGAGCGCCATGCCGGACAGGGCCAGCAGTGTCCAGAACGTCTTGTCGGCGACGGCCCGCTCGCGGTCCGCGTGGAAGGCGACGACCAGGGCGCCGGGAGGTTCGTCACCGAGCGGCCGGATGGTGACCTTGGCCCAGCGCAGCTCTCCCGCGGCGCGGTGCAGTGTGCCGGAGGAGTCCTTGGCCGCGAGGATCCGGCCCAGCGCCTCGCTGTCCCGCCACAGGGCGACGTGGTCGGGGATGTCGCGGCGCTGCCGGACGATCTCGGACCGGTTCGCGGAGGAGCGGGGCAGGCCCAGCAACTCCTCGTCCCGGTCGGCGTACTGACGTTGCAGGAAGGTCTGGAGCAGCGTGCGCGAGTCGCCGAAGCTCCGGCCGGTGGCCGGGTCGACGCCCTGGACCACGAAGTTGGCGAACTCGCCCGTCTCCTGCGACAGCAACTGGCTGATGCGGTGTTCCACGTCCCGGTGGAGGATCGAGCGCACCGTGACGGCCACGGCCCCGAGGGCCACCGCCATCACCACCAGCAGCCAGAGCAGGATCCGCACCCGCGCGGAAACCCTCGGAACGTCAACCGTCATCACCGAAGTCGTCGTCATCGTCGTCGTCACCGTTGCCGGCCGACGGCCCCGGTACGACGTCGTCGTCCGCGGTCCCGCCCGGCGAGGCGGTGGATGAACCCGTGGGCGAACCGGTGGGCGAGGACCCGGGTCCGGTGCTCCGCCGGTCGTCCGCCGTGCCGCTGGGCGAACCGGTCGGCGAGTCGGAGAGCTGCACGCCGGGAGGCACCTTGGGCGCGTCGGGACTGTCGGTCATAGCGTAGCTGGTCGCGGCGATGCCGAGCGGGATGGCGACGACGGCCGCCAGGGCCGCCAGTCGGGGTGAGAAGGCCATGCGGTTCATCCTGGCCAGCGGGCCGGTCGCCAGGATGAAGCCGGGATGAGGATTTCTTCATGAAGGCCCGGGATCCCGTGCGCCCGGCTCCTCGGGTGGTGGGTTCGCGAGGGTGGGAGGAGCTTGGAGGGGTGAGGTCACCCGAGGTCGCCCCTGTGAAGAGTTGGTGGTCATCCGTTGTCGTCCCTGCCGATGTCATCCGTGCCGAACCCGTCCGAGGACCCACGACGGCAGCCCCGGCCGCGGCCACGCCGTGTCACGGTCGGCCACGAGGGGCCGGTCCTCGTCGAGGGGCCGGTGGAGGTGGTCGACGAGGCGGGGAACACGCACGTCTCGGACCGCTTCGTCGTCGCCCTGTGCACCTGCCGCCGCAGCCGTTCCTATCCGTGGTGCGACACGAGCCACCGCCGCCGGGTCCGGCGCGGGGACCGTCCCGTACCACCCGCCGAGGACACGGAGGGGCCGGGCCGTGACGACATACCGTGAGTCACGCGCGCTGAGCCCGCCGCTGCCGGAGGCACGTGGCGCCCTGTCGGCCGCCGTCTGCGCGGCGCTGGGTACGGGGACGGCCGGCCCGCTCCCGCCGCCGGGGTCCGCGGCGGTCGCCGACCCCTTCGGTGACGATCTGCAACTGGCGCTCTACGTGCTGTACGAGCTGCACTACCAGGGCTTCGACGGGGTCGGGGACCGCCGCGGACCCCGGCGG
>NZ_MDCR01000315.1 GCF_001723055.1 Streptomyces niveus
CGGCGCGGTCGGCGCGGGCACCCCACTCGCCTTCGAGGCCGACCACCTGGACGAGGAGCGGATGCGCGGCTGGAGCGTACTGCTGACGGGAACGGCCGAGCACATCACCGACCCCACGACCACGGACACCCTCACGAACCGGTCGGGATCACGCCCCTGGGCGGGCGGGTCGCGGCCCCTGTGGATCCGGCTGCTGCCGGACGAGATCACCGGCCGGCTCATCGACATCCCCTGAACGTGACGCACACCTGGGTAATAGACCAGCCACCAGCGAGGCCGCCGCTCAGGCCGTACACGGCCGACTTCACAGTGCCCAGCACGCTCACCGTGTCCTCCCCGCACCTCGCGAACTCGACGCCTTCACGAACTCTTGGATGTCCTGGCTCCGGCCGGACACCTCGCTCCGTTACGGTGCGCCGGATCGTACGACAGGGCACTCGGCTGCGGGCTGCCGCGAAGAGTAGGCGATGACGGCGGTGGGGACCGCGGCCGGCGGCGGCGAGTTGAAGCGGCGCCTGGGGATGCCCGACGCGGTGGTGATCGGTCTGGGGTCGATGATCGGGGCGGGCGTCTTCGCCGCGCTCGCTCCGGCGGCCCGTGCCGCCGGGTCCGGGCTGCTGCTCGGGCTGGCTCTCGCGGCTGTCGTCGCGTACTGCAACGCGACGTCCTCGGCGCGGCTCGCCGCCCGCTACCCGGCCTCCGGCGGCACCTACGTCTACGGCCGCGAACGCCTCGGCGAATTCTGGGGTTACCTGGCGGGCTGGGCGTTCATCGTCGGCAAGACCGCCTCGTGCGCGGCCATGGCTTTGACCGTGGGCACCTACGCCTGGCCGGGTGAGGCCCACGCCGTCGCCGTCGCCGTGGTGGCGCTGACCGCGCTCAACTGCACCGGTGTGGAGAAGAACGCCCGGCTGACCCGCGTCGTCGTCGCCGTCGTCCTGGCCGTCCTCGCCGCGGTGGTCACCACCTGCCTCACCGGCGGGACCGCCGAGGTCGCCCGGCTGGACCTCGGCGCGGACACCTCCGCGAGCGGCGTCCTCCAGGCCGATCGAGGCGATCTTGGCGCTCGTGTCGAAGGCGATCAAAGCCCTTGAGAAACCCATGAACCTCGACCCGCAGCAGATCGTGCAGATCCTGCCGCCCGATCAGCTTGCGGTATTGAACCGGCTTTGCGGCTCCGTGTCGCACTGGCATGAACTTCTGCTCGCCGCCGAGCGGGCAGAAGCCCAAAAGAATGGAGAAGCGGCATGACTTACCACCTCATCACTCACGAGGGTTCCACCCCCGTGGGGCCGTCGGACTATGAGCGTGAGGACCAGGAAGTGGCACGCGCCCTGTTTCTCGACGTGCATGATGCCTTTTCCCGAGTCCCAACAACCAGGTCGGCGTGGTGGACTACCTGAAAAGGAAGCAGCCGAGAATCGGCCCGGAGGACGCCCCCTACGCCAGCGTCGAACAGGTGCGCTACCTGACTTCTCTGTACCGTTCGTTCAAGTCAGCCTACGCGGCGCACGCCCGTGACCAGCAGGGTCCCAAGCTCCCGCCGCACAAGGTCAAGCAGCCCGAGCCGCTGCCGGAGAAGCTCGTCCCCGGTCAGCGCGTGGAGATGGCTGATCCCGAGACAGGCGAACTCAAGACCGTCATCGTTCCCGAGCCGGCCAAGCCCGACGACGAGCCGAAGACCGATCTCATCGCGGTGGGCCTGAATGCCGCCCGCACGTACTGCTTCGACCAGCTTCAGCGCTATGAGCGACAGCTGGTGACGCTGGAGAACGACACCGACATCGTGGAGGAGGCCAAACGCAAGGCGAAGGAACACAGGGACACGATCAGGTCGATCAACCGGGATGCCGTGCAGCTCCGCAGTTTCTACGACGTCCTCGAACTTGTGGCCCGGAGCAAGGTACGGCACCCCGAGGGCACCAGTGTGGAGGCCATCGTGGCTGCGGAGAAGATCAGCCTGACCGACCACGCCCTGAACCGGAAGAAGCTGCGCGAGTTCCTGGAGCGCTTCGGTTTTGGGACAGCCGCGTGATCGCCTCCCCGCCGTTCGCTCTGGTCCGCACGCCGGTGCGGACCGCTGCCGAACGACGTCAGTGGACGCTGTGCTATCAGCGGGTCGTCGGCAGCGCTCGCTCCGAGATCCGTATGCATGGCGGTAGTCGGCGCCTGGATGCACTGGCCTGTGACGGCACCAAGTGTGAGTTTCAGCAGGCAAAAGAGAGCGTGCCCAACACGCACGGCAAGGAGCTTGCGCACGCCTCGGGCTTGATGTGGATCTTCTGCGTCATCAACCAGCACGCCAGGGGCGACCTGCTGGTGACCTCACGCCAGGGGGCCCGGGTCACCTATGAATGGAGGAAGCCCTGGCAATTGATCGGCTCTTGTAACGGCAGGGTCCTGCTCGACCTCGGCCACAGCGAACAGGTCGGTGACCATGTCCTGCTGGAGATCGACCACTTCGAAAGCCGACAGGGGCGAGCCACTGGCACCGGTGTACTGCGCGACGCCCAGGAGTTCTGCTACTGGATGAGGGATGGCAGTCCCTTGCTCCCGTACAACTGGGCGCCGCGCCGCGCGGCCTGAGAACCCCGCAGGTACATCCGTCCGGCAGTCGCGGTACTGCGGCTGCCGGACTTCCAGGCCAGACTCAACCCATATCATGGTCCGTACGCGACGACCGTCGGATTCCTACGCCCACACAACCCCGGGCCGAACTGTTGAGGGCGCGGGTGTGTTCTCTCCCGATGGCCGTAACTACCCGCCTGTGAAAGCCGTTGGGGCATGCGGAGCTGTTGCGGTGTCTTCACGCGGTCCTGGTCTAGGCGGTTTGCCGATGGTCGCTGTCGTCGTCGATCTGTTCATGAGTATTGCGGGCGGTTTCAAGCAGGCGTCGCCATGATGTGACGCTTGGCCGTCGTCGGAGCAGCGCGCGGCGTTCCCGTTCAGTCATGCCGCCCCAGATCCCGAATTCCTCACGGTTGTCGAGTGCGTAGGCCAGGCATTCGGTACACACCTTGCAGCCCAGGCAGACGGACTTGACCCGGTTCTGCTCCTGGCCCTGTACGAACAGGGTGTCGGGGGCGATGGTCCGGCAGGCTCCTTGTTCGCTCCAGCTCGAAGGCGCGTTCACAGCGTTTCCTTCCTCGGGGGAGTTCGACGCTACAAAACGTTCTATCGATGTAACAGACCGCACTGCGGGAGTCACTCGTTCGGGTGGCGGTCGCAGGAGTGGACCGAGTCGAGCCTCAACAGCCCGCATTCTTCCGGCTTTTGAGCGTACGGCTTGCCGCCGCAGGATGGCTCGGCTCGCTGTGCGACGCCGAGTTCGGCGCTACAGCACGTCTTCTTCTCCGCTTTGCTCTCACCTGCTTCGTGCGGGACTTCCCAACGTTAGTGGCGTTGGCGTGACGGGTGTCGCGGTGCGGATGGCTTCGTGTCCGCGGGGGATCTTCGGTGCCCGTCGAGCGGTTTGCGCGGAGTGGGTGGTGGCGAGTTCGTAGGTGAGGTCCTGGAGTACGGCGGCCGGGGTGTGGCGGGAGAGTTCGATGGTCCAGGCGGGCTGTTCGGCGCTCTTGCCGCCCCAGAGGGTCCAGGCGGGTTCGGAGTGGGCGGTGGTTGTGCCGACGGCGGCGGCGACGTCGAGGCGGAGGCCGGTTTCGCCGTTGGGTGCGGGCCAGTTGATGTGGTGTCCGTTGATGGTCTGGGTCCAGCCGAATTCTGTGAGCGGGCGGGTGACCGTGGTCAGGGTGCGTTCGGTGAGGGGCGGGCTGGTCCGTTCGGTCCGTGCGGTGTCGGTGTCGAGGCTCTTGAGGAGGGTTTCGATCATGTCGGTGGGTGTGGCGGCGGTGGCGGTGGCGTGCCAGGTGCGGTCCCCGACGGGGGACTGGTAGGAGGCGATGGTCCAGGCGATGTCGTGGCCGCGGGCTTCGCGGTCGAACTCGGCGCGCAGGGTGAGGGATTCGTGGTTGGCGACGGAGGTGTCGTCGGACCATGTTCGGTACTTTTCCCACTCGCCGTTGTCCTCGATGAACGAGTCGAGGAGGGCCTCGTGGGCGCCGGGGCCGGGCGCGTCGGCGGGCGCGGTGCCCGCTCCTGTGCTGGGGGGTTCGGGCGCCGTGGTCGGTGTGCCGGGTGAGGTCCGGGCGTCGGCGGTGTCGCGTTCGGTGTCGGTCATCGGGGCGGGGCCGGGGCGCGTGGTGTCGGCGTGCATGTCCTCGAAGGCGGTCAGGGCGTGTGCGGGGGAGTCGAAGGAGTTCGCGATCTGCCGCAGGTGGTTCTCGCCGTGGAGGTAGACGCTCTTGCCGGTGTCGAGGTAGGTCCCGACCGCGACGGTGGTGTGGGCGTCCTGGGCGTGGGCGTGGATGAGGAGGCGCCCGTGGCGGATGTCGTCGTGGATCTTCTGGGCTGCGCCGGAGACCTCGCGGATTTCAGCGCGACTGCACCAGGGCATGGGGTAGT
>NZ_MDCR01000316.1 GCF_001723055.1 Streptomyces niveus
CCGCGCGCCCACGTGGCGTCGTCCACACCGAGAGCCGCGCGGAAGACGGGCCGGGTCTCGGCCGAGAGGGTGGTCCAGGCGACCATCAGGTCACAGGCGGGGTCACCGACGCCGAGCCCGCCGAAGTCGATGACGGCGCTGAGGTGCCCGTCGACGGTGAGCAGATTGCCGGTGTGGAAGTCCCCGTGGAACCAGACGGGCGCGCCGTCCCACGCCGGGGCCGCCAGCGCGGCGTCCCACACGCGCGTCATGGCGTCGGCGAGGACGCCGCCGGTGCTGGCCCTGATGGCGGTACGGGTCGCCTCGTCGCGCCCGACGAGCGACCACCGGCTGAGCCCGTGCCCGGCGTCCGGCACCGGGATTCTCTGAAGTCCCTTGAGGAAATCCGCCAGTTGTACGGCGGCCCCCGCCGGATCGGCGAACCCGTCCGCCGTCGCGACGTCCCCCTCCAGCCACCGCGCGACGGACCAGTGGTACGGATACCCGAGCCCGGGCACCCCGAGCCCGAGCGGCACGGGCGTGTCCAACGGCAACTCGCCCGCGAGCCGGGGCAGCCACACATGCTCCTTCCGCGCCTGCCCGGCGGCCCAGGTGCCTCTCGGCAGCCGTACGGCCATGTCGCCACCGAGCCGGAAGATCACGTGATCGGCCCCCCCGTCGGCCAGCCGCACCAGCCCCAGCCCGCTCCACTGCGGAAACTGGGCGTCCAACAGTCGCCGTACGAGGCCCACTTCGATCCCGGCCACGTCTGCCCCCTCTGTCAGTCACCTGAGTAGCCGCGCTCATGCGCCGGACGCCCCCGCCCGCTTTGATCAACCCATGAACGACCCGATCCCGGCCCCGGCCACCCGCCGACTCCGCAAGTGGGCCACCGTATCCGCCTTGCTGCTGGTACCCGCGACGATTCTGGCGGGCCTCCTCGCCGTCACAGGCGAACACGCCGGCAGATGCCTCACCTACGGCGGCTGCGACACCAACCCCCACTGGCTTTACCAGGGCAGCCTCCTGACCGCCGCCATCGCCTGGGTGACGGTCCTCTGCGTCCCGCACAAGACGGTCGGCGGGAGCGCGTACGTGCTCCAACTGGCCGCGCAGGGAACGTTCCTGATGGCGGTCGTCACAACCTACGGCAACTAGCGACGCGCGGCTGGGAACAATGCCATCCCACCCACCCGCGCTCGGCCCAGGTCCGGCGACCGTCAGTCCGCGTAATCCTTGAGCTTCTCGGTCTCCAGCGTGATGCCGACCGGTTCGGGAAGCTCGACGACTTCGCCGAAGTCGTACGTCATCCTGCTGCGGTACTCACCGTTCTTCGGCTCGGCGTGCACGGTGAGGGAACGGGCGTCACGGTCGACGAGGAGATAGATGGGAATAGTGGCCCCCGCATAGCCGTCCGGTTTCTCGACGCGGTCGCGGCGGTTTGTGTCCGCATCACGGGAGGTGACCTCGACGGTCATCAGGACACCGGCCGGCTCGGCCCACTCTCCCTGTCCGACGAAGTTCTCGTCAGGGGCCAGAGCACCGTCGGGGCGGGCGCGCCCCTTTCGGTACGCCTCAACCTTCAGCCCCTGCTCCGGGTAAAGCGACAGTTCGGGCCGCTGCCGCATGCACTGCTTGAGCAGCCACATGACAATCGCGCCGTGGTTACCGTCCGGCACCGGCTTGACCTGGACCTTTCCGTTGATGAATTCCAGCCGCACCATTTCTGGCGCACGTCGGGCAAGCTCCTCGAACTCGTCGACGGACATCTGCGGCCGGGCGGGGGTCCTGGGGGTCATGGCGTCGCCTCCTCCCCTCCATGGTGCCCCGACCGGCATCTCGTGGACGCTCATTCGGCCGCCCGCAGCAGTTCCGCGCCGTCGCTTGAGAAGGCCTGCACGAGTTCGCCGTGGGCCGGGCGCGGGATCGGGCGGGTTTTGAAGCCGGCCGCCGCGCGCAGGGCGTCGGCGCGGCGGGCGACCTCCTGTTTGGCCGGGACGGCGCGGAAGGTGTCCGGGACCGCGTCGATGACCAGGCCCGTCTCCTCGGCAGCGTCGTACGCCGCCATCTCCTCGTTGCAGTCGAGGCACATGCCGTGGACCAGCGTCACGACGTTCTCGGGCTCCTCGCAGCCCATGCAGACCATGACGGCTCGGGTGATGTATTCGGGTGCCTCGTACGGCTCGGGCGGCATCTTGGTCTCCAGTCGTTTGCGGGCGATCGCGCCAGGGCTGTGCAGCGGATGCGGCAGCCCGCCGGTCAGCGAACGGATCAGGTGGTCCTCCGTCACGCCGCGCGCCAGCCACTGCGCGGCGAGCGGTTCGAGCGCGGCACACTCGGTGGCGGACAGGGTCATACGAGGTTCGGTACGCCCCAGGCGGGCGAGGGCCCGGTACGCGGCAGAAGGCTCCTGAAGCGCGGCGGGGGCGCGCTCGGGCTCCTGTACGGGCTCCCCCGCCGGCGCCTCCCCGCGCTGCCGTCGCTCCAGCTCCGTGAGGTCGATCCCGCGCAGGCTGTCCACGTACGCCTTCCACCACTCGTCGTCCCTCGACGTCCGTGAGAAGTAGGTCCGCGTCACCCAGCGGAAGCTGTTGTCCGCCGTGCACAGATGTTCCTTCACCAGCCGCAGATGCCCCTCGTGCGACAGGAACTTGAGTGCCTTGGCGCATGCCTGCTGGCCGTAGTCGGCGACGTTCGCCGCGAGGGGCTTGTAGCCGATCGCCGCGCCTTCGGGCAGGCGGTCGATGTACGCGGCGATCGCCGCTTCTCTCGGGCGCAGATGTGCGAAGTCGGCTGCGGTACGGGGATGTTGGCCGGGCGCGGAGCGCTTGCCGTAGCCGGGCTTGGCCGACGGGTGTGCGGGCGCGCGCAGAGCAGCACTAAACTCTGTGGAATCCACGATCGAGTCTCTTTCGATCCGTTGGTCAGGCCCCGGAGTTGGTGTTGCTGCACCTGCCGGGGCCGCTTAATGCCATGAACGCTAAACCGTCAATACGCAACGGCGCAAGCTGACCACTGATAGTTATATCGCCTCGTCAGCGGGGGACTTGGGAGGGGGGTTGGTTCCCTCCCTCTTCCACCCACTCATTCAAAAAGGGCCCGAAGCCCGGGGTTCAAGCTCCGGGACGACCTGCGGCAATGATCGACACCATGAACGCCGACCCGACCACCGCCCAGGCCACCCGCCGGCTCCGTAAGTGGGCCACGATCTCTGCCTTGTTGATGGTGCCCGCGACGATTCTGGCGGGGCTCCTCGCCGTCACCGGCGAGGGCGGCAGGTGCCTCACCTATGGCGGATGCGGCAGCAACCCCGACTGGCTGTACCAGGGAAGCCTCGTCGTCGCCGGCATCGCCTGGGTGACCGCCCTCTGCGTCCCGCGCAAGGCCATGGCGTGAGGGCGCACGTAATCCAACTGGCCGCTCAGGCAACGTTCCTGATGGCGGTCGCCACGACCTACGGGTACTAGCGGCGCGCGTACGAGACGAAGGCGCTCCAGGCAGGTGCGGGAAGGGCCAGCTCGGGGCTGTCGGTGAGCTTGGAGTCCCGGACGTGGACGGTACTGGGGCAGGCGGCGACTTCGACGCAACTGGCGTCCTCACGGTCGCTGTACGTGGACTTCCGCCAGGCCAGGGCGACTTCGACGCAGGCTCCGCCTTCGCCGTTGCTGTAACTGGACTTGAACCACGCCAGACGCTCGGTCATAGCTCTTCCGCCATCCGCTCGATGAAACGGGCCGACTCAGCGGGGCTGAGAGCCACGGCCCGGATCATGCTAAGCCCCTCCGAGTACGAACTGACCACTTCCGGTTCGGAGGTCAGCTGGCTCACAGACTGTCCCTCCGAGAATGCCAGGCGCTCATGGTCTCGGGTCTCAAGTAGCACCAGAGGGCCGTTCAGAGCTACCGAGATCGCTTGGTCGTAAGTCAGAACTTGGATGGTGACGTTGCTCTGTTTCCCCATGTCGAGGAGGTGACGTCGCTGCTCTTAGTCCACCTGTGGCATACGGAGCGCGGCTTCAAAGATCACAAAGCTGAGCGACACCGGGGGCTTGCGAGCAAAGATTGACCGACGTTCCAACCGGCCCGCGACGCGCTCCTCCACCGTCGCTTCATCAAGCGGCGGCGTGAACTTGCCGATCAGGCTCCGCGCATAGGCCTCTGTCTGCAACAGACCGGGAATCAAGGTCACTTCGTACCACCAGAGGCTGATCGCCTCCGCCTCACGGTCCATGAAGTCCTGGTACTTCGCCGGGAACTTCTCCCGCCGCAAGTAATCCTTCGCCGCGCTCAGCTTCCCGCTCGCCTGGAACAGATCGTCCGCCTGGTCCAGCAGGCGCGGCGTCGGCATTCGTACGCCCTGCTCCATGGCCTTGATCGTCGCTGCCGCGTAGTTCGTCGCGGCGGCGAGTTCCTCGCGGCTCATGCCCGACTGTGTACGCCAGCGCAGGAGTTGGTTGCCGCAGTAGCGCCACGTACCGGGTGGCTGGGGATTCTGGACCGACACAGGCCGCACCTCCGACTGATACACGGCACCGTGTATCCCATTCGTCACTTCCGAGCGTAACCAACTTTCAGCAACCTGTGATCATGCTCACCACATCCAGGCGATTCACGCGCTCGGACGCGTCCGTACCCGCCGCCCGCGCCTTCACGCGGGAAGTCATCGACGCGGCCGACGCCGCCATCGACCGGTCCGCCCTCGACGACGTACTGCTCTGCGTCTCGGAGCTGGCGACCAACGCCGTACGCCACAGGGTGCCCGCCGGCGGGGCGTTACTGGTCAAGGTCGGTGCGGACGAGCACCGCGTACGCGTGGAGTGCCACGACGCCAACCGCCGGCGCCCCCGGCTCCGTCACCCGGCCGACGACGACCAGACCGGGCGCGGGCTGCTGCTGGTTGAGGCGATCGCGTCGCGATGGGGTACGGACGAGCGGCCGTTCGGGAAGTACGTGTGGTTCGAGCTGGACCTCAAGCCGGCCGGGACGCCTCCACCGCCTTCTTGATGCGCTCGCCGAAGCCGGGGGCGTCCTTGCGGGCCGCGCCGAGGGCGATTCCCTCCAGCAGTTTGCCGATGCCATGGCCTTCCAGGACGTTGAACAGCCGCACCCGCGTCCTCCCGTCCGAGATCGCCTCCAGGTCGTAACCGCCCTCGCGGGACGTCACCATGTTCTTCGAGGTCTCGGCCCAGCGGACTCTGGAGGGCGCCTCCAGCTCGGTGATCCGTAGCTCGCGCCGAGTCTTCATCCCCGCGTCCTTCACCGTGCTCCGGAACACTGTGCCGACGGCGGTGGGCCCAGCCGGCTCCTTGGTGATGTTCTGTACGCGGGGGCTGAACTCCGGATCGTTCGTGCCCTCCGCCAGATACGCGAAGACTTCCTCGATCGGCCGGTCGATCTCGGTCACTGCTTCGAACTGTCCACTCACAACTGTTCACTCCTCGAAGGTCGGACGGTCAGAGTGAGAAAAGCTGGCATTCCACTTTGCCCCTGCGACCGGTCCTCCGCCACCCGGGTTGCTGAACGCGGGTGAAGTGTCGCCGACCGGCCGAGTTCGGGTCGCCGCGATATCACGCCGAAGTGCCCGCCCAGGGGGACGGCGACGCGACAGGGGTCTCGGCGGACCAGAAGTCCGAGCGCACGTTGGGGCGAGGCAGCGCAACACCCTCGTAGGCGGGGCCGTTGGGTGCGGCGGTGGGGTCGGCGACGTCGGATTCGTCCACGCAGGGGCTGTCGACGTCGAAGAACACCTGGCCCTTGTAGCCGACGATCAGGCTGATCCCGAACCCGTCCGACGTTCTGGCAAAGATGGCGGGACGCTCTTTACTCTCGTTCACGGAAAAGATCTCGTAACCGCTCTTGTTCCAGAACCGCTCAACCATGCCGAGGAAATTCCCGCGCCGCTCCTCGGAGATGATGGTCATTACTGTCCGGCGGCGGGTGAGATCACAATTACCAGAGGATGTCTGACCATGGGCCCACTGGACCTCCGGCTTCATCGCCCCGAACGTCGCATCAAGCATGCCGTCCGCATGTTCCGCCGCGTCCTGCATATTCATCGTCGCAGCCACTCCCTTCTTCTCCTCTCCCAACATTCCACATCCAGCGAGCAGCCCGCCCACCAGAAGGAGAGCCGGAATCCACACCGCCGCTCGTTTCACCGCCACTCCTCCGTCTTGATTTCTTCGGGTACTCCGGCGACGATCAGAGCGATATTATTGGCCGACACCCTGTCCTTGTCCGGCGTGAAGTATTCAGAGTGAGCGTCGACCCCGCCCATATCCAGAATGGGGTGTGGTCCGTCGCCTACCAGGAACCGATTCGCGCCGAATGCCTTACTGGCCGGGTCTTTGCCGAAATAGAGGTCGTCGTCACCTTGGTCGGCGATGTCGCCAAGAAGGTAGGCACCCAACGGTCCGGCACCTGCACCGATGAAGCCCACTCCGGTCTGTTGCTTCGAGGGGAGCTGTGTCACCAGGTCGTTATCGGCCGCTCCGACATAGACATGCTCCTTGCCAACACCGAGATCCTCCGCCTTGTCGACCCCGACACCTGGGCTGCCGAGCAGAATGATGTCGTCAGCGCCCGGAATGCCACCGTTCTGCTGAGCCGCTGTTCCGACGGTCAGCGAACCGTAGGAGTGGCCGATCGCCGTCAGATGCGGGTCCTTGTTCTCATTGGTGACTCCCAGCCCGTTCATGAATTCGTTGTAGGCGGGGGCTCCTCGCTCGGCATCGCCCGTACTTATGACGTCCACGTTCTGCGGGGCGTCGTAGCCGAGCCAGACGATGGAGGCGCTGGACGGGTCGTGCCCTTGCGCGCCAATCGCGGTATCCAACGCCCGCTGCACAGTCCCCCCGGCGAATTCTCCGTCCAACTTGGTACCCAGCCCCGGCACATACGCCGAGACATTTTTCGACGTGTCCGGGTTTCCGTACGACACGATGGCGCGGCCGTTGCCCTCGTCGCCGATGCCCAGCAGATACATCGGCGGGATTGTCGGCTTGCCCAGCTTTTCCTCAATCGCCCGGAGCCCGCCCAGCTTGGTCTCGGCATCGTCGCCGCCCTGCCTCTCCAACGAGTCGATCAGCACGGGAAGGTAGTTCCGGTTCGCCTCGTCGCGCGCCAGGGCCGGGATTCCGTCGAGGTTCCCGACCAGGTCCGGGGCCACATCCAGGTACCCCCGACGCTGCTCCTCGGTCAGCCCGTCCCACCACTCCTTGCGCTCGGCCGGGGACTTCTCGAAGGGGACGTTGTCCGCGAGATAGTCCTTGGCGGCTGTGCGTACGGCCGACGCGTCACCGGCCATGTCTTTCAACATGGCCTTGGTGACATCAAGTCCCGCCGCCGCTTTGAGTTTGCGCAGTGCGCTCGCGTACCGACGGTCGATCTCGGCGGCCGAGCGCACCGCCCGCGCGATACGGTCCGCGATGGCCTGGGCCATCGCGGCGTTCGGATTGGGGTTGTAGTCGAATCCGGGCTCCCCGTTCAGCCCGGGGTTCGACTCCAGGGGAAACCGGGAGCTGCCCTGTGCCGTGCCGCCGGGCACCTTCTTCTCGCCCGTCTCGCCGAACTGCGGGTTGCCGCAGACGACGGCGGACGGGTAGCTGATCGAGGCATCCTCGTGGACGGTGAACTTCAGTCCAGCCGCCTCTTCCAGGGCCTGTGTCAACTCACGCTGTGGGTCGGCCAGTTCTGCGGCGAGACCATTCAGTGTCGTGCGCACCAGGCCCGACTCGGTGTGAATGTACTCGTAGTTGCGGCTCAGCCGCTCCAGCCTCGCGAGGGCCGCCTTCGCGGACTCGCTGTCCTGTGTGTCACGCAGCTTCGCCGTCATCGCCTTGTCGGTCCTGACGCGGTCCGCGTCGGCCCTCCCGGAGACCTCGTGCCAGCCGTCGCCGGCGTCCTCGAACTCCGGCCTTTTCAGATCACGCAGTTGCTGCCACGTCAGTGCCGTGCCCGTCACCGGCGCTCACCCGAGTCCACGGACCGTACGGACTTCTCGACCTTGCCGTCGGTCTCGCCCATCTCCTTGGCGACCTTCCCCAACGCCCCGTCCAGGTAGCCGCATTCACCCCGCACGGAGACCAGCCGCTTCTCCCACGATTCAAGGACCTCGGTCAGCGCCTGCACCGCCGAGAACCCCACCGCGCCGGCCGCGACGCCCTCGTGCGCGGGACGCAGACGGCCGCGGCTCTTCTCGGTGCTGGTGCGCAGCGAGTCGGCGGTGCCGGACGCACTGGTCCAGGGGCCAGCACTGTGTTTCAGACCGCCGGTGCCACCGCCCGCACCGCCAGTGTCCACGGAGGCCAGCGCCATAGCGGTTCCCGGATCCCCCGTTGGCGTCGGCAGCTCCGAGAGCGTGAACACGTCCTGCCACCCCTGCGAATACGGCACTGCTTTCCCCCGAGTTGGTCACTCCACGCACATCCGTTGTGCCTCCTCGGTGACGCTAGCGGAACACCCCGTACCGGACGCAAGCGAAAAGTGGATCAACGAGCGAATACATGTCACAGCCCGTAGCAGCAGCGGTACGCGGCGCGCAAGAGCATCGGCTCTCAGATCGCCCCCGCGACGAACTCACCCCCGCACCGCCGTCACGATGACTGTTCGCCGGCCGTGTTGGTGGCTGCCAGGCCGCTCAGGAACTCGGCGTACGCGGGGGTTTCCCGGGCCGTGTCGGTGGTCAGCCAGATGATGGCGGCGCTGGACGGGGGCTGGGCTCGTGCGGTCAGGGTGCGGCGCAGGGTTTCTCCCGCGAAATCGGCGTTCAGTCTGGTTCCCGGGTCCGGCACGTGCGTCGTGACCGTCTTCGACGTGTCCGGGTTGCCGTACGAGACGATGGCGCGGCCGGTGGCCTCGTCGCCGATGCCCAGCAGGTACATCCGCGGGGTGGCCAGGGTCCGCTCGATCGCGCGCAGGCCCTCCAGCTTGGTCCGGGCTTCGGGGCCGCTCTGCTGTGCCAGCGAGTCGATCAGCACCGGCAGATACGCGCGGTTCGCCGCGTCGCGCACCAGTGCGGGGATTCCGTCGAGGTTGCCGATCAGGTCCGGCGCGACGGCCAGGTACTCCCGGCGCTGGTCCTCGCTCAGGCCGTCCCACCATTCCTTGCGCCGCGCCGGGCACTTGTCGTCCGGGATGTCCGGGGAGGGCGCCAACGGGATCGTGCGGATCGGGCCCAACTCGGTCTGGATGTAATGGACGTCGCGACTCGGTCGCGTCCGCCGTATCTGCGCATACAACACTGGTCCCCCGTTTTCGGTCACCCCGTGCACAACTGTCGTGCCCTCTGAGTGACGCTAGCGGGGCACCCCGTGCCGGAGGCAAGCGAAAAGTGGATCAGCGGCGAAGAATTTCCGCAGCCCGTAGCAGCCGTGTACGGCGTACGCAAGAGCTCGCGCTCTCAGATCGGCCGCACGGCCGGGTCAGATACGTACGCGGCGCAACTCCCGCGCGGAGCGGACCAGTTCGGCGCGGTCAGGCCGGGTCCGCGACCGGGCGCATACCCAGCGCGCCCAGCTCCTCCGCCATCACCTTGCCCGCCTCCTCCGCCAGCGCGTCCTCGCCCAGGTCCTGGTCCGTGTCCAGGCCGTCGAGTGCCGGGAGGGGCTGGTCGAGGCGGACGTGGGCCACCAGGGACTGGAGGGCGCGGAGGGCGGCCGAGGCCGTGGAGCCCCAGTTGGAGAAGTACGAGAACTGCCACCACCACAGCGCCTCGGTGGTCCGGCCCGCGCGGTAGTGGGCCATGCCGTGGCGCAGGTCGGCGACGATGTCGGCCAGGTCGTCGGAGATACGGCACGGGACCGGCGCCTTGCGGGGCTCGTACGGGTCGAAGACCTCCGAGTACACGTCGATCGGCTCAAGCATCGCCGCGAAGCGCTCGCGCAGGTCGTCGACGTCCGGCTCCGGGCCCAGGTCGGGCTCGTACCGCTCGTCGGGAAGGATGTCCTCGTGCGCGCCCAGCCGGCCGCCGGCCAGGAGCAGTTGGGAGACCTCAAGGAGCAGGAAGGGCACGGCGCTGTCGGGCTCGTCGCCCTTCGCGACCTCCGAGACCGCGACGATGAAGCTCTCGACCTGGTCGGCGATCTGGACCGCGAAGTCGTCCGGGTCCTGTGTGGTGGAGTGCAGCGTGGCGTCAGACATCGAGAAGTCGTCTCCCCTCGAAGGCACGCCCCAGCGTGACCTCGTCGGCGTATTCCAGGTCGCCCCCCACGGGGAGACCGCTGGCAAGGCGCGTGACCCGCAGGCCCATCGGTTTGATCATGCGGGCGAGGTAGGTGGCGGTGGCCTCGCCCTCCAGGTTGGGATCGGTCGCCAGGATCAGTTCGGTGACCGTACCGTCGGCGAGACGGGCCAGCAGCTCACGGATCCGCAGGTCGTCGGGGCCCACGCCCTCGATGGGGCTGATCGCACCGCCGAGCACGTGGTACTTGCCGCGGAACTCGCGGGTCCGCTCGATGGCGACGACGTCCTTGGGTTCCTCGACGACACAGATGACCGTCAGATCGCGGCGCGCGTCACGGCAGATGCCGCAGCGCTCCTCCTGCGCCACGTTCCCGCACACCGCGCAGAAGCGGACCTTGTCCTTCACTTCGAGCAGGGAGTGCGCGAGGCGGCGGACGTCGGTCGGTTCGGCCTGGAGGATGTGGAAGGCGATCCGCTGCGCGCTCTTGGGACCGACGCCGGGCAGTCTGCCCAGTTCGTCGATGAGGTCCTGGACCACGCCTTCGTACAACGGATTGCCTTTCCTGGAACTCGGTCGGTCGGTACTCGTGGTGCTCGTACGGTAGTTGTTGCGGCGCCCGGCTAGAAGGGGAGGCCCGGCATTCCGCCGAGGCCCTGGGCCAGCGGGCCGAGCTTCTCCTGCTGGAGCTGCTGCGCGTTCTCGTTCGCCGCCTGGACGGCCGCGATCACGAGATCGGCGAGCGTCTCCGTGTCGTCGGGGTCGACCGCCTTGGGGTCGATGACGAGGCCGCGCAGCTCCCCGGAGCCGTTCACGGTGGCCTTCACGAGACCGCCGCCGGACTGGCCGTCGACCTCGGTGGCGGCCAGCTCCTCCTGGGCCGCCGCGAGGTCCTGCTGCATCTTCTGGGCCTGCTGGAGGATCTCCTGCATGTTGGGCTGGCCACCACCGGGAATCACGGTCACTCCTGGCAAATCGACGTCGGATGTTCGGCAGGTCGAGCCTACGTGGTCACCCAGCAGGCCGTCCTACCCCACAGGAACGAACTCTTTCGAGTGAGAGTGCCCGGCTCCTCTACCTGATCACGGCCCCCACGCGGGGGAAGCGCCCGGATTTCGGGCGCGGGGCCCACCATTCGGCGGTAGGAAGTGCGGTACGCGTTCCTATCCGCGATTCCGTTCCACGGTTCCATCTTCCACTCAGCCACGCCGTTACGCAGAGGAGTACCCGGGTGAGCCAGCCGGACATGCAGCCCGGGGGGCCGGCCCGGGACGAGGGGGCACGGGGTGCGCCGGGCGGTGTGAACGGGAGCGGGAGCGCGGGCGGGCCGAGACCGGGGGCCGTGCCGTGGGGGGCCGTCTCCGGGGTCTTCCCCGCCGGGGACTGGAGCGAGCCCGCGCAGCGGCTCGACGAGCTGTACCGGTGGGCGGAGACCGGCGCGCTGCGTACGGTCGCCCGCTACCACGCGCAGCGCGCCCGCAAGCGCCGCTGCGCGCGTGCCCTGCGGGCCGCGACGGCGCTGGGCGTGGTCGCGGGCGCGACGCTGCCGCTGCTCGACCTGACGGGCACGCTGGGCGAGGCGGCGACCGGCTGGGGATATCTGGCGCTGCTGCTGGCGGCGGCGTCGCTGGGCTGCGACCGGTATTTCGGGGTGACGTCGGGCTGGATGCGGAACGTGGCGACGTCACAGGCGGTGGAGCGGCGGTTGCAGGCGCTCCAGTACGACTGGGCGTCGGAGTGCGTACGGGAGGTGCTCGGCCCGACGGACGGCACGGCGAGCGAGGCGGCCGAGCGGTGCCTGGGGGTGCTGCGGCGGTTCTCGGAGGACCTCACGGAGCTGGTACGGGCCGAGACGGCGGACTGGATGGTGGAGCACCGGGCCGGGCCCGCGCCGCTGGTGGCGCAGTCGTCGGCGATGGGGGGTTCGGGGCGGGCGGAGGCCGGCGGTCCGCACCCGGGGCGCTTCCCGCTCCCCCCGGGCACCCGCCCGAACATGCCGCGCCAGCGACCGCCGGACGTCCGGTAGGCCCTCTCCCTGACCCCTGGCCCGGTGGCCGGTCTGTGGCGGGTCCGCCTGGTGGGCGGTCCGTTCTCAATCGCCGGACGGGGTCGTCAGTCCCGTCCGGCGATCCCGCGCGCCGTTCAGC
>NZ_MDCR01000317.1 GCF_001723055.1 Streptomyces niveus
CTTGCGATCGCACGCACCAACGCGACATCAGCCGCTCCGCGGCGGGCGTGAGCCCCGCCCTTCGGGCGGACGACGCTACTTTGCGGACACGCCCTAGGGCCTGCGGGCGTGTCTCAAGCAACACGCCCAGCCCGTCCGGCGCCTGAGGACGAACCGGCCCGCCGGCCGGGCCCGGTGGAGCGGGTCCGGGCCCGGCGGCAGGCCGTGGGAGCGTCCCGTCAGCCGGAGGCGCCCTCGCGGCCGAGCTGCTTCGCGTCCCCGGGACCCGCCGGCCCCGGCACCGGCACGCGCGCGTCCGACCCGTCGCCGTCGTTGTTGATCTTCTCCAGTACGGCGTCCCGTTCCGGCGTGTCCTCCGGCTTGATGAAGCCGATCACGACGTACAGGACGAGCGAGACGGCGAGCGGGATCGACACCTGGTACTGGAGCGGCACCCCGCCGTCCACGTTCCAGCTGATCGGGTAGTTGACCAGCCAGAAGGTGACCAGCCCGACCGCCCAGCTGATCAGCGCCGCCGTCGGTCCGCTCCTGCGGAACCACGGCAGCAGACCCAGCATCAGCGGGATCGCGATCGGACCCATGAGCCCGGCGACCCACTTGATGACGACGGTGATGATGTCGCCGAAGAACGGCGAGTTGACCTGCGTCGCGATGGCCATCGACAGACCGAGGAACAGCAGCGTCGTCCAGCGCGCGGCCAGCAGCCCGACCCGGGTGTCCCACTCCCGTACGCGACGGGACACGGCCGGCATGATGTCGCGGGTCACGACCGCCGCGATGGCGTTGGCGTCCGAGGAGCACATGGCCATCGTGTGCGAGAAGAAGCCGACGATGACCAGACCCAGCAGACCGTGCGGCAGCAGCTGTTCGGCCATCAGCGCGTAGCTGTCGGCCGGCACGTCCGTGTCGATGAGGACCGGCGCGACCCACATGGGGAAGAACAGCACCAGCGGCCAGATGAGCCACAGCACCGCCGACAGCGTGGCGGAGCGGGTCGCGGACTTCGCGGAGTCGGTCGCCATGTAGCGCTGCGCCTGGTTCCACATGCCGCCGTTGTACTCGAAGGTCTTGATGAACAGATACGCGATCAGGAAGACCATCATGTACGGCCCGGCCAACGGCTCGCTGTGGCCCTGGAGTTCGGGCTCGTCCCAGACGTTCCACAGACTGCTGAACCCGCCCAGCTCCGCCAGGACGGCGACGAGCATCGCGATACCGGCGACGAACTGGATGATGAACTGGCCCAGTTCGGTCAGCGCGTCGGCCCACAGCCCGCCGACCGTGCAGTAGATCGCGGTGACGGCGCCCGTGATCAGGATGCCCATGTTGAGCGAGACACCGGTGAAGACCGACAACAGGGTCGCGATGGCGGCCCACTTGGCGCCGACGTCCACGATCTTCAGCAGCACACCCGACCAGGCGAGCGCCTGCTGCGTGGGCAGGTTGTAGCGGTTCTTGAGATATTCGAGCGGCGACGAGACATGCAGCCGCGAGCGCACCCGGTTGAGCCGGGGAGCGAAGAGCTTGGCCCCGATCGCGATGCCGATGGCGATGGGGAACGACCAGGTGACGTACGACGTGACGCCGTAGGTGTACGCGATGGCCGCGTACCCGGTGAACATCACCGCGCTGTAGCCCGACATGTGGTGCGAGATGCCCGACAGCCACCACGGCATCTTGCCGCCGGCCGTGAAGTAGTCATGGACGTCACCCACGCGCTTGTGGGACCAGACGCCGATCGCGACCATCACACCGAAGTATCCGATGAGCACGGTCCAGTCGAGACTGTTCATGTGCCCCCTCCAGGGGTCCGCCTTGTGAACGTTGATGCTCTTCGTCAGTGCGTCCGGTCAGCGGCGCCCCCGTGCGGGAGCGGGGACTTCGGGGATTGAACCGCTACTCGCGGCAGTGGGTCAAGGGTTCCAGCGGTCATAGATGTGAACACGGATCAGAAAGCCGAACGATTTTACTTCTTCTTGACCTTGCGGGGCGTTGTCGTGAACGTGACGGGAGCCACACGATGGGCGGGCGCTTCGTCAGAACGCGGTACTGCCGTACGACGGCAACGCAACAGAAACGACCGCACGGGATGCGGGTCCCGTGCGGTCGAGAGGGAGTTCGTGTTGATTCGTGTGAACTGAGGGCATGGCAGAGCCCCCTCGGCCAGGACGGCGGACCGGTCGAGAGGGCTCACTTCCGTGCGGTCGTGCGGTCGTGCGGTCGTGCCTTGGTGCGTTGGCTCTGTACGGGTCGGGTGAGGGCTCAGCCCAGATCGAAAGCGCCCTGGTTCATCTCCTGCACGAATGTGGTCCACGATCCCGGGACAAAGGTGATCGACGGACCTTCGGGAGCCTTCGAGTCCCGTACGGCAATTGCCTGCACGACGGGAGACTTGACCTCGACGCATGCGCCATTTCCGCCGGAGTACGAGGACTTGGTCCAGGTGTCCGTAGCGCCCTGAAGAATTGCCATGTTCGGTTCGCTCCGATTTCAGCAAGTGGTGTCAATACGCCAACGTCTTGCTGGCATGATCGACGCTACTAGCCACGATCGGCGCGTGGGGCGGCCGTTCACTCGACCGGATGAGAAAACCCGGTGGACTCTTACGTACTGAGTCCACCGGGTGTATTCTTCCGCCCTGCTCTTCCGCCCACTCCGTGCGAACTGCCTTAGCGGGCGTATCCCTTGGCGATGTCCGAGATGAACTCGCGGGTCTGGTCCGCATTCAGCGCCTGCGCGCGAAGGTGTTCGTACATCACGCTGTACTTCTGGACGTCGTTCGCCTTCTCCAGATAAAGATCACTCGTGACGCCCTCGATGTAGACCACGCTCGAATCCGTGGCGTCCGGGAATTCGAGGATCGCGTAATGCCCGCTGATGCCCGGATGGGCGCCCATCTCGAACGGCAGTACCTGCACCGTGACATGGGGCAGTTGCGACAGCTCGACGAGGAACTCCAGCTGCTCGCGCATCAGTTCCTTGCCGCCGACCACGCGGCGCAGCGCCGACTCGTCGATCACGGCCCACAGGCGGAGCGGCTGCTCGGGCGCGTTGACCCGCTCCTGGCGGCGTACCCGTACGCTCACGCGCTTCTCGACGTCCGACGGGGAGGTCTCCGGGAGCGCGCCGGTGATCAGCGCCTCCGCGTAGCCCCGGGTCTGGAGCAGGCCGGGCACCACCTGCGGCTCGTACACGCGCAGCGAGGCCGCGTCCGTCTCCAGGCCGATGTAGACGCTGTACGGGATGTCGCCGAACGCGTGCCACCAGCCCTGCTGCCGTGAGTCCTTGGCCATTTGCATCAGCGACTCGACGATGCGGTTGTCCTCGACCTCGTACACACCGCAGAGGTCACGGACATCGCGCTGGCTGATGGAACGGCGACCGTTCTCAAGACGGCTGATCTTCGACTGGGAGACCAGCAGGCGCTCCGCCACCTCCTCGGCCGTCATGCCTTTGAGCTCGCGCAGCCGGCGCAACTCCTGGCCCAACCGGCGACGCCTGACGGTGGGATTGACACTGGACGCCACGGAAACGGCACCTCCTGCTGAGTAATCGCGTAGCTCTGTGTGTCTACGTCTCAGCAGACTGCCACCGATGGTCCCAACTGCGCTGGAAAACGGCCACAGAGGGGAAAGGGCGGGCGGCAGGTGGACACGCCGCCGCCGGAGCCTGTATTCGGGCGCGCGACGCGCGGGGCAACCGGTTGTACGGCTGACCCCGCGCGTCCCTTGCGGCTCCCGAACCGGGTCTCTGGGGACGTCGGCGCGGCGGATTCCGATACCCGCGTGCGTGCGTGTCCGTGCCTTGCTCTCTCAGTGCGCCGCGACGCGGGCCATACCGCCCGCGCGCTGCGGCTGCATCGGTACGGCCGGCGGTCGGCCTCCCGGTGCGGGATTACGGCGCGGCTGTGCGGCCACACCGTTCTGGACGTCCATCACGGCATGCGCCACGAGACCGCCCATCGGGTCGTGTCTGATCAGGTCCCGGAGCCGGGAGCGCGACGAGCGCCCCTCGTTACCGGGGTACAGGTGCTTGCCCAGTCCGACCGCGTGGGCCAGAGCGGCGAGCGCCGCGGTCCGCGGGTCCGGCGGTACACCGGTGCGGATCGCACTGTCCAGCCGCGACCTGATGTCGCGGCTGATCGCCGTCTCCGTCGCCTGGTAGCGAGTCGTCGGCAGCACTCCGCACATCTGACCCGCCACGGCATGAACCATGCCGCACCGCTCCAGATGCGAGAGGTAAATCTGGCGGAGCCCCAGTCGGGGCCCGCCGATCCAGTGAACTGCGCGAACCGGGCTGCCGCGTCGGCGCAGCAGTTCCAGCGCGGAGTCCAGAGTCGGATCTCCGGTCGGCCGTGGCATCACCACGGCGATACGATCCCCATCAGGGGCTATCCGTCCTGCCAGAGCCAGCTCTACTAGCTGCGCCCCGGCAAGGCCGAGGTCGAGCGACTGCGGCTGCGCTGTGGTACCCGTGGCCGGGTCCAGAGCGAGCAACAGAAGCTCCTCCGGAATTGTTCTGCGGCTCCTGCCCATCCATGCCTCCCCGCGTGGATGAATGACAGGGTGACCCCTCTCACATTGGTCTGTCGAGAGTGCCTGGTCGCTTTGTGCGGGAACCGTTATGTATGTCGTTCTCGTCTGGCACATGAGCTGTGGTTTCACACAGGACACTGATAATCGGTTCGGAGAGTGCGGCGGTGGGGCGCGCGAGCGCCGTGAGGGCCGCACATCGCATGAGGAGGCACGGTGGCGGGCGAGTCCCCCGGCAAGTCGGAGCAGCGGAAGTCGTCGGACGTTCAGGAACAGGACCCGAGGTTGGCGGTCTTCCGTGGATCGGCTGCGACGGGCGCCGGTGCTGTTGCCGGGGAGGCGGCGGACAAGTCCGACACACCCGAGGACGCGCCCCCGCCGCGGAACGGTTCCGCGAACGCCGCAGCGGCCGGGTCGACGGCCGTTCGCACGGTCCGGGGGGATGCGGACGCCTCTGAGGCTCCTGAGGCCGCTGAGGCGCCTGTGACGGCTGCTGAGGGGTCTTCGGCGGGATCGACTGAGTCGAAGCCTGACCCCGAACTGGAATCCACAACCGCCCCAACGTTCGCACGGGCGAACCCGCCCTCGGATTCCACCCCGC
>NZ_MDCR01000318.1 GCF_001723055.1 Streptomyces niveus
GCGCCGGGCTGTGGCTCAAGGCCGTGCTGCTGGGCCGCGGTGAGCGCGCGAGCGGGGAACTGCTGTGGGTACGCACCGACTGGGCCGGGCGCGGCAGTCCCGTCGGCAAGAAGGTCAAGGGGTTCCGTACGACCGGGCTCGAAGCCGGGGACGCCGCGCCCGGTGGAGCGCGGCGCCCCCGTGCCAAGAAGAAGACGGCGACGGCCACGGAGGCCGAGAAAGCGTCCGCGAAGCCCAGGAAGGGGCGGGGCTCCGTCACACCTCCAGTTCGTTCTCGATCCTCTTGAGCTGGTGTCTGGCCATCGCCAGATTCGCCCGCTCCTTGTCCAGCGCCAGATAGAGGAACAGGCCGTTGTTGCCCCGGCCCTTGAGCAGCCGGATCAGGTGGTACTGGCCGCCGAGGGTGATCAGTATGTCCTCGATCTCGTCCTTGAGGCCCAGCATCTCCATCGTGCGCACCTTGGCCCGCACCACGTCGGTGTTCCCGGCGGCGGCGACCGTCAGATCCATGTCCTTGCCGCCGCCCACGGTGCCGAGGGCCATGCCGCTGCTGTAGTCGACGAGGGCTGCCCCGATGGCGCCCTCGATGGTGGTGGCTTCTTTGAGTGCCGCTTCGGTGTTGGCCATGGATGACGCACTTCCTTTTCGTCTCTGGGTCGTTCGGGCGGGTGTTCTGCTTGAGGTCATGGGTCAGGCGTTCTCCGGTCGTTCGAGGGCGGCGTCCACCAGCTCGCCGATCCGGGCGCCGGACCGGCGGGCCTCCAGATGGAGCCGGCCGACGTTGATGCGCGGCTCGGCGAGCACGGTGAGGACGGCGGAGCCGCCGGCGGCGTACGTGGCGACGTAGCCGTGCTCGCCCCTGATCAGCAGCTCGCGGAAACCGCCCCGGCCCGTGCTGTCCGCCAGCCGCAGGGAGACGCCGAGGGCGGCGGCGGTCAGGGCGGCGATGCCCTCGGGCTCGATGTCCGTGCCGCCTCCCGAGAGCTCTTCGGCGAGCACGAGACCGTCGGTGCTCGCGGCCAGCGCACCGGTGAGCTGGGGGACCCGGACACGCAGGCGCCGTAGCTCACCCAGGACTTCGGCCTCCACCGTCATCAGCTGTCTCCTCTCGCCGCGCAGCCGCAGGGCGCGTCTCACAGGCTTGCCTCCAACGCGTCACGGAGCCGGCGGAGCAGGGCGATGTCGGGGTCGGCCGTGATCTCCCCGATCCAGGCGGGGAGCACCGGGCGGGCCGGGCGGGCGTCCGGCGGCGGCTCGGGAGGGGTGTCGACCAGCCCGGCCGCCGCCAGCCGCCGTACCTCGAGGAGGGTGTGGAACGCGGGGCGGCCCAGGGCCCACGCGATGGCCGCCGGAGTCCGTACGCCGTCGGCCAGCTCCAGCAGCGCGCGCTGGCGGCGGGTGAGCGACTGGCCGGGCGCGGGGGGACGGGGCGTCACCGGCGCGGTGTCGACCGCCGGGTACGGCCAGACCTGGTCGAGCAGTTCCCGGCGGCGTCGCGTCTCGCGTTCCACGGCCGCCGCCGACACGGGGCGCACGGGGCCGATCCAGTGCGCGACCCCGTACCGGAACCGGGTGGGGCCGCTGCCCGGCGCCAGCGCGAAGAACGCGGCGTCGTACAGCGCGCCCAGATGGCAGATCTCCAGCTCTCCGCCGCCTATTCGGCCGCTGTCGACGAGGAAGCGCCCGACCTCGCGGCGCGCTCCGGCCTCGTCGACCGCGCGCTGCCAGCCGTCGCGCGGCAGCCGGCCGCCGGTGGTCAGGAGGGTGTCGATCCCGGGCGCGGTGGGGCTCTCGGCGTGCACGACGCGGCCCTCGGACAGATAGAGCGTGCCGTGGTCGCGCAGCAGGGCGCCGGTGGCCCGTTCGTCCGCCAGCCGCACGAGCATGGGCGAGACGCGGGAATCAGGGGAGGTCGCGGTGGTGGCTTTCATGCCAGTACCAGCCGTTCGGCGAGCTGTTGGAGCCGCAGCCGGGCGAGAGCGAGATTCCCGGTGTCGCGGTCGAGCCACAGATGGAGGAAGACGCTGCTGTCGAAGGTCGTCTCGACGAAGCGAAGGACGTGGTAGCCGGTACGGGTGGTGACGATCAGGTCCTCGACGGGCGGGCCCTTGGCCTCCCCGGCGGTCGGCTCCGCCGGCGGTCGCGCCCGCTCGGCGTCCCGCGCGAACGCGGGGTACTCGGCGGCGGCCCGCGCCAGTTCGGCGGTCTCGGTCGCGGTCGTCTCGTGATCACCGTTCGGCGACTCGCCCGCCGTACCGAGCGCGAGACCGCTCGTCCAGTCGACGATCGCCGCTCCACGGGCGCCTGGCAGGGCCATGATCTCGTGCAGACATGCGTCGATTCCGGGCACGCGGACTTACCTCCCAGCCGGTCGTGCGTAGGCACCGTCGTGCGGCAGTGACCGTGAGATTACGCAACGTCCGTACGGGGCACGGGGTTTCGGGCAATTTCCATCGGAACATGCCCCGCGGGGATAGGGTCGGCGCACGGAACGGCCCGGGGCGCTCCCGTGGTCGCCCCGTGCCGTCCCGTCCTGCCCGCGGCATCGCTACTTCGTCACGTCGCCGCCGGTCTTCGCGTGCTCCTCCGAACGGGCCTTCAGCACCAGCTTGTTGACCGCCCACAGCCCGATCCCGATCGCCACCAGCACCCCGGCCCTGATGTACACGTCGGCGGCCCGGTCGGCGAGCGGACTGGCCAGGACCAGCGCGGTGATCGCACCCAGCACGGGCACGATCGTCGGCGCGCGGAAGTGCCGGTGGCCGACCGGGTCGCGGCGCAGTGCGAGCACGGCGACGTTGACCACGAAGAACACGCACAGCAGCAGGAACGCCGTGGTGTCGCCGAGCCCCTGGATCTCGCCGGTCGACACCAGCCCGATGGCGAGCAGCGACACGAAGACGATGCCCACGACCGGCGTACGGCGCCTGGGGAGCACCCGGCCCATGGCCTTCGGCAGGATGCGTTCGTTGGCCATGCCGTAGCAGAGCCGCGAGGCCATCATGATGTTGATCAGCGCGGAGTTGGTGACGGCGAAGAGCGCGATCAGGGCGAAGAGTTTCGGCGGGAAGTCGACGCCGCCGGCCTTCACGACCTCCAGCAGAGGGCCGCTGGAGCCCTCCAGGGTCCTGTGGTCCACCAGGAGGGACGAGACGAGCGCGACCAGGATGTAGATGGTGCCGGTGACCGCGACGCCGATGAAGATCGCGCGCGGGAAGGTCCGGCTCGGATCCTTGGTCTCCTCCGCCATGTTGACCGAGTCCTCGAAGCCGACGAAGGCGAAGAACGCGAGCGCCGTCGCGCCGAGCACGCCGGTCATCAGCGAGAAGCCGGTGCCGCTCGCCTCGAAGTCGGTGAGGCGCCCGGGTTCGCCGTCGCCGCTGAGGACCGCGTACGCGCCGATGCCGAGAATGATCGCCAGGCCGCTCAACTCGACCAGTGTGAGTACCACGTTGGTCTTGACGGACTCCGAGACGCCGCGCAGATTCAGCGTGGCGAGCGCGACGACGAACAGGATCGCGACCAGGGTCGGCGGCACGGCGTCGGTGAACTCGGCGAGGTAGTCCCCGCTGAACGCGCGCGCCGCCGCGCTCGCCGACGACAGGCCGGAGCACATGACCATGAAGGCCACGATGAAGGTCAGGAACGGGACCTTGAACGCCTTCTGGGTGTACAGGGCCGCACCCGCCGCCTTCGGGTACTTGCCGACGAGTTCCACGTACGAGGCGGCCGTCAGGATCGCGACGACGAAGCCGATCGCGAACGGCACCCAGAGCGCGCCGCCGACCCGGCCCGCGACCTGGCCCGTGGTGGCGTAGATGCCGGTGCCCAGGATGTCGCCGATGACGAAGAGGATCAGCAGTTTGGGGCCGAGCGCGCGTTTGAGTTCGGGTGTGCCGCCGGACGCTCCCGGTGTGTCCGCCGCTGTCGGTGTCTGGGACGCGGGCATGAAGTGACCTCCCCCGGTTCGATGGTGGGAAGTGTTCTGCCCGGTGCGGCGGCGCTGATTCCTGCCGGTCTCCTGTGGTCCCGCCGTCAGTCGCGTACGAGCGCGTCCGGGTCCCCGCCGCCCGACTCGGCGACGATCTCCGCGACGGTCTGCGGCGCGCGTACGGTCGCGAAGCGCATCGGGCCCCCGGTCTCGGTGAAGCCGTAGACACCCGGCCGGGCGAGGCTGTTGTACGCGTAGTGGTTGGCGAAGTAGTACGCGCCGGTGTCCAGCGCCGCGACGATGTCGCCCTGCGCCAGCAGCGGCAGAGGCCGGTCGGTGGCGAGGAGGTCGCCCGCGAAGCACGCGGGGCCCGCGATGTCCTGGGCGACGTCGGGGCCCTGCCTGGGCCGGCCATCGGCGTCGTACGCGGCGATGCGCAGCGGCCAGGACTCGGGGTTGTAGACCGTACGGGTGGCGATCTGCACGCCCGCGTGGGTCACGGCGATGGGCCGGCCGCCGGCGGACTTCGCGTACTCGACCCGGGCCAGGACCGTGCCGTGCTTGGCGAGCAGCGAACGGCCGAACTCGGTGACCAGCCCGTAGCGGCCGTCGAAGAGGGCCGGGACGGTGGCCTTCAGCAGCCGCGCGTAGTCGGCGTAGGCCGGGGTGTGCTCGTCGGAGGAGAAGTTGACGGGCAGGCCGCCGCCGATGTCGATGGTGTCGATCTGCCGGCGCCCGGCCGCCGCGTTGATCTCCTCGGCCAGTTCGTGGACCGTCCGCACGCCCTCCGCCATCAGGGCGAGCGGGACGCCCTGGGAGCCGGAGTGGGTGTGCAGCCGGGTCAGCCAGGGCCGGTCCAGGAAGCTCTGTACGACCCAGGCGCGGGCGCCCTCGTCGCGCAGCGCGACACCGAACTTGGACGTCGCCGTCGCCGTGGACAGGGCGCCGATGGAGCCGCCGCCGGTCTGCGGGTTGACCCGTAGCCCGATCGGGGAGTGGGAGGGAGCCTCGTGCAGGAGCGCGTCGAGCCGGGTCAGCTCCTGCGGGTTGTCGGCGTTGACCGCGATGCCCAGGGACAGGGCCTCGCGCAGCTCGGCGGGCGTCTTGGCGGGGGAGTCGAGGACGGTGTGGTGGGGCGGGATCCCGGCGGCGCGCGCCAGGCCCAGCTCGCCGGGGCTCGCGACCTCGGCGCCGACGCCCGCGTCGCGCAGCAGCCGCAGGACGGGCACGAGCGGGGCGGCCTTCACGGCGAAGGCGTGCAGCACGGGGGTGTCCGGCGCGGTGACGGCGGCGAACGCCGCGTGCAGCGCGGCGGCGGAGGCGCGGACGCCCGCCACGTCGAGAAGCGCGACGACGGGGTCCGCCTCGGTGAGCAGCCCCTGCCCGACGGCGGCCCGTACGGCGAGATCGCGCCGGTCGGCGCTCTCCCGTCCCGCGGTGTCTGTCTGCTTGTCCGGCTGCTCGACCGTCTCGGTGTCCTCGACCATGCGTGTCAGCCAATCATCCGGCCGCCGGTCCCTCCACTGTTGACTACAACTATTCAGCTGGAGAGGATGTGAATAGTTTGGCCAACAGTGGAGCAGTGACGGAGGAGGCACCCGCCATGTCAGGACCCCGACCCGTACGGTCACCGCGCGGTACGGAACTGAGCGCCCTGGGATGGCAGCAGGAAGCCGCCCTGCGCATGCTCCAGAACAACCTCGACCCCGAGGTCGCCGAACACCCCGACCAGCTCGTCGTCTACGGCGGCACGGGCAAGGCGGCACGTGACTGGCGCTCGTTCGACGCGATGACGCGCACCCTGCGCACGCTCAAGCAGGACGAGACGATGCTCGTCCAGTCCGGCCGGCCGGTGGGCGTGATGCGGACCCACGAGTGGGCGCCGCGTGTACTGATCGCCAACTCCAACCTGGTCGGCGACTGGGCCAACTGGGAGGAGTTCCGCCGGCTGGAACGCCTCGGCCTCACCATGTACGGCCAGATGACCGCCGGTTCCTGGATCTACATCGGCACGCAGGGCATCCTCCAGGGCACGTACGAGACGTTCGCCGCCGTCGCCGCGAAGAGGTTCGGCGGCACGCTCGCCGGGACGATCACCCTGACCGCCGGGCTCGGCGGGATGGGCGGCGCGCAGCCGCTGGCCGTGACCATGAACGACGGCGTCGCGATCTGTGTCGACTGCGACCCGCGCGCCATCGACCGCCGCATCGAGCACCGCTATCTGGACGTCCGGGCCGACTCCCTGGAGCACGCGCTCCAGCTCGCCACCGAGGCCCGCGACGCGCGCCGGCCGCTGTCGATCGGGCTGCTCGGCAACGCGGCGGAGCTGCTGCCCCGGATGCTCGCCGAGGGCGCGCCGATCGACATCGTCACCGACCAGACGTCGGCGCACGACCCGCTGGCGTATCTGCCGCTCGGTGTCGACTTCGACGACATGGCGTCGTACGCGGCCGAGAAGCCGGCCGACTTCACGCTGCGCGCCCGGGAGTCGATGGCCCGGCACGTGGAGGCGATGGTCGGCTTCATGGACGCGGGCGCCGAGGTCTTCGACTACGGCAACTCCATCCGGGGCGAGGCCCAACTGGCGGGCTACGAGCGGGCGTTCGCCTTCCCCGGCTTCGTACCGGCGTACATCAGGCCGCTGTTCTGCGAGGGCAGGGGCCCGTTCCGCTGGGCGGCGCTGTCCGGCGAGGCGTCGGACATCCACAAGACGGACAAGGCGATCCTGGAGCTGTTCCCGGAGGACGAGTCCGCGCACAACGCGTCGCTGCACCGCTGGATCAGGATGGCGGGCGAACGCGTCCACTTCCAGGGCCTGCCCGCGCGCATCTGCTGGCTCGGCCACGGCGAGCGCGACAGGGCGGGGGAGCGCTTCAACGACATGGTCGCCAGTGGTGAACTCGCCGCGCCCGTCGTCATCGGCCGCGACCACCTGGACGCCGGCTCGGTCGCGTCCCCGTACCGCGAGACCGAGGCGATGCTCGACGGCTCGGACGCGATCGCCGACTGGCCGCTGCTGAACGCCATGGTGAACGTGGCGTCCGGGGCGACCTGGGTCTCCATCCACCACGGCGGCGGAGTCGGCATGGGCCGCTCGATCCACGCGGGCCAGGTGACGGTCGCCGACGGCACGGAGCTGGCGGCCGAGAAGATCCGCCGCGTCCTGACGAACGACCCGGGCATGGGCGTCATCCGCCACGTCGACGCGGGCTACGACATCGCGGAGACGGTCGCCACGGAACGCGACGTGCGCATCCCGATGCGGGAGGGCGAGTGACGACGGCCTCCGGCCCGGAAGGCCGCCGGGGCGCGCCCCCGGCCGGGGACGGCGCGCGGGGCGAGACCCCCGCCGCCGCCGCACCGGGCGCAACGGACGGCGCGAAGGAGCCTGCCGGGCCGGCCACGCCGCGTTCCGGCGCGGAGCGCCCGAACGCGGGCGGCGGCTCGGGCCGGGCCCCCGGCGGGGCCGGCGAGCCCGCCGGGGCAGGCGTCCCGGCAGCCGCGTCCTTCCAGGAGATGTGGCGGGGCCTCGCGCCCATCGGGCGGGACGCCGGCAGCCAGGGGTACCGGCGGTACGCGTGGAGCGGGGCCGATCTGGAGTGCCGGGAGTGGTTCCGGGCGCAGGCCGAGGCGCGGGGGATGGCGTACGAGGTCGACCGGAACGGGAACCAGTGGGGGTGGGCCGGGGATCCGGGCGGTGCGGACGCCGTCGTCGTCGGGTCGCATCTGGACTCCGTGCCCGACGGTGGTGCTTTCGACGGGCCGCTCGGCGTCGTCTCGTCCTTCGCCGCGCTCGACGAACTCCGGCGCCGGGGAGCGGAGTTCACCCGGCCGGTCGCCGTCACCAACTTCGGCGACGAGGAGGGCGCCCGGTTCGGGCTCGCCTGCGTCGGGTCCCGGCTCACCGCGGGGCAGCTCACCCTCGCGCAGGCGCACGCCCTGCGCGACGGGGACGGCGTCCCGCTGCCGCGCGCCATGGAGGCGGCCGGGTACGACCCGGACACCATCGGACCCGACCCCGAACGCCTGGGCCGGATCGGCGCGTTCGTCGAGCTGCACGTCGAGCAGGGTCGCGCGCTCGACCTGACCGGTGATCCCGTCGGTATCGCCTCCTCCATCTGGCCGCACGGCCGCTGGCGCTTCGACTTCCACGGCGAGGCCAACCACGCGGGCACCACCCGCCTCGCCGACCGCCGCGACCCGATGCTCAGCTACGCCGAGACCGTCCTCGCCGCCCGCCGCGAGGCGGCCATCGCCGGCGCCCTCGCCACCTTCGGCAAGGTCGCCGTCGAACCCAACGGCGTCAACGCCATCCCCTCCCTCGTACGCGGCTGGCTCGACTCCCGCGCCGCCGACCAGGCCACCCTGGACACCGTCGTCACCGCGATCGAGGCGGCGGCCCACGAGCACGCCGACCGCGCGGGCGTCGATCTGCGGGTGGTACGGGAGTCCTTCACGCCCGTGGTCGAGTTCGCCCACAGCCTGCGCGACGAGGTCGGCCGGATCCTCGGCGGCAAGCTCCCCGTGCTCGGCACCGGCGCCGGACATGACGCGGGTATTTTGTCCGGATCCATTCCGACCGCCATGCTGTTCGTACGGAACCCCACCGGCGTCTCGCACTCCCCGGCCGAGTTCGCCGCCGAGGACGACTGCGTGGCCGGGGTCCTCGCACTCGCCGACGTACTGGAAGGGCTGGCGTGCACGTGACCACGTACTGGCTGGAGCACGCCTGGCTCGACACCCACGTCGAACCGGGGGTGAGCGTGACCGTCGCCGACGGCCGGATCACCGACGTCCGCACCGGGCACGACACCCCGCCCCCCGGCGCCACCGTCCTGCGCGGGCTCACGCTCCCCGGCCTCGCCAACACCCACTCGCACGCCTTCCACCGCGCCCTGCGCGGCAAGGTCCAGGTCGGCTCCGGCACCTTCTGGACCTGGCGCGAGATGATGTACCGGGCCGCCGCCCGCCTCACCCCGGACAACTACCACGCGCTCGCCCGCGCCGTGTACGCCGAGATGGCGCTGGCCGGCATCACCTCCGTCGGTGAGTTCCACTACATGCACCACGCTCCTGGCGGAACGCCCTACGACAATCCCAACGCGATGGGCGAGGCGCTGATCGCCGCCGCCGGCGACGCCGGGATCCGGATCACCCTCCTGGACACCGCCTATCTCTCCTCCGGCATCTCCAAGCGCCGGGGCGGCAAGCCCCCGGACCGCCACCAGGTCCGCTTCTCCGACGGCACCGCGCACGCCTGGGCGGAGCGCGTGTCCGCCCTCGCCGACCGGTACACCAAGGACGACGAGCACGTACGGATCGGCGCGGCGATCCACTCCGTACGCGCCGTGCCCGCCGAGCAGTTGTCGACCGTCGCCGAATGGGCCGAGGCCCGGCAGGCCCCCCTCCATGTCCATCTCTCCGAACAGACCGCCGAGAACGACGCCTGCCTCGCCACCCACGACCGCACCCCCGCCCGTCTCCTCGCCGACCACGGCGTCCTCGGCCCCCGCACCACCGCCGTCCACAGCACCCACCTCACCAACGACGACATCGCCCTGCTGGGCTCCACCCGCACCGGCACCTGCATGTGCCCCACCACCGAGCGCGACCTCGCCGACGGCATCGGCCCCGCCGCGCGGCTCCAGCACGCGGGCTCGCCCCTGTCCCTGGGCAGCGACAGTCACGCCGTGATCGACATCTTCGAAGAGGCCCGCGCGCTGGAACTCAACGAGCGGCTGCGCACCCGCACCCGGGGCCACTGGACGGCCGCCGCGCTCCTCACCGCCGCCACGGCCGACGGCCACGCGGCCCTCGGCAGGCCCGAGGCGGGCCGGATCGAGCGCGGCGCGCTCGCCGACCTCGTCACGATCACCCTGGACTCCGTCAGAACGGTGGGGCAGGTGCCCAGACTGGGCGCGGAGATCGCCGTATTCGCCGCGACGGCCGCGGACGTGCGTCACACGATCGTGGGCGGTCGCCATCTCGTACGCGACGGGGCCCACACCCTGATCCCCGACGTGCCCGAAGCCCTTGCCCGGTCGATCGCGGCCGTACGCGGCTGAAGGAGAGCGCCCCCATGAACACCGGCACCACCGCACCCACCAGCGCCCGGACGACCGCCCGTACCACTGCCATCACCAACATCGCCGCTCTGGTCACCAACGATCCCTCCCTCGGTGACGGATCCCCCATCGGTCTGATCCAGGACGCGGCCGTCGTCATGGACGGCGACCGCGTCGTCTGGGTCGGTGAATCAAGCAAAGCACCCGCCACTGACAACGCGGTCGACGCCGGCGGCCGGGCCGTCGTCCCCGGCTACGTCGACTCCCACTCCCACCTCGTCTTCGCCGGCGACCGCACCCAGGAGTTCAACGCCCGCATGTCGGGCCGCCCCTACTCCGCCGGCGGCATCCGCACCACCGTCGCCGCCACCCGCGCCGCCACCGACGCCCAGCTGAGCGCCAACGTCGCGAAGTACCTCGCCGAAGGACTCCGCCAGGGCACCACCACCCAGGAGACCAAGTCCGGCTACGGCCTCACCGTCGCCGACGAGGCACGCGCGCTGCGCGTCGCGGCCGACCACACCGACGAAGTCACCTACCTCGGCGCCCACATCGTCGCGCCCGAACTGGCCGACGACCCCGCCGCGTACGTCGGTCTCGTCACCGGCGACATGCTCGACGCCTGCGCCCCGTACGCCCGTTGGATCGACGTCTTCTGCGAGAAGGGCGCCTTCGACGGCGACCAGGCGCGCGCGATCCTGACCGCCGGGCAGGCGAAGGGCCTGGTTCCGCGCGTCCACGCCAACCAGTTGTCGTACGGCCCCGGTGTCCAGCTCGCCGTCGAGCTGGACGCCGCGTCCGCCGACCACTGCACCCACCTCACCGACGCGGACGTCGACGCGCTCGCCCACTCGCGTACGGTCGCCACGCTGCTGCCGGGCG
>NZ_MDCR01000319.1 GCF_001723055.1 Streptomyces niveus
AAGCCGGTGGGCCGGCGCGGATCTCGTCCGCGCCGGCCCACCGGCTTCTTCCGTCACTGACCCGCGGTCACTTCTTACGGCCGCGCTTCTCCCGCACCCGCACCGAGATGTGGATCGGCGTGCCGTCGAAGCCGAACTCCTCGCGGAGCCTGCGCTCCACAAAGCGCCGGTAGCCCGCCTCGATGAACCCCGACGCGAAGAGCACGAACCGGGGCGGCCGGGTGCCCGCCTGCGTACCGAACAGGATCCGCGGCTGCTTGCCGCCGCGGATCGGGTGCGGGTGGCCGGCGACGAGCTCGCCGAGGAAGGCGTTGAGCCTGCCGGTCGGCACGCGCGTCTCCCAGCCCGCGAGCGCCGTCTCGATCGCCGGGACCAGCCGCTCCATGTGGCGTCCGGTGCGCGCGGAGACGTTCACGCGGGGCGCCCACGCGATCTGCCCCAGCTCGGTCTCGATCTCGCGCTCCAGGTAGTAGCGGCGCTCCTCGTCGAGGGTGTCCCACTTGTTGAACGCGACGACGAGGGCACGGCCCGCGTCGACGGCCATCGTGATGATGCGCTGGTCCTGCACGCTGATGGACTCGCTGGTGTCGATCAGGACGACGGCGACCTCGGCCTTCTCCACGGCGGCGGCCGTACGGAGCGAGGCGTAGTAGTCGGCGCCCTCCTGGAGGTGCACACGGCGCCGGATGCCCGCCGTGTCCACGAACTTCCAGACGGTGCCGCCGAGTTCGATCAGCTCGTCCACCGGGTCGCGGGTGGTGCCCGCGATCTCGTTGACGACGACGCGCTCCTCGCCCGCGACCTTGTTCAGCAGCGAGGACTTGCCGACGTTCGGGCGGCCGATCAGCGCGATCCGGCGCGGGCCGCCGATCGTGGTGCCGAAGGTCTGCTCGGGGGCCTCGGGCAGCGCCTCCAGGACGGCGTCGAGCATGTCGCCCGTACCGCGCCCGTGCAGAGAGGACACCGGGTGCGGCTGGCCGAGACCCAGCGACCACAGCGCCGTCGCGTCGGCCTCGCCGCTCTGGCCGTCGACCTTGTTGGCGCACAGCACGACGGGCTTGCCCGCCTTGCGCAGGAGCCTGACGACGGCCTCGTCGGTGTCGGTGGCGCCGACCGTGGAGTCCACGACGAAGACGACCGCGTCGGCGGTCTCGATCGCGTACTCGGCCTGGGCGGCGACGGACGCGTCGAGTCCGAGGACGTCCTGCTCCCAGCCGCCGGTGTCGACGAGCTTGAAGCGGCGCCCGGCCCATTCGGCCTCGTAGGTGACGCGGTCTCGCGTGACACCGGGCTTGTCCTGCACGACCGCCTCACGGCGGCCGATGATGCGGTTCACGAGAGTCGACTTGCCGACATTGGGGCGGCCGACGACCGCGAGGACGGGCAGCGGGCCGTGACCGGCCTCGCCGATCGCGCCCTCGACGTCCTCGAGGTCGAAGCCTTCCTGGGCGGCGAGCTCCATGAACTCCGAGTACTCGGCGTCGCCAAGCTCTCCGTGCTCGGCGCCGGGGTTCCCGGAGTCGCCGGAGTGAATGTGGTCGTTCATGAAGTCCGTACCTCGTTCATCGTGATCGGTGCACCGCGCCTGCGCTGTGCACTACTCAAGTCCTGCCCGGCGCCCGGTGAGGCGTCTGGCGTTCTCCAGATGGGCGGCCAGCCGCTTCTGGATCCGCAGCGTGGCGTCGTCCATCGCCTGCCGCGTGCGGCGCCCGCTCCCGCCCGACCGTCGCCCACCACCACCCTTGACCGAGCTTCGCACCTCTTCTTCCTGCGCGTCGAAGGCGTCCCCGAAGACGACGTCGATACGGCCGCGCAGCGGCGGCAGCGCGCCTATCAGCCGCCCGCGCCGCTCCGTGCTCCCCAGCACCGCCACCGGGACGATCGGCGCCCCGGTGCGTACGGCGAAGTACGCGAGCCCGGACCGCAGGGAGGCGAAGTCGCCCTCTCCCCTGCTGCCCTCGGGGAAGATCCCCAGGACTCCGCCGCCCTTGAGGACCCCGAGCGCGTCGGTGACGGCGGCGCGGTCCGTGGTCGTACGGTCCACCTTCAGCTGTCCGATGGACAGCAGGAACGGGTCGAGCGGACCGATGAAGGCTTCCTTCTTGATCAGGAAGTGCACGGGCCTGGGCGCGGTGCCCATGAGCATCGGCCCGTCGATGTTGTGCGAGTGGTTCACGGCCAGGATCACCGGGCCGGTGGCGGGGACCCGCCAGGCGCCGAGCACCCGTGGCCGCCACAGGCCGTACATCAGTCCGATGCCGATGCGGCGGCCGACCGCCGCGCCCCTGCCGGAGGGTCCGGTCGTGCCGGTCATTGGGTCGCTCGCTTCTCCTCGACGAGGGTGACGACGCACTCGATGACCTGCTGGAGTGTGAGGTCGGTGGTGTCCACCTCGACCGCGTCGGCCGCCTTGGCCAGCGGTGACGTCTTACGGCCGGAGTCGATCGCGTCCCGCTTGATCAGCGCTTCCCTGGTGGCGGCGAGGTCCGTGGACTCCTTGCCCTTGAGTTCGCCGCTGCGGCGCGCGGCGCGCGCCTCGGGCGACGCGGTGAGGAAGATCTTCAGGTCGGCGTCGGGCAGCACGGTCGTGCCGATGTCGCGGCCCTCGACGACGATGCCGTTCGGGGCGCCGGCGGCGATGGCGCGCTGGAGTTCGGTGATGACGGTCCGCACCTCGGGGACGGCGCTGACCGCGCTGACCTTGGCCGTGACCTCCTGGGTGCGGATGGGACCCGAGGCGTCCACGCCGTCGACGGTGATCGTCGGGTTCGCGGCGTCGGTGCCGGAGACGATGACCGGCTTGTCGGCGGCCGTGGCAACGGCGGAGGCGTCCTGGACGTCGATGCCGTTGCTGATCATCCACCAGGTGATCGCCCGGTACTGCGCGCCCGTGTCCAGGTAGCTCAGTCCGAGCTGGGTGGCCACGGACCGGGACGTGCTCGACTTGCCGGTGCCCGCGGGCCCGTCGATGGCGACGATGACGGCGGCCGGGGCGGTCCTGGCGTCGGTTGCAGCGGTTTCCACGGGGGCGGACACCTTCCTGGTTCACGGGGCGCGGAGTCGTACGCGATGTCGTTCGCGCGACACGCTCGGGACGTTCGGGGGGTCGTTTCCGGACGCCCAGACGTCACTACGCCCCCGCACAAGGTTACCGAGTGCTGGGCGTGTCCCTTACACCCCCGCGAAAGCCCGCCCCCGTACCGGCGTGCGGAGGCTTTCCGGCGCCGCTGTCAGCGGCGGATCGACCAGCCTCGCTCGCGCAGTGCCGCGCTCAGGACGGGCGCCGCCGCGGGCTCAACCATCAGCTGCACCAGACCCGCCTCCTGACCGGTCGCGTGCTCGATCCGGACGTCCTCGATGTTGACCCCGGCGCTCCCGGCGTCGGCGAAGATACGGGCCAGCTCGCCCGGCCGGTCGCTGATCAGGACGGCCACCGTCTCGTACGACGCCGGGGCGGCGCCGTGCTTGCCCGGTACCCGTACGCGGCCCGCGTTGCCGCGCCGCAGGACGTCCTCGATGCCCTCGGTGCCGCCGCGCCGCTTGGCCTCGTCGGCGGACTGGAGCGCCCGCAGCGCCTCGACGGTCTCGCCCAGGTCGGCGGCGACGCCCGCGAGGACGTCGGCGACCGGTCCCGGGTTCGCGGTCAGGATCTCGACCCACATCCGGGGGTCGGAGGCGGCGATCCGGGTGACGTCGCGGATGCCCTGGCCGCAGAGCCGTACGGCCGCCTCGTCGGCGTCCTGGAGGCGGGCGGCGACCATGGAGGAGATCAGCTGCGGGGTGTGGGAGACGAGGGCCACGGCCCGGTCGTGGGCATCGGCGTCCATGACCACCGGCACGGCGCGGCAGAGCGCGACCAGTTCGAGCGCCAGGTTCAGCACCTCGGTGTCGGTGCCGGGCATCGGCGTCAGCACCCAGGGGCGGCCCTCGAAGAGGTCGGCGGTCGCGGCGAGCGGCCCCGAGCTCTCCTTGCCGGCCATCGGGTGCGTACCGATGTACGCGGTGAGGTCGAGGCCCAGCGCCTCCAGCTCGCGCCGGGGGCCGCCCTTGACGCTCGCGACGTCCAGGTAGCCGCGCGCGCTGCCGGCGCGCATCGCGGCGGCGAGGGTGGTGGCGGTGTGCGCGGGCGGTACGGCGACGATCGCGAGGTCGACGGGGCCGTCCGGCGGGTCCTCGGTGCCGGCGCCGAGCGCCGCGGCCGTGCGGGCCCTGGCCGGGTCGTGGTCCACGAGGTGGACGGCGACCCCGCGCCCGGCGAGGGTCAGGGCGGCCGAGGTGCCGATCAGGCCGGTGCCGATGACGAGGGCGGTTCTCACTGGGCGATGTCCTTGCGGAGGGCTGCCGCGGCGCCGAGGTAGACGTGCGCGATCTCGGATCGGGGGAGGTCGGACTCGATGTGGGCGAGGATACGGACCACGCGTGGCATGGCGCCCTCGATGTCCAGCTCCTGCGCGCAGATCAGCGGTACGTCCACGATGCCGATCCCGCGCGCGGCGGCGGCCGGGAAGTCGCTGTGCAGGTCGGGGGTGGCCGTGAACCAGATACTGATCAGGTCGTCCGCGCCGAGGCCGTTGCGCTCCATGATGGCGGAGAGCAGGCGGGCGACCTGTTCGTCCATGTGCCCGGACTCGTCCCGCTCCAGCTGGACGGCCCCTCGGACAGCGCGTACCGGCACGTCGTGCTCCTCGTCCCGCTCAGTGATCGTGTGCTCGGTCCAGGGTAGACAGACGGGCGCCGGTGCGGCCGGGGCGACCGCCCCGCGAGACGGCGGGCGCCGGACGGTGCGGGGCGCTCCCGTACCCTGCCTGCGTATGACACCCGAGGACCTCGTACGCGACCACACGATCTACGCGTGCGTCATGGGCTCCCGCGCCTTCGGTCTGGCGACCGAGGGCAGTGACACCGACCTGCGGGGGGTCTTCCTGGCGCCGACGCCGCTGTACTGGGGCTTCGAGAAGCCCCCGACGCATGCCGACGGGCCGGCGGACGAGCAGTTCTCCTGGGAGCTCGAACGGTTCTGTCTGCTGGCGCTGCGCAGCAATCCGGGCGTGCTCGAATGTCTGCACTCACCGCTGGTCGAGCACGCCGACGACACGGGCCGTGAACTCCTGTCCCTGCGCGAGGCGTTCCTCTCCCGGCAGACGCACGGGACGTTCGTCCGGTACGCGATCGGCCAGCGCAAGAAACTGGAGGCGGACATCCGGCAGCACGGCGCGCCCCGCTGGAAGCACGCCATGCATCTGCTGCGACTGCTGGGCTCCTGCCGTGATCTGTTGCGTACGGGGCGGCTGGTCATCGACGTGAGTACGGAGCGCGAGGCGCTGCTGGAGGTCAAGCGCGGTGAGGTGCCGTGGGCGGAGGTGGAGCGACGGATGAACCGTCTCGGCGACGAGGCGGACGCCGCGCTCACCGGCACCGCGCTGCCCGCCGGGCCCGACCACGCACGCGTCGAGGACTTCCTGATCCGCGCGCGGCGGGCGTCAGCGCTCCAGACGGGTGCGGACGACCAGGTCGTGGAGCGCCTCGTACCCGGCCGGGGAGTCGGGTAGCCGGGTCTCGGCCCTGGCCTCCGCCAGCACCTCGTGGAGCGCGTCGACGTCGCTCTGGAGGCGGGTCGGGGCGAGGCCCGTCGCCGCGCCGTGTTCGGCCTCCGCCTTCGCCTCGATCAGCTCGGGCAGATAGTCGGGCGCGCTCACCTCGCCGAGCAGCGTGGGCAGATGGGCCTGCACCTCGCCGCTGCGCATCAGATGCACGCCGGTGAGCAGCGCCCTGAACGTGTAGAGCAGCGGCTTGAGTTCGCCGGTCTTCTCGAAGAGCCGCCACTGGGTGGCGGCGAATCCCCGGTAGTGGTGGGCGTGGTGGCCGGTGAGCACACCGGGCGCCAGGGACAGCAGTTCGCGGTGCGCCTCGGTCGAGTGCACGATCAGCGGCGAGTGCAGTTGTTCCAGTACGTAGCCGTTGCGCCGCATCATCATGCGGACGAACTTCCGCAGGTCATGGCTGACCAGGTCCATCTCCACGCCGTCCTGGTCCCACATCCGCGACCGGGTCTCGTCCGGCTCGTGGAGCCCGATGAGTTCGGCCACCGGCAGCAGATGGGCGCCGCGCAGGTCGACGTCGGAGTCGGTGGAGGGGAATCCGTACAGGTGGGCGCCGGAGACGGTGGCGAACAGCAGCGGATCGGACTCCTCGGCGAGGGCGGGGCCGAGGTCGGTCACGGGCAGCCCGGCCCGTTCCAGGAGCCGGGCGCGCTCCGCCGGCCGCTCGTCGGAGGTGTCGTCCCCGGGACTGTCGTCCGCCATGTGTTCGTCATCCATACGCATGGATCAAGCGTCCCAGAGTGCCCCGAGTTCCAGCAGGTCCTCGCGGTACTCGATCCGGTCCGCCCATTCCGCCGGCCAGGCGTCCGCCCCGAGGTGCGCGCCCGCGAACGCGCCCGTCAGGCAGGCGATCGAGTCCGAGTCTCCCTTGGTGCAGGCGGCCCGGCGCAGCGCCGTGACCGGTTCCCCGGGGAAGAGCAGGAAGCAGAACAGTCCGGTGGCGAACGCCTCCTCCGCGATCCAGCCGTCGCCGGTCGCCAGGCACGGGTCGGTCTCGGGTGACGGGGTACGCAGGGCCTGTTGGAGCCGTTCGAGCACGGCCAGGCACTCGTCCCAGCCCCGCTCGGCGAAGTGCTCGGGCGTCGGGTCCTGGCTGTGGGTCCACAGGTCGCCGAGCCAGTGGTGGTGGTAGCGGGAGCGGTTCTCGTACGCGTAGCTGCGCAGCAGTCCGACCAGGCCGGTCGGCTCGGTCCCTCGGGCCAGCAGATGGACCGCGTGGGCCGTGAGGTCGGACGCGGCGAGGGCGGTGGGGTGGCCGTGGGTGAGGGCGGACTGCAACTGGGCGGCGCCCGACCGCTGTTCGGCGCTCAGTCCGGGGGCGAGCCCGACGGGGGCGACGCGCATGTTGGCGCCGCAGCCCTTGGAGCCGATCCGGCTCGCCCGCTGCCAGGGCCGGTCGCCGTCGAGCAGCTGACAGGCCGTCATACAGGTGTTGCCGGGGGCCCGGTTGTTCTGCGGGTCGTGGTACCAGCTGACGAACTCCCGGCGCAGCGGCGGCTCCAGGGTCCGCGCTTGGAGCGGGCCGGCGGCCATGGCGGTGCGCAGGCCCCGGCCGAGGGCGAGGGTCATCTGGGTGTCGTCGCTGACGATCGCGGGCTTCAGCAGGGGGATCTCCCGCCATGGGCCGAACTTGGCGAGGATCGACGGCACGTCGTTGAACTCGGTGGGGAATCCGAGGGCGTCACCGAGCGCGAGCCCGGTCAGGGCGCCGGTGGCCGCGCTTTTGACGGTGGTCCGCGAGGAGTTCATGGGGTGGGGCGTCCTTCCGGTCGGAGCAGCGGCGGGTGGAGTGCGGTGGCGGTGCCCGCCCGGTAGAGGGCGGCCGGTTTGCCCCGGCCGCCGGTGCGGCGCGGCGGGCCTTCGACCGGTTCGACGAAGCCGGGTGAAGTGAGCACCTTGCGGCGGAAGTTGGGGCGGTCCAGGGTCACGCCCCAGACCGTCTCGTACACCTGCTGCAGCTCTCCGAGGGTGAACTCGGGTGGGCAGAACGCCGTGGCGAGGCAGGTGTATTCGAGCTTGGCGCCGATCCGGCGCCGGCCGTCCGCGAGGATCCTGCCGTGGTCGAAGGCGAGGTGGCCGAGTTCGCCGGTGTCGTGGCGGGTCCAGCGGGCCTGTGCCGCGTCGCCGCCGCCGCGCGGCTCGGGGAGGTCGGGCAGCAGCGCGGTGTACGCGACGGAGACGACCCGCATCCGGGGGTCGCGGTCCGGGTCGCTGTACGTACGCAGTTGCTCGGGCCGCAGTCCGGCGACGGTGTCGGGCGACAGGCCGGTCTCCTCGGCGAGTTCCCGCCTGGCTGCCTGCCCGGCGGACTCCCGGGGCCGTACGAAGCCGCCCGGCAGCGCCCAGTGGCCCCGGTAGGGCTCCTCGCCGCGTTCGACGAGCAGCACGTGCAGATGACCGTCGCGGACGGTGAAGACGGCGAGGTCGACGGTGACGGCGAACGGCACGAAGTCGGCGGGGTCGTAGTCGTCGGGCACCCGGGGCGGTCGGTCGGGGCTCATCTGTTCTCCGGCAGGGGTGCGGCGAAGTACCAGCCTTCGTCGAGCAGGGCGTCCACGGCGGCGACGGCGTCGGCCAGCCGCTTCTCGCGCGGCCCTTCGAGCATGAGATACGTCCGCCCCGTACGCGTGAGTTCGGCCCTGAAGCGGCCGGTCATCCAGGGCCGCAGCTCCTCGTGGTCGCGCAGCCCGTCGTCCTCGAAGGCGACGCCCTCGTGGCCGGTGAGCAGCCACAGGTGGTGCGGCACCCGGTCGGCGATCTCCTCGATCTCCGGGTTGCGGCCGCCGACGTAGCGCTCGTGCCAGACGGTGGTGGCGAAGGAGTCGGTGTCGCAGATGAGGACGGGCGAGCCGGCGCGGGCGGCCTCCTCCTCCAAGGCGTTCTGCCGCCGCGCTATCAACGGGAAGTCCTCGGTGGTGAGTTCGACGTCCTCCCACCGCGCGCCGGGGCGGCGTTCGCGCAAGGAGGCGAGTCGCCGCTCGCTGAACTCCCGTCCGTACTCGGGGACGCAGCGCGTACGGGCCCACACACCGCCGCGCGCCCGGTAGTGCCCGGCGAGCGCCAGCGCGAGGGTGGTGGTGCCGGTGGACTCGGCGCCGAGCACCACGACGCGACGGGCGAGGGCGGCCCGGACGGGCGGGGCGAGGAAGTCCCAGCAGCCGACCGGGTCCGCCCTGACGTCGGTGCCCGACACGGGGTGCAGTGTGCGGCCGGGGTCCACGAGGACGGACACGGCGCCGAAGCGGCGGGCGAGTTCGTCCCCGTACGACTCCGAAGTGAAGACCGCGTCCACGGGCTCGGGGACGGCCGCGCGGAAGACCGCCATGTGCGCGTCCCAGATGGCGGGGTCGCGCAGATCCATCCGGTTGTCGTCGACGGCGCCCACGACCCGGACGTCCGGGTGGACCTCGCGCATCCAGGCGACGCGGTCGGCGAGCGGCACCGACTCGACGGAGGCGGCGCAGACGAGGACCGTGAGCCGTTCGCAGCGGGCCTTCGCGGTCCGTACGAGGTGGTGGTGGCCCCCGTGCGGCGGGTAGAACTTGCCGAGGACCAGGCCGTGTTCGTATCTCGCGCTCATGCCACGGCCTCCAGCGGCGTGGCGGGCCGGCCGCCGAGGTCGCGCGACCAGTTGCGCAGTCCGATGACGCACAGGGTCAGGAAGCCCACGTACAGGATCGACGTCAGATACAGGTCCTTGTGCGCGTAGAGCGGGATGTAGACGACGTCGGCCGCGATCCACAGCCACCACGACTCCAGCCGCTTGCGGCACTGTCCGTACGTCGCCATCAGCGACAGCGCGGTGGTGACAGCGTCCCAGAACGGGACCGTCGACGAGGTCTGGTGGTCGAGGAGCAGCGTCAGTCCGAGAGTTCCCGTCGCCCCCGCCGCGAGCAGCCAGCCCCACTCGGTGCGCGTGGTGCGCCGCACCGGGAGAGTCGATGAGCCTGGGCCACCCCCGTGGGTCCAGGTCCACCAGCCGTACACGGCGAGGGCGATGAAGACGACCTGCAGTCCGGCGTCGGCGTACAGGCCGGCCTGGGTGAACAGCAGGATGAAGAACAGGTTGTTGGCGATGCCGATGGGCCAGTTGGCGAGGTGCTGGCGGGCGACGAGCCAGACGCAGAGCGCGCCGCTGCCGAAGCCCAGCACCTCGGTCCAGCTGACCGGGGTGTCGAGAACGGTCACCAGCGGCTGCTGCAACGGGTCGAGAAAATCCGCGAGACTCACGCCCGCCTCCTTAATGGTCAGGTTGACTATAAAGGTGCGCGGGCCCGCGCCGCAAGCAGAAAAGCCCGTGGCCTCCGGGCCACGGGCTTTCTTCGGGTGGGACCGCCTACGGAGCGGCCAACAGGACGGCTTACAGGCCGACTTCCTTCATCAGCATGCCGACCTCGGTGTTGGTGAGACGGCGCAGCCAGCCGGACTTCTGGTCGCCCAGCGGGATCGGCCCGAACGCCGTCCTGACCAGGCGCTCGACCGGGAAGCCCGCCTCGGAGAGCATGCGGCGCACGATGTGCTTGCGGCCCTCGTGGAGGACCACCTCGACCAGGTAGTTCTTCCCGGTGTTCTCCACGACGCGGAAGTGGTCGGCGCGGGCGTAGCCGTCCTCCAACTGGATGCCGTCCTTGAGCCGCTTGCCCAGATCGCGCGGCAACGGGCCCTGGACGGCGGCGAGATACGTCTTCTTCACGCCGTACCGGGGGTGCGTCAGACGGTGGGCCAGCTCACCGTGGTTGGTGAGGAGGATGATGCCCTCCGTCTCGGTGTCCAGCCGGCCCACGTGGAACAGCCGGGTCTCGCGGTTGGTGACGTAGTCGCCCAGGTTCTGCCGGCCGTCCGGGTCGCCCATCGTGGAGACGACACCGGCGGGCTTGTTCAGCGCGAAGAAGAGATGCGACTGGGTGGCGACGGTCAGACCGTCGACCTTGATCTCGTCGCGGTGCGGGTCGACCCGCATGCCCTGCTCCATGACGATCTCGCCGTTGACCTCGACGCGCGCCTGCTCGATCAGCTCCTCGCAGGCCCGGCGCGAACCCATGCCGGCCCGCGCGAGGATCTTCTGGAGCCGCTCGCCCTCCTGCTCGGCGCCCGGGTTGGTACGGGGGGTCCTGATCTCCGGCTTGTCCGCGTACCGGTCGCGGTTGCGCTGCTCGATCTTGGCGTCCAGCTCGCGCGGGCGGGCATGGG
>NZ_MDCR01000032.1 GCF_001723055.1 Streptomyces niveus
ACCGCCCCGCGCACCCCCTCGCGCGGATGCGTGCCGCCGTCGGGCGGTTGCGGGGGCGGTTCGTGCTGGCCCTGGTGCTGGGGAGTCTGGCGCTCGGGTCCGCCGTGGGGCTCATGGCCGTTTCCGGGTGGCTCATCTCGCGTGCGTCCGAGCAGCCGCCCGTGCTGTATCTGATGGTCGCCGTCACCGCGACCCGCGCCTTCGGGATCGGGCGCGCCGTCTTCCGGTACGCCGAGCGGCTCGTCTCCCACGACGCCGTGCTGCGGATGCTCGCCGACCTGCGCGTCTCCGTCTACCGGCGGCTCGAACGGCTCGCCCCCGCCGGCCTGCGCGAGGCCCGTCGCGGCGATCTGCTCTCCCGGCTCGTCGCCGACGTCGACGCCCTCCAGGACTACTGGCTCCGCTGGCTGCTGCCCGTCGGTTCCGCCGTGCTCGTCGGCGCGGGCGCCGTCGGGTTCACCGCCTGGCTGCTTCCCGAGGCGGGCGCCGTGCTGGCCGTCGGGCTGCTCGCCGCAGGCGTCTGCGTGCCGCTGGTGAGCGGCGCCCGAGCGCGCCGTGCCGAGCGGCGACTCGCCCCCGCGCGCGGCCTGTTGGCGAACCGGGTCGCCGAACTCCTCGACGGCTGCGCCGAACTGACCGTCGCCGGCGCGCTCCGGAGCCGTGTCCGCGCGGCCCGCGACGCCGACGCGACGCTGACGGCCATCGCCTCGCGCGGCGCCGCCGCCACCGCACTCGGCGGTGGCCTGTCCGCGCTGATCTGCGGCCTGACCGTGGCGGCAGCCGCGTACGCCGGTGTGGGCGCCGTACACGACGGGCGGCTCGAAGGTGTCGCGCTGGCCGTCGTCGTACTCACCCCGCTCGCCGCGTTCGAGGCGGTCGCCGGTCTGCCGCTCGCCGTGCAGTACCGGCAGCGGGCCGCCCGCAGCGCCGAGCGGGTCTGCGAGGTGCTGGACGCGCCCGTCCCCGTACGCGAGCCCGCCCACCCGGCCGCGGCTCCCGAGACCCCGTTCCCGCTGGAGGTACGTGGGCTCTCGGCCCGGTACGCGGGGCAGGAGCGCGACGCGCTCACCGGCGTCGACCTGACGCTGACCGCCGGGAAGCGGGTGGCCGTCGTGGGGCCGTCCGGCGCCGGCAAGACGACCCTCGCGCAGGTCCTGCTGCGTTTCCTGGACGCACGCGAGGGCGGCGTCCGGCTCGGTGGCACGGACGCGGCGGCGCTGGACGGCGACACGGTGCGCCGCTTCGTCGGGCTGTGCGCGCAGGACGCGCACCTCTTCGACAGTTCCGTACGTGAGAACCTCGCCCTCGCCCGCAGGGACGCGACCGACGACGACCTCCGCGACGCCCTGCGCCGCGCCCGCCTGCTGGACTGGGTGGACGGTCTGCCCGTCGGCCTGGACACCCTCGTCGGCGAGCACGGCGCGCGGCTCTCCGGGGGGCAGCGGCAGCGCCTGGCGCTGGCCCGCGCGCTCCTCGCCGACTTCCCCGTCCTCGTACTGGACGAGCCCGCCGAACACCTCGACCTGCCCACGGCCGACGCGCTGACGGCGGACCTGCTGGCCGTGACCGAGGGGCGTACGACGCTGCTCATCACCCACCGGCTCCAGGGACTCGACGCGGTCGACGAGGTGATCGTGCTGGACGGCGGGCGGGTGGCGCAGCGCGGGCCGTACGCCGAGCTGGTCGCGGTGGAGGGGCCGCTGCGCAGGATGTGGGAGCGGGAGCGGGGACCGGTCGGCGGGCTCGTGGGGCAGCCCGTGTGATCCGGCGACCGACTTTCCATCCCAAATGGGACTAACTAGGGTCAAGGCTATGACAGCGCCCGAACCCCAGGACCGTGCGGAGACCGACGACGCCCGGCGGCTCCAGGGCCTGTCCACCGAACTCACCGCCCGCGTCCCGCAACTGCTCGAAGCGATGCGCTCCGTCGGCACCGGTCTCGAACTGCACGCCACCCTCGACCGGATCTGCGAGACGGCGGCCCGTCTCGTCGGCGCCCGCTACGCCGCGCTCGGCGTCGTGGGCGAGGCGGGCGGCGGTCTCTCGGACTTCGTCACCTTCGGCGTGGACCCCGAGACCGCCCGGCGGATCGGCCGCCGCCCGGACGGCCACACCGGACTGCTCGGCGAACTCATCCGCCACCCCGAACCCCTCCGGCTCGCGGACCTCACCGCCGATCCGCGGTCGGCCGGATTCCCGCCGCACCACCCGCCGATGCGGACGTTCCTCGGCGTACCCATCCGCGTCCAGGGCGAGATCCTCGGGAATCTCTACCTCTGCGAGAAGCACGACGGCGCCGAATTCACCGACCACGACCAGCACATGGTGCGGGTCCTGGCCACCGAGGCGGGCCTCGCCATCGGCAACGCGCGGCTGTACGAGGCGGCCCGGCAGCGCGAGCGCTGGATCGACGGCTCGGTCGCCGTCACGACCGCCCTGCTCTCCGGCGCGGGCACCGAGGACGCGGAAGAACCCACAGGTCCCGACGACCACGACCACGGCCACGCCGAGCACGCGGACACCGCCGTTCACGCCGACTTCAGCCACCACGCACAGCACGCCCTCACCGTCGTCGCCGAACACGCCCGCAGGCTCGCCGACTCCGCGGCCGGCATCGTCATGCTGCCCACGCCCGAAGGCGGACTGGAGGTGGTCGCCGTCTCGTCCGACACCACGGACGTGTCCATCGGCACCCGCGTCCCGGCCCGCAGCCCGGTGGTCGCCAAGCTGCTGACGGGCGAGTCCGTCCATGTGACGGACTCCAGCACCGACCCGCGCCTCATCTCCCCGCTGTCCGCCCGCTACGGCCCGGCCATGATGCTGCCCCTGCACAGCGACGGCCGGGTGCTCGGCGTACTCGTGACACCCCGCGCGATCGGCGCCCGCCCCTTCACCGAGGCGGAACGCACCCTCGCCACCCAGTTCGCCTCGCAGGCGGCACTCGCCCTGATGATGGCCGAGGCGCAGCGCGACCGGGAACGGATCGCGGTGTTCGAGGACCGCGACCGGATCGCCCGCGACCTCCACGACCTGGTCATCCAGCGCCTGTACGCCGCAGGGATGATGCTGGAGACCGCGCAGCGGCAGTCGCAGGTGCCCGAGGTGCGGGCGGGCGTCGGCAAGGCCGTCGACGAACTGGACGTCACCATCCAGGAGATCCGTACGGCCATCTTCGCCCTGCAGCAGGGCCCGGCCGAGGCACCGTCCGGGCTGCGCACCCGCGTACTGCGCGAGATCAACATGGCGGCCGTGCCGCTCGGCTTCAGGCCCACCCACCGCTTCGCCGGCGCGATCGACTCGTCGGTCGGTGAACTCACCGGCAAGAACCTCATCGCGGCGCTCCGCGAAGCCCTCTCCAACACCTTCCGGCACGCGCGGGCGTCCCGGATCGAGGTCACGGTGGACGCGAACGCCGAACTGCCCGACGGCACACCCGCCGTACGCCTGTCGGTCGCCGACGACGGCGTGGGCATCCCGGAGGGCGGCCGACGCAGTGGCCTGCGGAATCTGCGGCGGCGTGCCGAGTCGCTCGGCGGATCGAGCGAGGTCGGACCGGGTCTGGCGGAGGACGGCGGCGGTACGACGGTGATCTGGCAGGCCCCGCTCTAGGCCGTGTCCCGCGTCCGCGCACGTGCCACCAGCTGCTCGATGATCACCGCGACCCCGTCCTCGTTGTTCGCCACGGTCCGCCCCGACGCCGCCGCGATCACGTCCGGGTGCGCGTTGCCCATCGCGTACGACGTACCGGCCCAGCCCAGCATCTCCACGTCGTTCGGCATGTCCCCGAAGGCGACGACCTCGTCGGAGGAGATGCCGCGCTCGGCGCAGCAGAGCGCCAGCGTGCTCGCCTTGCTCACCCCGAGGCCGCTGATTTCGAGCAGCGCGGTCGGGCTGGAGCGCGTGACGGACGCGAGGTGGCCGGCGGTCGTACGGGCCAGGGTGAGGAAGCTGTCCGGCGTCAGGGTCGGGTGGTGCGCCAGCAGCTTGACCACCGCGTCGCCGTCGGCCTCCCCCGCCTCCTGAAGAAGCTTCTCCGCCGGGGCGACCTCCGTGCCCGGGTCGTCCTGGAAGGGCGGGTACAGCGGCTCGTAGCCGAAGCTCGTCGTCTTCTCGACGGCGAAAACCGTGCCCGGCGCCGCGTCCCGCAGGGCCTGTACGACGTCGAGCGCGGCGGCCCGGTCCAGGCCGCGGACCTTGACCAGCTTCTCACCACCGTGCAGATCGACGACGACGGCGCCGTTGGCGCAGATCGCGAGACCGTGCCGGTGCACATGGTCGCTGACGACGCCCATCCACTTCACCGGCCGCCCGGTGACGAAGAAGACCTCGATCCCGGCCTCCTCGGCTGCGGCGAGCGCGGCGACGGTGCGGTCGGAGACGGTCTTGTCGTCGCGCAGCAACGTTCCGTCAAGATCGGTGGCGATCAGCCGGGGACGGGCGGGAAGCGGGGAATCGGTAGCTGAGGTCACCCGCCCATCCTCCCGCACACATGTGCACGGGAGTGCGGAGGGGCGCACATATGAGACCTCTCTCTCGTACGCCCACGGGCTTTGGCCGGGAAGCGGTTCAGCGCAGCTGGGCGGGGGCCTCGGTGACGATCTTCTCGAAGACCACCTGGTCCACGGCGAAGTCCGAATCGGGGACCGGCCAGTGGACCACCAGTTCCGTGATGCCGAGCTCCTGGTGCCGGCCCGCGAAGTCGACGAACTCGTCCACGGAATCCAGCGGGCGGCGCCGGTCCGGGGTGAAGCCGGTGAGCAGGATCTTCTCCAGCTCGGCCACGTCGCGCCCGATCTCCGCGCAGGCGCCGCCGAGCTTCTCGACCTGGCCGCGGATCGCCTCCACCGACTGCTGCGGGGTGCCCTCCTCGTACAGGCTCGGGTCGCCGGTGGTCACCCACGCCTGGCCGTGGCGCGCGGCGAGCTTCAGCCCGCGCGGGCCGGTGGCGGCGACGGCGAAGGGGAGCCGGGGGCGCTGGACGCAGCCGGGGATGTTGCGCGCCTCGACGGCGGAGTAGCGGGCCCCGTGCTCGGTGACCGCCCCTTCGGTGAGCAGCTGGTCGAGAAGGGGGACGAACTCGCCGAACCTGTCGGCGCGCTCACGCGGAGTCCACGCCTCCTGCCCGAGCGCCGTCGCGTCGAAGCCGTTCCCGCCCGCACCGATCCCGAGCGTGATCCGCCCGCCGGAGATGTCGTCGAGGGAGATCAATTCCTTGGCGAGCGTCACGGGGTGGCGGAAGTTCGGCGACGTGACGAGGGTGCCCAGGCGGAGGCGGTCGGTGGCCGTGGCGGCGGCGGTGAGGGTGGGCAGGGCCCCGAACCAGGGGCCGTCGCGGAAGGTGCGCCAGGAGAGGTGGTCGTAGGTGTACGCCGCGTGGAAGCCGAGTTCCTCGGCGCGCTGCCACTTCGCACGGCCCCCTTCGTGCCAGCGGTCGACAGGGAGGATCACGGTGCTCAGGCGCAGACTCATGCTCCGAGCCTACGTCTCACCGCATGTCTCACCGCACTGCCCGCCGATCGTGCCACCAGGCCACGCGCTCCGCGTACCGACCGCCTCGTGGCGGCTCAGCCGCCGAAGCGGAGGTAGCGCGGCGGTACGGCGTCGGCGAGCCAGACGCCGTTGGCGCTCACCCGGAAGATGTGGCCGTCGCGGTGCATCGCGCCCGAGTCCACGGGCAGCACCACGGGCCGGCCGCGGCGGGCGCCGACGCGGGTCGCCGTCTCGCGGTCGGGGGAGAGATGGACGTGGTGGCGGGCCATGGGCCGCAGGCCCTCGGCGCGGATCGCGTCGAGACTGCGGGCGACGGTGCCGTGGTAGAGGTACGCGGGCGGCTCGGCCGGCGGCAGGTCCAGGTCGACCTCGACGGTGTGACCCTGGTTGGCGCGGATCCGGCTGCCCTCGATGGTGAAGCGCCGCTTGTCGTTGACGGCCACGACGTGGTCCAGCTCGGCGCGGGTGACGGGGAACCGGTGGTCGGCGGTGGCGCGCAGCAGCGCGTCGACCTCCACCCAGCCGTTCGGGTCGAGCGTGAGTCCGATCCGCTCGGGCTGGTGCCGCAGATGCTTGGAGAGGTACTTCGACACCTTCACGGTGCGTCGCTCGTCGGGCGTTCCCGCGCCCGGGGTCGTGCGTGATGTGGTCATGCGCACAGCGTGCCCGGTGGCGTCGGAAGGGCGCCACTTGTTTCGGTCCGAAAATGATCAGTGCTGAAATGTTTGATCCACAGTCAACTTGACTTATCCACAGGCTGGTTGGCGATTCTGTGGACAACCTCCTCTTCAATTAACCGATTTGATCAATTTGGCCGCTCTGTCTGTGGGTTGTGGTGAGCACGTCCAACTCCCTTGCCCGCACCTCTCGTTCGGCCGCCGCCGCGATGAACGCCGGGGCGTTCTCCTCGCCAACCAGCGCCCGCACCGCGTTGATCGTCCCGGCGGGCAGGGCCACGGAACGGGTCTCCGGGCCCGTCGGCTCCGGGTCCTCCACCAGCAGGTGCCGCTGGAGATGCCGGGTCGCGAACAGCCGCATCGCGCGCGCCAGTTCGGCGTCGACCGTCTGCCGCGCGAGGGGGCGCAGACGGCGTACGAGCGTCACCGCCTCGGCGGCGTCCGCCTCCGTCGGTGGGCGATGACCCAGATACCGCGCGAAGACGTGCTCGGTCGTGAACTCCATGAATCGCTCGGCGATGTGCTCGACCTGTCCGCGAAGTTCCCGCAGATGGGCGGAGATCGCGGCCAGCGGCACCCCGGCCGCGTACAACTCGGCTGCCACCGCGAGCTCTTGAGGGCTCGGTACGAGGAACTCGTCGTCCCGCCCGGGGACCCGCTCCAGTACGCCAAGCTCCACCGCCTCGGCGAGCGCCGCCTCGTCGGGGGAGCCGCCGAACCGCTCGTCCAGCTCGGCGCGGCTGATCCGGGCGGCCCGCTCGTCGCTCCACGGGCCGTGCACCTCGGTGACCAGGCCGAGCACGCCGCCGAGACCGCGCCCGGCGTCCCATGCCTCCAGCAGCTCCTTGATGGACGCGAGCGTGTAGCCCCGTTCGAGGAGGTCGGCGATCTGCCGCAGCCGGGTCAGATGCGGGTCCCCGTACACATTGGCGCGGCCCCGCCGCTCCGGGGCGGGGAGCAGGCCGCGGTCCTGGTAGCCGCGGATGGTCCGGACCGTGGCGCCGCTCGCGTGCGCCAGATCCTCGATCCGGTACCGGCCACGGCCCGTGCCACCACCGGTGGGGGTCCTCGCCGTCCCCGCCGCCGTATCCGCGTTCTCCGGCACGCTCATTCCTCCCTCGGCCCCCGGCACGGCGCTAACCCAGGGCGGCGCGGCCGACCGCCCCGGCCGCCGCGCGGGCCGCGGGCGAGGTCGCCAGATAGTCGACGGCCCTGCGGAGCGAACCCTCCTGCGAGGGATGGTACGACCGCCGGAAGTAGCGGGGCACCGCCGAACCCAGCTCCCGCCAGGTGGGCAACAGGCCCTTGGCCACAGCGCGGTTGTGCTCGCGCAGCGAGTAGCGCAGCCGGCCGGCCAGCTGCGGGTCGTGCCGGATCAGATACGCCGCCCCCCGCGCCCAGAACCAGACCATCACCGGCGCCGCGACGATCATCGTCTCCAGGCGGCGGGCGTAGCGCACCGGATCGGGGCCGCCGCAGTGCTGGTACATGTCGAAGGCCACCGCCCGGTGTTCGACCTCCTCGGCGCCGTGCCAGCGCAGCAGGTCGAGCATGATCTCGTCGGCGCCCGCGTCGTCCAGCGCGTCGGCGCGCAGCACCCAGTCCCCCAGGACCGCCGTGAACTGCTCTATCGCCGCGACGATCCCCAACCGGAAGCGCAGCCAGTCCTTCGGCGGCCACGGCACTCCGAACGGCGGCTTCTCGCCGAGGAGCACCTCGAAGAGATAGTCGACGTGCCGCGTGTACGGCTCGGTGTCCAGCCGCTGCTCCGCCAGGTGGTTCAGCACATACGCGTGCTGCACGCTGTGCGTGGCCTCCTGGCCCATGAAGCCCTTGACGTCCTTGAGCAGCACCGGGTCGTCGACCAGTGGCAGGGCCTCCTTGAAGACCTTGACGAACCAGCGCTCGCCAGCGGGGAGCAGCAGATGCAGCACGTTGACGACGTGCGTGGCGGTGGGCTCGTCCGGTATCCAGTGCAGCGCGGTCCCGCGCCAGTCGAACGACACGCGCCGGGGCGCGATGACGTACTGCTCGCCCGGACCGTCGCCGTCCCGCCCGGCATCCCCGGCCTCCCCGGCATTCGTCCTGTCGTCTTCGTCGGCGGTCACAGCGGTGGCTCCAGACGGGCGATCGCGCGCAGCGTCCTGGGCGCGAAGCGGGACAGCAGCCGGGCGCCGCGGGCCTCCGGCGTGACCGGTACGACGGCCTCGTTGCGGACGACGGCGCGCAGGATCGCGTCGGCGACCTTCTCCGGCGGGTAGTTGCGCAGCCCGTACAGCCGTGCGGTCCGCTTCCTCCGTCGCTTCTCCTCCTCCGCCGACACCCCGGTGAACCGGGCGGTGGACGTGATGGCGGTGTTGACGAAGCCGGGGCAGATGGCGCTGACCCCGATGCCCTGCCCGGCCAGCTCGGCGCGCAGGCACTCGCTGAGCATCAGCACCGCCGCCTTGGAGGTGCTGTAGGCGGGCAGCGCGCGCGAGGGCTGATAGGCGGCGGCCGACGCGGTGTTGACGATGTGGCCGCCCTGTCCGCGCGCCGCCATCTGGCCACCGAATATCCGGCAGCCGTGGATGACGCCCCAGAGATTGACGTCCAGGACCTTCTTCCAGTCCTCGCTCGTGGTGTCCAGGAACGGCCCCGAGAGCCCGATCCCCGCGTTGTTCACCAGGACGTCCACCGTGCCGTACTCGGCGGCGACCTTCTCGGCCAGCTTCTCCATCGCCTCCTCGTCGCCGACGTCGACGGTCTCGGCCCACGCCCGTGGCGCGCCGATCAGCCGGGCCATCTCGGCGGTCCTGGCGGTCCCTTCACCGTCGCGGTCGACCACGACGACGCGGGCGCCCGACTCGGCGAACGCGAAAGCGGTGGCCCGTCCGATGCCGCTCGCCGCGCCGGTCACCAGGACGAGCTGCCCGCCGAACCGCTCCCCGTAGGGGCCGCTCGCCACCAGGTCCCGCGCCCGGCGGGCCCGGCTCTCCCGGCGCGCCTTGCCGGCCGGCCCGACAGCCACCGCGTCGCCGGCCGCGTCGTCCCCGCCGTCCCCGTCCTTCGCGCTCTCCGGCTCGGGCTCGTGCGCGCTGACGAACTCGGTGATCCAGAAAGCCAGTTGATCCGGTCGCGTACGCGGCACCCAGTGCTTGGCGGGGAGCGTACGGCGTACCAGCTGGGGCACCCACCGCTCCAGGTCGTCGTAGAGCCGCTCGGAGAGGAAGGCGTCACCGGTCGGGGTGATCAGCTGGACCGGCACGTGCGCGTGCGCGTCGGCCCGTGGTCGGCGCAGCCGGGCGTTGATGTTGTCCCGGTAGAGCCAGGCGCCGTGCGCCGCGTCCTCCGGCAGTGAGGCGGTCGGATACGCGCCCGCGCTCCCCGTGCCCCCCGCGTCCGCCCGCGCCGGCGGCACCTTCTCGAACCGGTCGAGGATCTTCGGCCACCGCCTGCCGAGCGGCCCGCGCCATGCCAGCTCGGGCAGCACCGGCGTGTGCAGCAGATACACGTACCAGGACTTGGCGCCCTGACCGAGCAGTTGGCCCAGCGCGCGCGGGGTGGGGCGGGTCATCCGGCGTTTGATCCAGTGCCCGAAGTGGTCCAGCGACGGTCCCGACATCGAGGTGAAGGAGGCGATACGGCCCTTCGTGCGCCGTACGGTCACGAACTCCCAGCCCTGTACGGACCCCCAGTCGTGGCCCACCAGATGGACCGGCCGGTCCGGGCTCACCGCGTCGGCGACCGCCAGGAAGTCGTCCGTCAGCTTCTCCAGGGTGAAGCCGCCGCGCAGTGGCTTCGGGGCCGTCGACCCGCCGTGGCCCCGGACGTCGTACAGCACCACATGGAACCGCTCGGCGAGCCGCTCCGCGACCTGGGACCAGACCTCTTTGCTGTCGGGATACCCGTGCACGAGCAGGACCGTCGGCCGCCGCGGGTCACCCAGCTCGGCCACGCACAGCTCGATCCCGCCCGTGCGCACCCGGCGCTCACGCACCTCCACGGGCCTGCCCGACGGCGACGGAACAGACGGAACTGACTGAAGCGACATCACGCACCCTTCGCCCAACGCCGCACATGCGGCAGATCGTCATCCAGCCAGAACGCGCTCTCGGCCGGGTCCCCGGAGTCGGTGACCACCAGGATTTCCTCGAACTTGGCGCCCGTACCCCGGAATCCGAGGTGCGGCTCCACCGCCCACAGCCCCGGTCTGGGCGGGTGGTCGGAGAATCTGTACGGGCTCCACAGCGGTGACCAGCCGTCCCGGTGCCCGTGCAGCGCGTCGCTCGCCAGGCCCTTGAGCGCCTGCGTACCGAAACCGAGGACATGCGGCGACCAGCGCCGGTCGCTCACACGGCCGATCTTGTGGGCGATCACCCCGAAGGGGTAGGCCCGGTGTCTGTTCTCGTATCCCTGGCGGACCATCAGCCGGTCCACGTCCTCGTATATCTCCCGCAGCGGGCGGCGCTCGCGCACCTCGCGCAGCAGCAGCTCGCGGTGCGCCTGAAGATCGGCGAGGAGTTTGTCGTGCAGCGGGTGTGGGCCGGGGCCCAGACAGCCCGAATACCCGACGTCGGCGGGGAAACCCCGGTGGACCGGCGCCAGATCGAGGATGAACGGCATCCCCTCCTCCAGCCTCCGGTTGGTGGGGAAGAACTGGAGCGGGATCCGGAACCCCGTGAAGGCCGTACGGTCCCCGAACCAGGCGAAGGGCAGATGGAACCAGTCGCGCACCCCGCGCGCCCGCAACCAGTCGCGCTGCATCCGGGCGGCCTCGCGCTCCGTGACCCCCGGCCGCAGGCGCGCGGCCACCGCTTCGGCGCACTCGTAGGCCAGCCGCTGCGCGGAGCTGAATCCCCGCAGCTCCGCGGCCCGTTCGCCCGTCAACGCTGAAGCCATGCCGCACCTCCGACCCGATCGCGCTACGCGTTCGTAACGTGACACTGATGAATGTGACAATGTCCGGCGGCTGCGTCAAGGCCCGCGTCCAGCCTGTGGAAAACTCTCCGCCCCCATAACTTTCGGCATAACTTTTTATGCTGCCCTTACGGGTCCGTACGCCTCAAGGCGGACCCCGAGACAGCCGCCAGGGCTGACGTCCGCTGTGGGGTGCGCCACTACCGTCTTAAACGTGACTGTGATCGCTACTGAAGGCCTGAGTAAGCGGTTCCCCCGGGTAACCGCGCTTGACCGGCTCTCCTTGGACATCGGACCGGGCGTGACCGGTCTGGTGGGTGCCAACGGAGCCGGCAAGTCCACCATGATCAAGATCCTGCTGGGTCTGTCCCCCGCCACGGAAGGCCGGGCCACCGTGCTCGGGTTCGACGTCGCCACCGACGGCGCCGCCATCCGCGAGAGCGTCGGATACATGCCCGAGCACGACTGCCTGCCGCCCGACGTCTCGGCGACCGAACTCGTCGTCCACATGGCGCGCATGTCCGGACTCCCCCCGACCGCCGCCCGCGAACGCACCGCGGACACACTGCGCCACGTCGGCCTGTACGAGGAGCGGTACCGCCCCATCGGCGGCTACTCGACCGGCATGAAGCAGCGCGTCAAACTCGCGCAGGCACTGGTCCACGACCCCAAACTCGTCCTCCTCGACGAGCCGACGAACGGCCTCGACCCCGTCGGCCGCGACGAGATGCTCAACCTGATCCGCCGCGTGTACACCGACTTCGGCATCTCCGTCCTCGTGACCTCGCACCTCCTCGGCGAGCTCGAACGCACCTGTGACCATGTCGTCGTCATCGACGGCGGCACGCTGCTGCGCTCCAGCTCCACGAGCGACTTCACGCAGAACACGGCGACGCTCGCCGTCGAGGTCACCGACACCGACACCCACCCCGACGGCACCCGCGCCCTGCGCGAGGCCCTCACCGCGGCCGGGCTCTCGCTCCACCTGGGCGAGGAGGACGGCCTGCCTGGCGCCGGCCACATCCTGCTCATCGAGGCGACGGGCGAGGAGACGTACGACGTCGTACGCGACACCGTCGCCGGACTCGGGCTCGGCCTCGTACGGATGGAACAGCGCCGCCACCACATCGCGGAGGTCTTCCGTACGAAGGACGCCTCGAAGGGCGCCGCCCCGGCCGGCCCCGACGGGCAGCCCGTACCGGCCCAGAGCGGCACCGCGGAACTCGCACTTCAGAAGGGAGGCGGCAGCGATGAGCACTGACCTCACCCGGATCCACAACATCGGCTACCGCAACTACGACGGCCCGCGGCTCGGCCGCGCCTACGCCCGCCGCTCCCTCTACTCGCAGTCCCTGCGCGGCTCCTACGGCCTCGGCAGGTCCGCCAAGTCCAAGATCCTGCCGATGATCCTGTTCGCCGTGATGTGCGTACCGGCGGCGATCATGGTCGCCGTCGCCGTCGCCACCGACCTCAAGGACCTGCCGGTCTCGTACACGCGGTACGCGATCTTCACCCAGGCCATCATCGCGCTCTTCCTGGCCGCCCAGGCGCCGCAGTCCGTCTCACGCGACCTGCGCTTCAAGACGGTGCCGCTGTACTTCTCCCGTCCCATCGAGCGCGTCGACTACGTCCTCGCCAAGTACGGCGCGATGGCCTCCTCCCTCTTCATCCTGACCGCCGCCCCACTGGTGGTCCTCTACCTCGGTTCGCTGCTCGCCAAGATGGACTTCCTCGACCAGACCAAGGGCTTCGGCCAGGGGCTCCTCTCCGTGGCACTGCTCTCACTGCTCTTCGGCGGACTCGGCCTGGTTATGGCCGCCCTCACCCCGCGCCGCGGCTTCGGCGTCGCCGCCGTGATCGCCACACTGACCATCACCTACGGCGCCGTCTCCACCGTCCAGGCCATCGCCTCCGCGAGCGACGCGGACGGCGCCGTCCAGTGGCTCGGCCTCTTCTCACCCATCACGCTCATCGACGGCGTACAGACCGCGTTCCTCGGCGCCACCTCGTCGTTCCCCGGCGAGGCGGGCCCCTCGGCCGGTGTCGGTGTCGTCTATCTGCTGGTCGTTCTCGCGCTCATCCTCGGCTCGTACGCCGTCCTCATGGGCCGTTACCGGAAGGTCGGGCTGTGACCACCATCAACATCGAGCACGCGTCACGCTGGTTCGGCAACGTCGTCGCCGTCAACGACGTCACGATGACCGTCGGCCCCGGCGTTACCGGGCTGCTCGGACCCAACGGCGCGGGCAAGTCCACGCTCATCAACATGATGGGCGGGTTCCTGGCCCCCTCCAACGGAAGCGTCACCCTCGACGGCGACGCGATCTGGCGCAACGAGTCCGTCTACCGCAAGATCGGCATCGTCCCCGAGCGGGAGGGCATGTACGACTTCCTCACCGGGCTCGAATTCGTCGTCGCCAACGCCGAACTGCACGGCCTCGGTAAGGAGGCGGCCCACAAGGCGCTCGCCACCGTCGAGATGGAGTACGCGCAGGACCGCAAGATCGCGACGTACAGCAAAGGCATGCGCCAGCGCGTCAAGATGGCGTCCGCGCTCGTCCACGAGCCGTCCGTGCTGCTCCTGGACGAGCCGTTCAACGGCATGGACCCACGCCAGCGCATGCAACTGATGGACCTGCTGCGGAAGATGGGCGACTCGGGCCGTACGGTCCTGTTCTCCTCGCACATCCTTGAGGAGGTCGAGCAACTCGCCGCGCACATCGAGGTGATCGTCGCCGGCCGGCACGCCGCGTCCGGCGACTTCCGCAAGATCCGCCGGCTCATGACCGACCGGCCGCACCGCTATCTCGTACGGTCCAGCGACGACCGCGTCCTCGCCGCCGCGCTGATCGCCGACCCCTCCACCGCAGGCATCGAGGTCGACGTCACCGAGGGCGCGCTGCGCATCCAGGCCGTCGACTTCGGGCGCTTCACCGAACTGCTGCCGAGGGTCGCCCGCGAGCACTCCATCCGGCTGCTCTCGGTCTCGCCGTCCGACGAATCCCTCGAATCCGTCTTCTCGTACCTCGTAACGGCCTGAGCGCCCAGAAAGGAGCTGTGACGTCATGTACGACCCCACAGTCGCCCGGCTCACCTACCGGGCCCTGCTCGGCCGGCGCCGGGCCGCCGTCCTCCTCATCCTGCCGGTCCTGCTGATCTTCATCGCCGTGGCCGTACGCGCCTTCAGCGGCGTGGACGACCAGACCGCGTCGGACGTCCTGGGCGGCTTCGCCCTCGCCACGATGATCCCGCTGATCGGCGTGATCGCGGGAACGGGCGCCATCGGCCCCGAGATCGACGACGGTTCGATCGTCTACCTGCTGGCGAAGCCGCTGCCACGGCCGACGATCATCTTCACCAAACTGATCGTCGCCATCGCCGTGACGATGGTCTTCTCCGCGGTCCCCACCTTCATCGCCGGATTCATCCTCAACGGCAACGGCCAGCAGATCGCGGTGTCCTACACCATCGCCGCGCTGGTCGCCTCCATCGCCTACAGCGCCCTGTTCCTGCTGCTCGGCACGGTCAGCCGGCACGCGGTCGTCATCGGCCTCGTGTACGCGCTGGTGTGGGAGACGCTCTTCGGCAGCCTGGTCGCGGGCGCGCGGACGCTCAGCGTCCAGCAGTGGTCCCTGGCGGTCGCGGAGAGGACCGCCGGCGACGGCCTGATCGCGTCGGACGTCGGCCTGCCGCTCGCCATCGTGCTGTTGGTCGGGGTGACGGTCGTCGCGACGTGGTACGCGGGCCAGAAGCTGCGGACGCTGACGCTCGCCGGCGAGGAGTGAGCGCGGGCTCGTCATCGCCGCACGCTGAGCCGCGCGGCGCCGCGACCCCCGCCCATCGGGCGGGGGTCGCCGCGTAACTGTACGTTTATCGGCTCGTTGTTCCGCGTGCGTGGAGGCAACTGGAGTTCGTGACGTCGAGCGTTCGTGAAACTGGGGATTGCCGGAGCCGGCTCGAAAGCCGCACCGGTCATTGAGTGAGTAGCCACCGTGAGCCGACCTCCGCCCCTGATGCCCGGGGAGAGGGCCGTCCCTCATCGGTTCACGAACGGAAGGCACACCCATGCCATCGGAAGTCACCTTGCTCGAATCGCGCACCATGCGCGTCGAGCATCTGGGGCGCGTCGACGCGCTCGACAAGGTGAAGGCCCTGGTCATGCTCCCGGACGGCGCGCACTGCACCACGGACGGGGTCGCGCGCTACTTCGAAGTATCCACAGGCGTCATCAGGCAGTTGACCGCACGGCATCGCGCGGAGCTGGCCGAGAACGGGATGCGAGTGCTGCGAGGCCCTGACCTGCGGCGCTTTCATAGTGACATGGTGTCACTATGGGGCACGGAGAAGGGGGAGAGTTATCCACAGGCGGTCACCCAGCTCACGCTCCACACCCGCCGGACCGTCCTCAACATCGCGATGCTGCTCCGCGACAGCGACATCGCCCGCTGCGTCCGTACGTACCTCCTCGACGCCGAGGAGGGCTGGCGCGAGGCGTACGCCTCCCTCGACCGCCGCGTCACCGCCGTGGAGTCGTGCCTTGGCGGAGTCGGCGTGGCGCTCCAGGAACTGGGGCCGGTTCTCAACCGGATGTCGCACCGGCTCGACAGCCTGGACCGGCGGCTCGACGCCACCAACCAGGTCGTCGCGGCAATCAGCAACCGGCTGTGCCAGATGTCCGAGGACATCAACCGCGTCGACGCCCGGGTGGACGACGTCGTCCATCAGTTGAAGGATCTGCGCCGCGGCCGTAGGCGCCGCTGATCCGTTCGCGAACAACTCGGTGGCGCCGAACTCCCGCCCCGGTGCACAGTGGTGGTGTCAGGTATCACTGGACCGGGAGAGGAGCGCGGCGATGACTGATGGTTCGAGTCCGTCGAGTTCCCGACAGGGCAGTCCCGAGCCGGCACCGGAGTAACCACTTCCGCTCCGCGCAGCCGACGGTGACCCGCCCAAGGGGGCGGTCGCTTCGAGCGCGCGTTCGCGCGCGGACCGCCCCCTTCCCCCGGGACGATCGGGCACATACATCGAGCACATCGACCACCGCGACCGACCGACCGAGTCGCGTCAGCTCCGCTGAAGCAGCTTCTCCAGCACCACGGCGATACCGTCGTCCTCGTTCGACGCGGTCACCTCGTCCGCCACGGCCTTCAGCGCCTCGTGCGCGTTGGCCATCGCCACACCGTGCCTCGCCCAGCCGAACATCGGGATGTCGTTGGGCATGTCGCCGAACGCGATCGTGTCGGCCGCCGTCACGCCGAGCCGCCGCGCGGCCAGCGAGAGCCCCGTGGCCTTGCTCAGACCCAGCGGCAGGATCTCCACGACCCCCGGCCCCGCCATGACCACGGCCACCATGCCGCCGGCCGTCTCCCGCGCGACCTTCGCCAACGCGTCGTCGCTCAGCTCGGGGTGCTGTATGTAGACCTTGTTGATCGGCTGGGTCCACATCTCCGCGCGGTCGTCGAGGCGCAGCGAGGGCAGCGGGCCGTCCTGGACCTGGTAGCCGGGCCCGATCAGTACGTCACCGTCGAGACCGTCACGGCTCGCGGCCAGCGCCAGCGGGCCCACCTCCGCCTCGATCTTCGACAGCGCGACGACGGCCACCTGCCGGTCGAGCGTCACCGACGTCAGCAGTCTGTGCTCACCGGCGTGGTAAACCTGCGCGCCCTGACCACAGACCGCCAACCCGTCGTACCCGAGATCGTCGAGGATGCCGCGCGTCCAGGGCACGGCCCGCCCGGTGACGATGATGTGCGCCGCCCCCGCCGCCGTCGCGGCGGTGAGCGCCTCACGCGTACGGGCGGAGACCGTGTGGTCCTCGCCCAGCAGCGTGCCGTCGAGGTCGGTCGCGACGAGCTTGTACGGGAAGCCGGCGGCGGGTGCGGGGGCGGCGGCGCTCACTTGGCGATCGGCTCCAGCGTCTCGCGCCCGCCCAGGTAGGGACGGAGCACTTCCGGCACCCACACCGAACCGTCGGCCTGCTGGTGGTTCTCCAGCAGCGCCACGATCGTGCGCGTGACCGCGCAGAGCGTGCCGTTCAGCGTCGCGAGTGGCCGCACCTGCTGCTTGCCGTCCTTCGCCTCACGCATCCGTACGGAGAGCCGACGGGCCTGGAAGCCGTCGCAGTTGGACGCGGACGTCAGCTCGCGGTACTTGCCCTGCGTCGGGATCCACGCCTCGCAGTCGAACTTGCGCGAGGCCGAGGCACCGAGGTCGCCCGTGGCCACGTCGATCACCTGGAAGGGCAGCCCGAGGCCGGTGAGCCACTGCTTCTCCCACTCCAGGAGCCGTGTGTGCTCGGCCTCGGCGTCCGCCGGGTCGACGTACGAGAACATCTCGACCTTGTCGAACTGGTGCACCCGGAAGATGCCCCGGGTGTCCTTGCCGTACGTCCCCGCCTCACGGCGGAAGCAGGGCGAGAAGCCCGCGTACCGCAGGGGCAGCTTGTCGGCGTCGATGATCTCGTCCATGTGGTACGCGGCGAGCGGCACCTCCGACGTACCGACCAGGTAGAAGTCGTCCTTCTCCAGGTGATACACGTTCTCCGCCGCCTGGCCGAGGAAGCCCGTGCCCTCCATCGCGCGCGGGCGCACCAGCGCGGGAGTCATCATCGGGATGAAGCCGGCCTCGGTCGCCTGCGCGATCGCCGCGTTCACCAGGGCGAGTTCGAGCAGCGCGCCGATGCCCGTCAGGTAGTAGAAGCGCGAGCCGGAGACCTTCGCGCCGCGCTCCATGTCGATGGCGCCGAGCGCCTCGCCGAGCTCCAGGTGGTCCTTGGGCTCGAAGCCCTCGGCGGCGAAGTCGCGCGGGGTGCCGATCGTGTCGAGGACGACGAAGTCCTCCTCGCCGCCCACGGGCACGTCCGGGTGCACGACGTTGCCCAGTTGGAGGAGCAGCCGCCTGGCCTCCTCGTCCGCCTCGTGCTGCGCGGCGTCGGCGGCCTTCACGGCCGCCGACAGCTCTCGCGTACGGGCCAGCAGCTCGGTCTTCTCGTCGCCGGCGGCCTTGGGGACGAGTTTGCCGAGCGTCTTCTGCTCGTTGCGCAGCTCGTCGAAGCGGACGCCGGAGGCCCTGCGCCGCTCGTCGGCGGAGAGCAGGGCGTCGACGACGGCGACGTCCTCTCCACGGGCGCGCTGCGAGGCGCGGACACGGTCGGGGTCGTCTCGGAGCAGGCGAAGGTCAATCACCCCACCAGGCTACCGGTGCGTGCTTCCGCCACCCCACCCCATATTTCAGCGTGTGATGCTTTGTCTGAATTGCCGCAATTGAGGAGAGTGGGGAAAGGGTGAAAGGGGAGGGCCCCTTACGTCAATAACAGGTGGCCAATTCCCCGGAAAGGGGCACCGGCGATGCCGGGTTGACTCATTTCCCTTACGGCGCAGGGCACTTGGGGCGACGTTGTCCACAGAGGCGCACCGGCTTCAAAAGTTATCCACAGGCTGTGTGGGGAATCTGTGGATCGCGAGGGGCCGCACGGTGAAAGTCCCCGTGGAGGTGGGGGGATTCTCCGCCAGGACCCGCTTCACATACTCGTTCGGGTGGGACTTGGTCCCTCCAACGAGTTGATCAATGGAATAGAGGTGACACGGGCCGGCTGTGCGTCCTGTGGACGGAAGCGCTGTCGCTGAGGAGATTTGTCGACCCTGCCGTCCGGCGCTGTCGACTTGTCCCCAGGGTGGCCGACCGTCCTGTGGATAACTCTGTGGACAACAGGGCCCATCCCCGTCGCCCCACCGCCGCCGTCGGCTCAGATCCGCCCGTCCTGGCTGCGGGCCAGCCAGTCGGCGGCGTCCATGAACTCCCCGTCCGACGTCCCCGCGCGCAGCGGCCGTACGTCCTGCGGAGTCACACCGGCCCTCGGGTACGACCCCAGGAACCGCACCTTCGGACTGATCCGCTTCAGCCCCATCAGCGCCTCGCCCACCCGCCGGTCCGAGATATGGCCCTCGGCGTCCACGGCGAAGCAGTAGTTACCGATGCCCGCGCCCGTCGGCCGTGACTGGATGAGCATCAGGTTGACCCCGCGGACGGCGAACTCCTGAAGCAGTTCGAGCAGCGCGCCCGGATGGTCCTCGCCGAGCCAGACCACCACCGACGTCTTGTCCGCCCCGGTCGGCGCCGCCGGCCGCGCGGGCCTGCCCACCAGGACGAAACGCGTCTCCGCGTTCTCGGCGTCGTGGATCTCGGTGACCAGGGCTTCCAGCCCGTACGTCGCCGCCGCGAACTCACCCGCGAAGGCGGCGTCGAACCGGCCCTCCTGGACCAGCCGCGCGCCGTCCGCGTTCGACGCGGCAGACTCCCACAGGGCGTTCGGCAGATGGGCCCGCAGCCAGTTGCGCACCTGCGGCTGCGCCACCGGATGTCCGGTCACCGTCTTGATGTCGGTAAGGGCCGTGCCCGGCCTGACGAGAAGCGCGAAGGCGATCGGCAGGACCACCTCGCGGTAGATCATCAGCGGCTCGCCCGACGCGAGTTCGTCGAGGGTCGCGGTGACTCCGCCCTCCACCGAGTTCTCGATCGGTACGAGGGCAGCCGCGGCGTCCCCGTGCCGTACGGCATCGAGGGCGGCGGGCACCGAGACCATCGGGATCAGCTCCCGGGTGGCGGCTTCCGGAAGGGTGCGGAGGGCGGCTTCGGTGAAGGTGCCCTCGGGGCCCAGGTACGTATAGCGCGTGGCCGACATGTGGTCACCTTAGTCCGACCGGTGGACGGCCCAGGACCTCAGCTCCGACGCCGCTCCCGGGCCGTCCTCGGCTCTGACCGGCCTCCCCGCCCCCTCAGGACTCCAGCAGCCGCTGGCCCACGTACTCGCCCTCGCGCGGCCCGCCGGGCACCGCGTACAGGCCGCTCGACTCGTGCCGTACGAAAGCCGACAGCGCGTCACCCCGGTCGAGCTTGCGCTGCACCGGCACGAAGCCCCGCAGCGGATCGGCCTGCCAGCAGATGAACAGCAGACCCGCGTCCGGGGTGCCGTCCGCCGCGAGCCCGTCGTGGAAGGAGAACGGGCGGCGCAGCATCGCGGCCCCGCCGTTCTGCTCCGGCGCCGAGATCCGCGCGTGCGCGTTGTCCGGGATGACGAGCTTGCCGTCGGGTCCGGTCTTGTCCAGGGCGAGCGCGGTCGTCTCCGTGCCGCCGGTGAGCGGGGCGCCGTCGGACTTGCGGCGGCCGATGACCAGTTCCTGGCGGTCGACCGGCAGGGCGTCCCAGTCGTCGAGCAGCATCCGGATGCGGCGTACGACGGCGTACGAGCCACCCGCCATCCAGTCGGGTGTCCCGGCCGGCGGCTTCGCCGGAACGAAGATCCGCCGGTCGAAGTCGGCGTCCGTCGGCTTCGGGTTGTTGGTGCCGTCGACCTGGCCCATCAGATTACGGGCCGTCATGGGCCGGGCGGTGGCGCCGGGCGAACGGTTGAAGCCGTTCATCTGCCACCGTACGCGCGCCGCGTCGCCCGCCTCCTTAAGGAGGGCGCGCAGCGCGTGGAAGGCGACGAGCGAGTCGTCCGAGCCGATCTGGACCCACAGATCGCCGTTGCTGCGGCGGGCGTCGAGATGGTCCGAGGAGAAGGCCGGCAGCGGGTCGAGCGCCGAGGGGCGGCGGTCGGCCAGCTTCGTCACGTCGAAGAAGGTCCGGCCGAAGCCGAAGGTGACCGTCAGCGCGGAGGGCCCGGCGTCCAGCGCGATGCCGGTGTCGCCCTCGCCGGCCGGTTCGCCCGCCATGAGCCGCCGCGCGGTCCCCGACCAGCGGCGCAGCAGCGCGGCGGCCTCCTTGCGCCCGGCTCCCGGAGCCAGATCGAGGCCCACGAGATGGCCGCGGGCCTGGAGCGGGGTGGTGATGCCGGCCTGGTGGGCGCCGTGGAAGGCGACGGTGGCCGAGCCGACCGTGGCGAGCGCGGTCGGTTCGTCGGGGCGGGTCGCGGCGTACGCGGCGCTCCCGCCGGCCGCCCCGGCGACGAGGCCCGCGGCGCCGGCGGCGCCGGCCGTACCGATCAGGCGCCGCCGCGAGATCGCGGGCCTGGCGTCGGCGGAAGGCGCATCAGTTCCGGTTCCGGTTCCGGTTCCGGTTCCGTTTCCGGTGCCGCCGGTCGTACGGGTGTCGCTCACGAGGTCAGCCGATCTTCACGTTCTTCTCGATGGTGGTCTGGTCGATGTCCGACGTCCGCACGGTCACCTGGAGGTGCCAGTCGCCGGGCATCGGGATCTGTACGTTGCCCGCGCTCCAGTGTCCCGCCGCGAGCCGCTCGGGCACGACGGGAAGCGGTCCGATCTGCTGGGACTTCAGGGTGTACGCGACCTTCACCTCGGGCACGTCCATCGGCTTGCCGTCCGGGCCGTCGATCCAGACGTGCATGAGGTTGGTGCCGGGGCGGGCGGGGTCGATGGTGAGCCGCAGGGTGCCCTTGCCCTTCGTACCGCCGGTGTCGAAGGGCTCGGTGAGGTTGACGGGGCGGGCGGGCGCGGGAGCGGCGGCCTCGGTGCCGGTGCGGCTGACCTCCTTCTCCTGCGTACGGCCCGGCTCGGTGCCCGTCAGGGCGGTCGTGACGGCGAGCACCACCAGGGCGACGCACGCCTCGATCAGTACGGAGCGGCGCAGTCCGGACCGCTCGGTGTCGGCGTCGCGGTCGCGCTTCTTGCGGGCGGTGGCCAGCGCGGTGCGCTGGCGGGCGAGTTGGGCGGCACGCTCGGGGTCGGCAGCGGTGCCGGCCTCCGCCACGTCCTTCTCGGCCGTCTCCTCCACCACGTCGACGCCGGCTTTCACACCGACTTTCACGCCTGCTTCGGCGTCGGCTTCGGCGCCCGCCTCCGCGGTCTTCGCGGTCTTCGCGTCCTCGCCCAGCAGCCCCGTCCAGCGCCGCGAGAACCAGGCGGCACCGAGCAGGACGGCGATCAGCCCGATCTTGACCAGCAGGAGCTGCCCGTACGACGTACCGGTCCACGCGTCCCAGGAGCCGACCTGCCGCCACGACTGGTACACCCCGGTCACGGCCAGCACGACGACGCTGGTGAAGGCGATCCGCGAGAAGCGCCGCACGGCGGCCCGTTCGAGGTCCGGCACCCGGTAGAGGGCGACCAGCAGCGACACGAGGCCGCCGAGCCACGCGGCGACGGCCAGCAGATGCAGGACGTCGAGCGGCATGGCGAGGCCGGTCTGGATCCCGGTCGACGCGTGCTCGGACAGCGCCCAGGTCCCGGCGATCCCGGCGGCGACGACCGTGCCGCCCAGGCTCAGCCCGAAGGCGAGATCGGCCTTCGCCTTCCCCGCCTCCGCGTTGCCCTCCCCGTCCATCTCCGCTTCCGCTTCCGCTTCCGCTTCTGCTTCCGTGACGCGCTTCGCGTACGCGCCGAACAGCACGGCGATGAAGAGCGCGGCGGCCCCGAGCAGCAGCAGCCGCGACACGAGCGCGGCGCCCGTCTTGGTGTCCAGTACGTCCGAAAGACCGCCGAGGTCGAACATGTCGCCGAGCTTGCCGGACCCGGTGTACGGCGTCCTCAGTAGGAGGAGGACGAGTGTCGCCGCGGTCAGCGTGACCCAGCCGCCGACGACGAGCCGTTGCAACGGCCGTACGGACGCGCCCCGCTGCCAGCAGGCCAGGACGAACGCCGCACCGCCGACGAGCAGGATGAACCCGGCGTACGAGATGTAGCGCACCGTGTCGTACAGCGTGCCGACCAGTCCGCCTCCGGCCTCCTGGTCGGGCACGGTGGCCGTGGTCGCCGACGGCGCCCCGACGGAGAAGGTGAAGGCGCCGGACACGGGATGGCTGTCGGCGGAGACCGCCTGCCAGGCGACGGTGTACGTGCCGTCGGGCAGTCCGGGCTTCAGGCCGACGGCGTAGCGGACGGTGCCGCCCTGGCTCAGGTCCCGCATCTTCGCGACGTCGACACGTTTGCTGCTGGGGTCGAGGACCCGGATGGAGTCGTCGCCCATGGCGATCTGTTCGGAGAAGGTGAGGGTGACCTCCCGTGGAGCGACGTCGACCACCGCCCCGTCCTTCGGATCGCTGCCCGTGAGCGCCGCGTGCGCCGACGCCGTACCGGCGAGCGCGCCGAGGAGGCCGACGGTCAGTACGGCGGTGACGAGCAGCAGCCGTATCAGCTGTGGTCCGAAGCGGGGGGCGATGGCCGTCATGGTGAGTCAGTCCCTCAGTGCTGCGTGGGGTTGTAGGTGGTCTCCTTGACGGGAAGGTCGACCTTGATGGGGTCGGTCTTCTCGAAGTGCAGTTCCACGGAGATCCGCTGGCCTTGTTCGGGCTTCGTCTTCAGGCCCATGAACATCAGATGGCTGCCGCCGCGCGCCAGACTCAGCTCGCCGCCGGCCGGGATGTCGAAGGACTTCACCTGCCGCATCTTCTGGTCCTTGGTCTCGTGGATCGTGACCTCGTCGGAGATGTCGCTGGTGACGGACGTGAGCTTGTCCGCCGCGCCGCCGCTGTTGGTGACCGTGAGGAAGCCGGACGCCATGTCGCTGACGGGCTGCGGCATGAACGCTCCGGTGACCTTCAACTGAGGTGTGTCCTCGGCGGCGTCCGCCGACGAGCACCCGGCGAGCGCCACCACTGACAGCAGCGACGCGAGCGCCGCTGCGGCGGCCGTGGGAGCGCCGCGCCGCCTCACGGGGTCTCGCCCTTGACGAGCTTGGGCAGGTCCTTCGCGTAGTCGTCGGCGGTCGTGTCCTCCCCGTACAGGACGTAACCGCCGTCCGTCTTCGGTGAGAAGGCGATGACCTGGGCGCCGTGCATGGAGACGACGGTGCCGTCCTTCTCCTTGGTCGCCGGTTCGATGCCGATGCCGACCTGGCGCGCGCCCGCCTGGATGGTCGCGAAGTCGCCGGTGAGACCGACGAAGGACGGGTCGCCCGCGCTGGGCAGCCACTTGGCCAGCTCGGCGGAGGTGTCCCGTTCGGGGTCGGTGGTGACGAACACGACCTGGAGCTTGTCCTGGTCGGCCTTGGGCAGTGCCTTCCGGGCGATGGCGATGTTGCTCATCGTCAGCGGGCAGACGTCGGGGCAGTGCGTGTAGCCGAAGTAGATCAGCGTCGGCTTGCCCTTGGTCTCCTCGCGGAAGTCGTACGTCTTGCCCTTCGTGTCCTTCAGGACGAGGTTCGGCTTCTCGAAGGGCTTGTCGAGCACGGTCGCCGCCTGCGTCTTCGGCTGGGTGGAGACATCGGCCACGGGCTTCGACGAGTCGTCGTCGCCGCTTCCGCAGGCGGACAGGGTGAGTGCCGCCACCGCCGTGAGTGCGGCGGCGGTGAGCACGGTCTTCTTGCGCATGGAGATAGTTCCCATTGGTGGATTACGGGCTCCGGGCGCGGGCCCTTCGACGGGCCCGCGCCCGCTGATCAGCTGGCGGGGGTGTCGGTGGACGACGGGGTACGGCGGCGGCCGGCCAGGACGCCGTAGGCGACACCGGCGATGCCGATGACGATGCCGGCGATGCCGAGGCCACGGGCCGTTCCGTCGCTGCTGTCGGAGGAGGCGGCGCTCGCGGTCTTGTGGTCCGCGCTCTCGTCGGACGCGTGGTCCGCGCCGCCCTTGGCGTCGTCGCCCGCCTTGTCGCCGGCGGGTGCGCCATGGCCGTCCTCGGAGGCGGCGGTCAGCGTCAGGACCGGCGCCGGGCTCTCGGGCTCGGCGCCCTCGACGGGCGCGTCGATCCAGCGCACGACCTCGTCGTTGTCGTACGTCTGGAGGGTCTTGAACACCAGCTGGTCGGCGTTCTCGGGCAGCTGGCCGATGGAGAGCGGGAACTGCTGGAAGTAGCCGGGCGCGACCCCGCCGTCGCCCGTGGCGGTCCAGGTGACCTTCGAGACGGCTTCGGTGATCTGCTTGCCGTGCATCTCGATCGGCTTGGCGAGCTTGCTCTTGGTGACGACGATCTTCCAGCCGGGCACGGTCTGCGGCGCCACCGACGCCAGCGGGTGCTCGGTCGGGAAGTTGACTTCGAGCTTGACCGTCGAGGCGTCGTCGCGCTCGTTCGGCACCTTGAAGTTGACCGTCGCGTAGCCGCCCTTGGCGGCTTCGCCGACCGGCTGTACGCCGACGTGCGCGAGGGCGGGACCGGCCATCAGTACGACGGCGGACGCGGCGACGCCGCCGACGACTGCCGCACGGCGCGCGGTGCGCGTACGGCCGACGGTGGACGGCCGCGAGACACCGCGACGAGACGTGTTCGTACGAGAGGCGTTCATGACAGAGACACTCCACGGGTGTGGGAGAGACGGTGAGCCGTGCGCGGATACGCGTCGGCATCGCGACGGCACCGTCCTCCGTACTACGTACGGGGCGTGTCGTCGCGTCAGGCGGCGAGAGTGAATACGGCCGGCGGGCCGCGCCTGATCACCGAATGCTGGAGTGTCTCCTCCGCGTACGACGGCGGGGCGTCGCGCCGGGGGGTGGGCCTGGCGAGCGGTCCGGGGGCCGGCGTGACCGGCAGCCCGGCGCGCAGGGCCCGTACGAGACCGAGGGCGGCCCGGAGCGCCCGCAGCCGCGCGTTGTCGGCGACGGCCTCGCCGAAGCCGTCGCCGAGGCCCTGGGACGAGAGCGTGGCGAGCCGCGCGAGCGCGAGGTCGCCGCGGCGCATGAGCCAGCCGGTCGCCAGGGCGGCCAGCAGGTGGGTGAGGAACATGGGCAGGCTCGGCAGCTCCGGCAGCAGTGCCGCCGCCCCGCCGGTCCCATCGGCCGCCGCCTGGGCGGTCGTTGCGGCGGACATGCCATCGTGCAGGTGACCGCCCTGCGCGGGCCCGGCGCCGAGGGTGGCGGGGTCGATCCCGGCGTCGGTCACGATGCGGTGGGCGTCGCCCGCGCTCAGCGAGGCCGGACCGGCGCCGCAGATCAGCTTCGCCGCCATGCGGATCAGTACGTCGTCGGCGCCCGGGCGCATGGTCAGGTGATGCTGGCTCATCCCGAACAGGGTGTGCAGCGCGAGCTGTCCACCCGTCAGGGCGAGCGCTATGGCGGGCAGCGAGCGGGCGCGTCCGGCGAGCGGCGCGGCCACGGCGAAGACACCGCCGAATCCGACGACGAGCGTCCACCACGGGACGGCCTGACAGGCCGCGATCACATGTCCGGTCCCGGCCAGCACGACACAGACCGCGGTGAACACCGCGGTCCTGAGGAGCCGCAGACCGGCTCCGGTGTGTGCGACACGATCCGGCATGGCCGGGTCATCATCGCACTGCGGTCGGTGGCTTCGTACGGCAGGTCCGGAAGATCACCCTCTGTCCCATACAACGGAGGGCCGTCCATGCGCGTCCGCCGAATGAGTTCTTTCACGTGATCGATGTGCTTACGAGTCGCCTACCAGGGCAATACGTATCGGTATGTCGAGCTGTGGCCAGGAGGCTGGAGCATGAGCATCTGGTGGTCCCTCCATTTGCGGCGCGAGGCCGCGAGCGTCCCGCTGGCGCGCCGTCTTCTGATCGGCACGATGGAGACCGCGGGCGTCGACCCCGACATCTCCTTCGACCTGTCCATCGCCCTGACCGAGGCATGCGCGAACGCCGTCGAGCACGGTGGTGGCGGCGGGCACGAGGGTCCCGAGGGGTCCGGCGTGACGTCCCCGGCGTCGGAGGCGTACCGGGTGACCGCGTATCTGGACGGCGAGAAGTGCCGTATCGAAGTGTCCGACTCCGGGCCGGGGTTCCCCTCCCGAGGGGCGGAAAGGCGGCCCACCCCGCTTGCTGCCGAGTCCGCCGAGGACGGGCGGGGGCTGTCGCTGATCGAGCAGCTGGCCGACCATGTCCACTGGCGCAACCGGCCGGGGCGCGGCGCGGTGATCAGCTTCGACAAGATCCTGAAGTGGCGCGAGGAGACCCCGCTGGTGGCCCTGGGCGGCACGGCCGCCGGAGTCTGACCGGTCGGGGCACCAGGTTCCCAAGGCCCGGAAGAGACCTCTTACCCGGACGGCCCGGCCGCGCGAGACGCGCGGCCGGGCCGACGGCTGTCCGGCTCAGCCCCGCTCGGTGGCCTTGACGGTGGCCATCCACGCCTCGACGTCGGCGGAGGTACGCGGCAGCCCTGCCGACAGATTCCGGTTGCCGTCCTCCGTGACCAGGATGTCGTCCTCGATGCGGACGCCGATGCCCCGGTACTCCTCGGGCACCGTGAGGTCGTCCGCCTGGAAGTACAGCCCCGGCTCGACGGTCAGACACATGCCGGGCTCCAGCGTCCCGTCCACGTACGCCTCCGTGCGCGCGGCGGCGCAGTCGTGGACGTCCAGGCCGAGCATGTGCCCGGTGCCGTGCAGCGTCCAGCGGCGCTGGAGACCCAGCTCGAGGACGCGCTCGACCGGTCCGTCGAGCAGTCCCCACTCGACGAGCCTCTCGGCGAGCACGCGCTGCGAGGCGTCGTGGAAGTCCCGGTACTTCGCGCCCGGCTTCACCGCGGCGATACCGGCCTCCTGCGACTCGTACACCGCGTCGTAGATCTTGCGCTGCAACTCGTTGAACCGGCCGTTGATCGGCAGGGTGCGGGTGACGTCGGCGGTGTAGAGGGTGTGGGTCTCCACGCCGGCGTCGAGCAGCAGCAGATCACCGGAGCGCACGTCGCCGTCGTTGCGCACCCAGTGCAGGGTGGTGGCGTGCGGGCCCGCGGCGCAGATCGAGCCGTAACCGATGTCGTTGCCCTCGACGCGGGCGCGCAGGAAGAACGTGCCCTCGATGTAGCGCTCGCTGGTCGCCTCCGCCTTGTCGAGGATCCGTACGACGTCCTCGAAGCCGCGGACGGTGGAGTCGACGGCCTTCTGGAGCTCGCCGATCTCGAACTCGTCCTTCACGGCGCGCGCTTCGGAGAGATAGACGCGCAGCTCCTCGTCGCGCTCAGCCGTGACCTTGTCGGCCAGCGCGGCCTCGATGGCCGCGTCGTGCCCGCGGACGGCCCGCACGGGGCCCGTCGCCTCGCGCAGCGCCTGGGCCAGCTCCCGGACGTCCTTCGCGGGCAGGCCGATCAGCTGCTCGGCCTCGGCGAGCGAGTGCCGGCGGCCGACCCACAGCTCGCCCTGGCGGCCGTCGAGCCAGAACTCGCCGTTGCCCCGGTTGGAGCGGGGGGTGAGATAGATCGTCGCCCGGTGGCCGTCGCCGCCGGGCGTCGGCTCCAGCACGAGGACGCCGTCCTCGGTGTGGTCGCCGGTGAGATACGCGTATTCCGTGGAGGGACGGAAGCTGTACTCGGTGTCGTTGGACCGGGTCTTCAGGCCGCCCGCGGGGATCACCAGACGGTCGCCCGGGAATCGCGCGGACAGTGCGGCACGGCGGGCCGCGGTGTGCGACGCCTGTGCGATGGGCTCCAGGTCGTGGAGCTCCGTGTCGGCCCAGCCCGACTTCATGTTCTCGGCCAGCTCGTCGGACACGCTCATGTAAAGGCCGTTCTTGCGCTTCTTGATGGGCTTCTCGGCCGACGCCTCGTCGGCGTCATCGAGCACGGTGTCCTGATCTCCCAGCGATTCCGGGGTCTCCGGTGTTTCCGGGATGAGCTCCTCGGCCACGGTCTGCCTCCTCTGTACGACATTGGACCTTTCGGGATTGGACCTTTCGGGTCCAGGCCCCATCGTATGTCTGTACGGGAGACAGGCCAGGGGGCCTGTGGACAACTCGGAGGGCGGCCGGAGGGCGACAGTCCGCTTCAGTCGAAGAGCGCGGCGAGGATCACCACATCCTCCGCGTCGGCGCCGGGGGCGGGCTCGTCGAGCCCGTCGGGCAGCACCAGCCGCAGTACGTGGTCGGCGACGGCCCCCGGGTCGTCCCGCAGGCTCCTGGGCACGCTCGCCGCCGCCGCGTGCAGCCGCGCGAAAGCCCGGTCCATCGGGTCGCCGGTACGCCGCAGCAGCCCGTCCGTGTACAGCAGCACCGTTTCTCCCGGTGCGGGAGACAGCTCCACGCTCGGCGCCTCCCAGCAGGACAGCATGCCCAGCGGCGCCGACAGCGTCGTCTCGACGAACTCCGTCCGCCGCTCCCCCACGATCAGCGGTGGCGCGTGACCGGCCCCGGCGAGCAGGATCTTGCGCGGCGCCGGTTCGGCGTAGGCGAAGAGCGCGGTGGCGGTGCGCGCCGGTTCGGTCAGCCGCAGGAGCAGTTCGAGGTCGGACAGGACGGCGACGGGATCCTCGCCCTCCATCACCGCGTACGCCCGCAGGGAGGCGCGCAGCCGCCCCATGGCGGCCAGGGCGCTCGGTCCCGACCCGCTCACCGACCCGACGGCGAGCCCCAGCGCACCCTCGGGCAGGGGCAGCGCGTCGTACCAGTCGCCGCCTCCGCGTCCGTTCGTACGGTGCCGTACGGCGAGCCGTACCCCCGGTACGCGGGGGAGCCGGCTGGGCAGCAGCTCGTCGGCGATCGTGGCCTCACGCGCGCGGGCGGTCTCCAGCTCCAGGAGGCGCGCCAGATGCTCGGCGGCGTACCGGGCGTAGAGACCCACCAGATGGCGCTGCCTTTCCACCGGTTCGGCGGGTTCGTCGTAAAACCAGACCGCGGCGCCGATCCGGCCCGCCGTCTCGGATGTCAGGGAGACCGCGTACGTGGCGCGGTAGCCGAGCCTGCGGGCCACGTCGCGGTGCAGCGGGTCCAGGTCCGGGTCGCCGAGCACGTCGCCGACGGACTCGGCCGCAGCCCTGGGCACTCCGGTGTCGTCGAGGAGCCGTCCGTAGGAGGTCGCGTCGCGCGGTACGGTCTCCAGCTGGCCGAGATCGGCATGGCTGAGACCGAGTCCGACGGTGGTGCGGGGGATGTGCTCGTCCGCGCGGGGCGCCGGTTCGAGGACGACCAGGCCGCGCGACGAGCCGACGAGGGCGGCTCCCGCCCGTACGACCTCAGCCACCGCGGCAGCGACCGAGCCTGTCCTGACCAGGCGTTCCGTGAGCTCGTGGAGGGTGGTCAGATCGGAGACCCAGCCGGCCAGCCGGTCCTGGATCATGACCACGGGCGCACCGGCGGACTCGTCGAGGGGCGGGGCAGTGTGCGCGGGAGCCGGAACTGCTGAATCGATTCCAGCCACTTTCGGCATGTGCGGAGCGCTCATGGCAACCGGCTTTCTGACTGGTGCGTTTCGCGCAATAGCATTGCAAACCACCAGGTGATACTGCGCCACTATCAGTGCATCCACATGTACACGCACAACTGAGGCGATGTCCAGCATTGTCCTGGCGGAACTGCTGGTGTCTGTGCGACGGTTATCTTGGCGAGAAAATGACCCCAGCGCAGTATTCTGCGATCGACTGAGAGGGCTCGACAGGAGACTCCCCGGTGAAGCCCAGGCGACATCGTGGAGGAGCGTCATCCCGCACGTGATGGGTACGTAAACGGTGACGGACGGGGGCAGTTGGGACTGTCCCGGAACCTGACGGACGGCTTCGGCGTCTTATCCGTCGTAGCCCGCGCGCCATCCCGGAGTGGTGGGGCTGTCACAGCGAGATCGACAGACCATTGAGTGCGCCACCCGTCGCTACGCGTTAACGAAGACACACTGCGTTCGGCCCAGGAGCGGTGAGCCCAGCCGCAGGTTGGCGAAGTCCGGCCGCGCCCCGTCCAAAGGGGCGGCGGAGCGTCGACGACATACGTCGACTGTACGCACAGCGATACGCACAGTGAAGCCATGCACACAGATTTTCCGGTGTGGCATGTGGACCTCGGCGTTCAACGGAAAGGAACGAGCGCTCATGCGCGAGATCCTCGGAAGGCGACGCAGGCTCCTGTTCAGGCGCAAGGGGATGCCTGCCCCACTCGAAGCGGCACTGACGTGCGCCACGGCATGGCAGTGGCCCGTACTTCCCGGAGCCGGCCTGAAGACGTCCGGCGGCCGGGGCGACCGTGGCCAGGGCTGCGCCTGCCCGGATCCCGAGTGCGCCGTACCCGGCGCGCATCCCTTCGACCCCGGTCTGCTGGCCGCGACCACCGACGCGCGCATGGTGCGCTGGTGGTGGGCCAACCGGCCGGCGGCACCGATCGTGATGGCCACCGGAGGCACCGCGCCGTGCGCGGTGAGTCTGCCCGCTGCCGCCGGGGAGCGTGCGCTGGTGGCACTGGACCAGATGGGCATGCGCCTCGGCCCGGTCGTGGCGACCCCCACGCGCTGGTCGCTGCTGGTCGCCCCGTACACCCTGGAGCGGCTCGGTGAGCTGCTCTTCGCCAAGGACTGGGTGCCCAGTTCGCTCCGCTTCCACGGCGAGGGCGGCTATCTGGTGCTCCCGCCGTCCGAGGCGGTCGGCGGTCAGGTGCGCTGGGAGCGGGCGCCACTGCCCGGGTCGGCGTCGCCGTGGCTGCCGGACGTCGAGGCGGTCGTGGACGCGCTGGTCGAGGCGAGCACGAGCGCGCCGGACGGCGGCAGCAGGCTCGCGTACTGAACCCTCGGGGGCGTATGTACGCCCCACGCCGGTGGCGTACATACGCCATCCGCATTGCCGGGCCGCGCCTGAGAGGTGCGGCCCGGTTTCCGTGCCGGCTGTCACTCGTACGGGTGCGAGGGAGCGCGAGTTGTAGGGGAAATGGGCGTGCGGCGCGCCGGGTGGCCCGATTTCGCCGATATCGTCGGCCGACGGTCAAGATCTTTTCGGCAGCGGCAGGTGGGCCCCATGAATCTCCGTGTGATCGGGCTCGCCGCCGTCGTGGTGTTCACCACCCTGCTCCCGCTGGCCGCCTCGGCGGGTCCCGCGGGCGGCCCCGCCGGGCACGCGGCGCCCGACGCGCCCCGCGCGGTGCCTCGGGCCCCCGTCATCCAGAAGTCCGGGAACGGTGATGTGAGGGCCGTTGAACGCTGCGGTCCGGCGCTCACGTCGCGTGACGGGATCGAGGCCCAGACCTGTGTTCTCACCGAGAACGGGGACACCTGGGGCCGTACGTACTACCGGAATGCATCAGGTGAGGAATTGCGTTCCGTGCTCAGCCTGATGGGGCCCGGCGGACGGACCGTGCAGTCCCACTGCGCGGTACGAGACGGCGGCGAGCCGGGTTCTTGTGAAACTCCGCGTGAACGCACCGCGGGAAAGCCCGCACGGTACTGGGCGGTCGCGGAGTTCGCTGGAAGTGCCGACGGAACCGGGCCGCTGCTGCTCAGGTCCGGCAGCAACTCGACTGCTCCGTATGCCAGTTGACATGTCCGGCCGGTTCGCGGAAGCGACCGCCGAGAGGCGCCGCAACGGCGCGACAACCCTGCAGTGTTCACTCCGAAAATTTCACTGAACACCACCGGAGAACGAAGACGCCCGGTCGCTGGCGACGGGGGATGCACCAGCGACCGGGCTTCTAGAACGGTAACAAGAGATCGGCGGTTAGCAAATTCGATCTGATGTATTCGGACAAGAAATTACTTGCCGGTACGGGCAGTTGTGACGACTGTCACCGTGGGCGATGAATTTCTTGAGCCTTATCTGAGCCTCAGCTGAGGGTCACCTGTCGGTTGGTGAGCCCGCCGCGCGCCCGGCGCTCGTCGCCGGTCAGCGGCGCGTCCACCGCGAGGGCGGCGGTCAGCCGCTCCTGGAGCTCCGCCGCGGGCTTCTCGCAGTCCTCGGCACGCATCGGGCTCGGCAGGTCCCAGACCGGGACCGTGAGCCCGTGCGCCCGGAAGGAGCCGACCAGCCGGGTCCCCTCGCCGAGGCTCGACGTCCCGGCCGCGTGCAGCCGGGCGAGCGCGTCGAGCAGCTTCTCCTCGGGGTGCGGCATGACCCAGCGCAGGTGGTTCTTGTCCGGAGTCTCGCACCAGTACGCGGCGTCCACCCCGGTGAGCTTCACCGTCGGGATCGCGGCGGCGTTGGCGCGCTCCAGCGACGCGGCCACGTCGGGAGCCGCGTTCTCGGCGTCCGGCACCCAGAACTCGAAGCCCGGGTGGACGACCGGCGCGAACTCGGCCGTGGGGTCCAGCAGGTCCTGAAGGCGCGGCCCGTCGGCCGGAACGCGCTGTGCGGTGACCGGGTTGCCGGGCTCGGCGTCGAGCGCGCGACGGAGAGTGTCGGCGAGGTCGCGGCTGAGGTCGCCGGAGGAGGTGTCGTTCTGCAGCGCGAGGAGTACGGAGCCGTCGTCGCGACGCAGCGCGGGCCAGGCCATCGGCAGGACGGTCGCCAGGGTCACGGACGGTACGCCCTCCGGCAGGCCGCCCTTGAGGGTCAGCTCGGCGGTCGCGGCGGGTACCAGCTCGCGCAGCGCGATCCAGTCGCACTCGCCGGCCAGCCCCTCGAAGGGGCGCTGGACCAGCTCGGTGACGGCCTGTGCGGCTGCCCGGCCGTGACAGGCCTTGTAGCGGCGGCCCGAGCCGCACGGGCAGGGCTCGCGGGCCCCCACGACCGGAATCGGCCCGTCCGTGAGCTGAGCTTTCGCGGACTGAGCCTTCGCGGCCTTGGTCTGGGGGCGCTTCTTGGCCATGGTGGGCTTCTCCCGATAGCGGCAGTGCGGTGTCGGGCGCGAGCCTAGCCGTACCGCGTATCGCCGTGGGCGCAACGCCGGGCAGGGGAGGGCGAGTACGGGCTCCGCCCGCCGATCCGCCGCCCGTGCCGTTCTTCAGTTCGCGGCCTCGGTACGGGCATCGGCCGGGATCGTGGATCCGGGATGTCAGCTCAGGTCGTCGACCGCGTCGAAGGTGTCGCCGAAGTCCAGCCCCGGGACAGCGACGCGCGTAGAGAAGTCGTCATGGCGGTGCCCTTCGGTGATGACGAGAACCCACACCGTGACCTCGCCGGACGTGCTGTCCCGTACGCCCCACTCCTCGGCGAGCGAGGTGATGATGTTCAGTCCCCGGCCGCCGCGCGCGGTGACCGAGGGCGTGGCGGGAACCGGCCGGGTCGGACCGCCACCGTCCGTCACTTCGACCGTCAGCCGCCCTTCCGGGTCGACCTCCCAGGCCGCGCGTACGTCCCCGTCCCCGATCTCCGTACGGCCCAGCGGTCTGCCGTGCCGGCAGGCATTGCTGAGCAGTTCGGAGAGGATCAGTACGGCATCGTCGACGACCGCGTCCGACAGCCCTCGGCCGCGCAGCTCCGCGCGCATCCGATGCCGCGCCTGTCCCACGCCCGCAGGGCCATGGGGAACGGCCATGCTCGACGACGTGGGCACTTCCTGTGCCACCACAAACGCCACCCCCGAGACCTCCTTTGCCCCACGCCACGGTGTGAATGCCCCAATGGCCTGGACCGGAAACCGGCCAAGGGAAGGTCGGTGACGCACTCAACAGCCTCGAACACGTACCGAACGCGCCGGTGTACTCCGCGTCACCCTCTGTGCTCCCGAATCCCCGACAAGTCAGGCAAGGCGTCCCAGTTGGGACAGCACCTGTTTGGGGCGGTTGGTGATGATTGCCTCCACTCCGAGGCGCACGCAGAGTTCGACGTCCTCCGGTTCGTTCACCGTCCAGACGTGGACACGGTGGCCCGCTTTGTGAAGCCGTTCCACATAGCCCGGCTGGTTGCGCACGATGCGGATGCCGGGCCCGGCGATCCGGGCGCCCGCCGGCAGTCGACCGTCGCGCAGCCGGGGCGAGACGAACTGCATCAGATAGACGGTCGGCAGTTGCGGGGCCGCGTCGGCGATGCGGTGCAGCGACCGGGCCGAGAAGCTCATGATGCGTACGGGGGACGAGCCGGGCCCCTCGCCGGGCGCCGGGCCGTCGAGTCCGAAGCGCGCCAGCATGTGCAGCAGCCGCTCCTCCACCTGTCCGGCCCAGCGGGTGGGATGTTTGGTCTCGATGGCGAGCTCGATGCGCCGGTCGGTGTCGGCGACGAGCTCCAGCAGGCGCTCCAGCGTCAGTACGGAGGTGAGGGAGCGGTCCTTCCAGTCGGGGCTCTCCTCGCTGTCCATGTTCTCCATCCACGAGCCGAAGTCGAGGGTGGCCAGATCGGCGAGCTCCAGGGCGGAGACGGCGCCGCGTCCGTTGGAGGTGCGGTTCACGCGGCGGTCGTGTACGCACACGAGGTGCCCGTCGGCGGTCAGCCGTACATCGCATTCCAGTGCGTCGGCGCCGTCCTCGATGGCCTTCTTGTATGCGGCCAGAGTGTGTTCAGGGGCGTCCTCGGAGGCTCCTCGGTGGGCGACGACCTGGATGCTGTGCTGCCGTGCTTGAGTCACCCCGCCATGGTGTCACCGAGACGGGGTAAGCGTGGGGCGGTGCCCGTTCCGGGACGTCCTGAGGATGCGCCCCGTTTGTCCCGTAATAAAGGATGGCGGGGAGACACACAGCTCCTGCTTACCGTGGCCTGACGTGCTGTGGGAAAAGCTGAGGGCAGCGACGTACGAGAGACGTGTACATGTCGAAGGGCATGTGCCGACACCTGAACGCGGCGGAAAACAGCGGAACTCTTGCCGAAGACTGATGTGGAACCTGAGGAGTAAAAGACTGTGAGCACCGAGAACGAGGGCACAGCGGTCCCATCCGCCCCGTCCGCACCTCCCGTGCCGGTTGCCGCTCCCGAGGGCACGCCCGCGTCCGCGCAGCAGGCACCGCCGCCGTATCCGGAGCAGCCCGGCCGGGCCAGTGAGCCCGGTCAGGGATCCGAGCCCACGACGCAGCTGCCCGGGGCCGTACCGGCGTACCTCCCCGGCTCGGCGGGGCCCACCGGCTCCGCCCCGGACGCGGGATGGCCGCCGCCCCCGCCCCCGCCGTCCCAGCCTCATTACGGAGGCGGTGGCGGCGGATGGGGCGAGCCGCCCGCGTCCGGCCCGCAGCCGTCCCGTAAGCGTCCCGGTGGCCTGATGGCGGCGGTGCTCGCGGCGGCGCTGGTCGCCGGTGTGGTCGGCGGCGGGATCGGTTACTGGGCGGCGGACCGCAACAGCGACAACAGCGTCGGCGGTGGTTCGACCACGGTCTCCGCGGCCGACGCGCCCGCGCTGAAGCGTGAGGCGGGCAGTACGGCGGCGGTGGCCGGCAAGGCGCTCCCGAGCGTCGTCACCATCACGGCGCAGGCCCAGGGCGGCGACGGCGGTACGGGCACGGGCTTCATCTACGACAAGCAGGGCCACATCCTCACGAACAACCACGTCGTGGCGTCGGCCGCCGACGGCGGCGACCTGACGGCGACGTTCTCCAACGGCAAGGAGTACGCGGCCGAGGTCGTCGGCCGCGCCGAGGGCTACGACGTCGCCGTGGTGAAGCTGAAGGACCCGCCGTCCGGGCTGAAGCCGTTGGCCCTGGGCAATTCGGACCAGGTGGCCGTCGGCGACTCGACGATCGCGATCGGCGCACCGTTCGGGCTCTCCAACACCGTCACGACGGGCATCATCAGCGCCAAGAACCGCCCGGTGGCCTCCGGCGACGGCACGAGCGACAAGAACTCGTACATGAGCGCGCTCCAGACGGACGCCTCGATCAACCCCGGCAACTCCGGCGGCCCGCTGCTGGACGCGCGGGGAGCGGTCATCGGGATGAACTCCGCCATCCAGCCCTCGGGCGGTGGCGGCGGCGGTGGCGGCGGGTCCCAGTCGGGCTCGATCGGCCTCGGCTTCGCCATCCCGATCAACCAGGCGAAGACGGTCGCCGCGGAGCTGATCAAGACCGGTCAGCCGGTCTATCCGGTCATCGGCGCGACGGTCTCCATGGCGGAGGGCGGCGACGGCGCGACGATCTCTGGCGACGGCGGGGGCGGCACTCCGGCGGTGACGCCGGACGGGCCGGCCGCGAAGGCGGGGCTCAAGTCGGGTGACGTGATCACGAAGTTCAACGACGTGCCGATCGACAGCGGACCGACGCTGATCAGCGAGATCTGGACGCACAAGCCGGGTGACAAGATCAAGATCACGTACACGCGTGACGGCAAGGAGTCGCAGGTCGACGTCACGCTGGGCGAGCGCAAGGGCGATACGCGGTAGGCGGTGCGCCGTAGGCGGTAGGCGGTACGTGCTCAGGGCATGACGAACAGGCCTGATGGGGCGCCCACTTGGGCGCCCCATCTCGCGTCTCTCCACGCGACAGGGGCGAAACGCTGATTTAACCGCCACAGCCGTGCCGTGAAATATGCCTCGGTCACCTTTCTCCAGATCGGACGCGATCAGTCCGTTCAGCCCGTCTGGAAGAGGTACGGCATGCGAGGAATCCTGCGTCGAACCGCCTTGCTGACCGCGGTCGTCGCCCTGACCGCCGGCACGGCCACCGCCGCCGAAAGGGACAAGTCCCCGGTCAAGCGCCCGAAGGTGGCGGTCATCGGCACCGGCGGCACGATCGCCGGCGTGAGTGAGAGCCGGGTGGACTTCCAGGACTACCAGTCCGGCAAGATCCCCGTCTCCGAACTGGTCGGCGACCTCGAGCCGGAGGTGAACGGGATCGCCGACGTGTCCACCGTGCAGTTCGGCAACAGGGGCTCCGGCAGCTACTCCATAGCCGACTTCCGCGAGTTGACCCTCGCCGTCGACAACGCCCTCCGTACGAATGACGCGGCCGTCGTCACCACCGGCACGGACACGATGGAGGAGTTCGCCTACTGGCTCGACCTCACCGTCCGCAGCGACAAGCCGGTCGTCCTGACCGGGGCGATGCGCCCATGGACCGTCCTCGGTACGGACGGCCCCGCGAACCTCTACAACGCGATCCAGCTCGCCGCTTCCCGCAAGACCACCTGCTTCGGCAGCGTCATCATGCTCAACGACGAGATCCAGGCCGCGCGCGAGGTGCGCAAGACGGACGCGCTGCGCATGGACACCTTCAACAGCGGGGCGAGCGGGTCGCTGGGCGTGGTGGATCAGGACCGCGTACGGATCAACAGGGCGCCCGCGCGGGTGGAGAAGTGCGGCAGGTCGAGCTGGCGTACGCCGTTCGACGTCGGCAGGATCGCGGAGAAGGACCTGCCGAAGGTCGAGATCGCGTACAGCTACCAGGGCGCGGGCGGCGAGGCCGTGAAGGCGTTCGCCGACGCGGGCGCGGACGGTGTCGTCACGGCGGGCACGGGCGCGGGCGGCGTCTCGTCGTCGATGTCGGCGGCCCGCACCGACGCCACCAAGCAGGGCGTGGTGTTCGCGTCCACGACGCGTACGGGCAACGGCGCCGTCTACGACAAGGAGAGCGGCGGCGCGGTGGTCGGCGCGGCGGACCTCAGCCCGCAGAAGGCGCGCATCCTGCTGCTGCTCTCGCTGGCGAAGACGGACGATGTGCCGACGATCCGCTCGTGGTTCACGACGCTGGGGACGGCGGAGTTCACGAAGCGCGGTTAGCTCTGCGGAGGGTTGCACGCAGCGGCACGGACAGCGGCACCGCACTGCGCGAGACGGTCGGTGAGGAAGGCGCGTTCGGCGTCGTTGTCGGCCAGCGCGAGGGCCTGCTCGTACGCGACGGCGGCGTCCGCGGGCCGCTCCAGGCGGCGCAGCAGATCGGCCTTGACGGCGGGGAGGTAGCGGTAGCCGGCGAGGCGCTCGTCCTGTTCGAGCGCCTCGACCTCGGCCAGTGCGGTCGCCGGTCCTTCGACCATGGCGACGGCGACGGCCCGGTTGAGCGCGACCACCGGTGACGACCAGATCGCCAGCAGCGCGTCGTACAGGACCAGGATCTGTTCCCAGTCGGTCTCGGCGTACGTCGGCGCGGACGCGTGCAGCGCGGCGATGGCCGCCTGGAGCGCGTACCGGCCGGGGTCGCCGCCCCGGAGTGCGCCGAGGACCAGCTCGTGCGCCTCGGCGATGGCCTCCTGGTCCCACGCCGTACGGTCCTGCTCCGCCAGCAGCGAGGGGCGCCCGTTATCGGTCGTACGGGTGGCCCGGCGGGCGTGGTTGGCGAGGAGGAGCGCCAGGAGCCCCCGTACCTCCCGTTCGTCCGGCAGGAGGCCGTGCAGCATCCGGGCCAGATCGAGCGCGCGCCCGGCGAGGTCGTCCTTGGTGACTGTGGGGCCCGCGGGCACGGTGTGGCCGGTGGTGAAGAGGAGATGGATGGTGGTGAGGACGGAGTCGAGACGCTCGGGCAGCTCGGCGGGGGTGGGCATCCGGAAGGGGACGCGGGCCGCGACGAGCTTCTTCTTGGCGCGGGTGACGCGGGCCGCCATGGTGGGCTCGGAGACGAGGAACGCCCGTGCGATGTAGGGGGTCGGGACGCCGCAGACGAGGCGCAGGGTGAGCGCGATCTGGGCGGCGGGGGCGAGGGCGGGGTGGCAGCAGAGGAAGACGAGCCGGAGGCGGTCGTCGGGAGCTGGCACAGGCTTTGGTGCGGATTCGGGTTCGCTGTCAGGTTCCGGCTCGATCAGCAGGTGCAGCTTCGACCGGAGGGTCCTGGCGCGGCGCAGCGCGTCGAGGGCGTTGTGCCGGGCGGCGGTCGTCAGCCAGGCACCGGGCCTGTCAGGTACCCCGCCGCGCGCCCACTCGATGAGGGCGGCGGCGTACGCGTCCTGGACGCACTCCTCGGCCAGGTCGAGATCGCGCGTGACGCGCACCGTCGCGGCGAGCACGGCGGCCCACTCGCGACGGTGCGCGTCCTCGACGGCGCGGCGGACCGACGCGTCACTGCCTGATGTCACTTGACGGCACTCGGCATCGGCATCACTCGACGGCGAGCAGCGGCCGTACCTCGACGGCGCCGTCCATGATCGGGAGCAACTTGCCGACGGCGACCGCCGTTTCGAGATCCTCCGCCTCGACCACGAAGAACCCGGCGATCACTTCCTTGCTCTCGATGAACGGCCCGTCGGTGACCAGCCCGTCCTTGTGGATCGTCCGCGCGGACCGGCTGGGTTCGAGCCCCTGCTCGTGCACGACACGCACGCCCATCGCGGCGATCTGCTCACCGGCGCGCAGGTTGGCCTCCATCACGTCGGGCGGGATGTCGGCGACGCCGCCCGGGGTTTCCTTCTCGTAGATCAGAATCGCGTACTGCGGCATGACGCCCTCCTCAGGTCCGCTCTCTACCAGTTGCCGGTCTCCGGGCCCATGGCCCCGTACTCGACCTTGCCCGCCCTCGCATACGTACTGATGACGACACCGCTCCCGGACCTCGCGGTGTCCACGAGCGTCAGCCCGGCCGGGACGGTCCCCCTCCCAAAGAGGCGCTTGCCGGAGCCGACGAGGACCGGGAAGACCAGCACGTGGAACTCGTCCACGAGGTCGTGCGCGATCAGCGTCTGGATCAGATCACCGCTGCCGTGGACCTGAATCTCGCCGTCGCCCTCCTGCTTGAGCCGGGCGACCGCCTCGGCGACGTCGCCTGTCAGCAGCGTCGAGTTCTGCCACGACACGGTGTCCAGTGTCCGCGAAGCGACGTACTTGCGCACGCTGTTCATCTTCGACCCGATCGGGTCGTCGGCCTCGGCGAGCGGCCAGGTGGCGGCGAAGATGTCGTACGTCTTGCGCCCGACGAGCAGCGCGTCGGCGCGCTGGACCAGGTCGGTCATCCGCTGGATGAGATCGGGCCCGAAGTGCGGCACGGACCAGCCGCCGTGCTCGAATCCGCCGTCCCGGTCCTCGTCACTGCCACCGGGCCCCTGCATGACCCCGTCGAGGGAGACGAATGTGGTCACCATCAGCTTTCGCATCGCGCGTTTCCTTCTCTTGTTCGTTGCCGGCGTTCCGTGCTCACTGACAACGGCGAACGGGAAGGCCCGCGATCGACAGGACGAGGGGAATCAATATTCCGGCGCGGGCGCGGGCGCGAGGAGTACGACGCGGCCCGCCCCCGTTTCACCCGCCTGAAACACGCGTTCAGCAGAATTCGCCGTATGAAGATCGAACAGGTCGCGTGGGACAACCGGGACGCCTTCGCCCTGCGCGGGCGGCAGCGGGTGGAGATCGCCGAGCGGTACGGGACCCCGGACAGTGAACCCGGCGTTCCGCCCTCGGAGGCGGACATCGCGGTCTTCTTCGTGGCGTACGAGGACGACGGGTCCGCCGTGGGCTGCGGAGGACTGCGCGCCCTCGGCGCGGGCGTCGGCGAGATCAAGCGCATGTACGTCGCGCCGGAGGTCCGGGGCACCGGCGTCGCGGCGCGCGTCCTGGTCGCGCTGGAGGAGTGGGCGCGTGAGCGGGGATGGTCACGTCTCCGGCTGGAGACGGGAGATGCCCAGCCCGACGCGGTCCGCTTCTACACACGCTCCGGCTACGGACCGATCCCGCGCTTCGGTCACTACGCGGACTCGGACAATTCGCTGTGCTTCGAACGGCTGCTGTAGCGGACGTACGGCTCGCCTACGCCCCACCTACGCCCCGCCGGACGTTCTGACTCGCGACGTCCCCTCTTTAAGATGCCGCGGCGTCGACGTGGGCTTCGTCTTCCGTACGAAGGCGGCCCGCAGCGCGTGGTACGGCGCGCCGGGGTCGAAGAACGTGCTGTGCATCTCGGCGAGTTCCCTTTCCCGGTACGTGCTCAGCGGCGCGACTGCCTCGTCCCATTCGCGCGCCGCCTTCTTCTCGCCGATGCGCCGCCGCGTCGCCGGGGCCGACGCGAGGCGCGCGGCGCGGTCGGCGACGACCGCGCCGAAGTCCTGAGGCGTGCTGTCGACGACGACGTCCACCAGCCCGATCTCGTGCGCGCGGGCGGCTGTCACCGGCAGGGCACGACGCGTCAGGCGCTGCGCCTCCTCGTCCCCCACCCGGCGGGGCAGTGTGTACGTCCAGTACTCCGATCCGTAGAGCCCCATCAGCCGGTAGTGCGGGTTGAGTACGGCTCCGCTCCGGCACCAGACCTCGTCGGCGGCCAGGGCCAGCATGGCGCCGCCGGCCGCCGCGTTGCCGGCCAGGGCGCTCACGAGCAGCCGGTCCGTCGTGGTCAGCAGAGCCTCCACGAGGTCGTCCATGGCGTTGATGTTCTCCCAGGACTCCCGCGCGGGGTCGTCGGCCGCCTCGATGACGTTCAGATGGATGCCGTTGGAGAAGAAGTCACGGCTCCCGCCGAGCACCAGCACGGAGGTCGGCCGTGAACAGGCGGACCGGTACGCCGTGAGCAGGCGCCCACACTGCTCCGTACTCATCGCCCCGCCGGCGAAGGCGAAGGAGAGGAAGCCGACCGCGCCCGCCTCGCGGTATCGGATGTCGCTCCACGTACGCCGCCCGTCGGGCAGCTCCCAGGGAGTGTCGATCTCCGGCAGCGCCGGCAGCCGGTCCCCGAGGGCCAGTACCGCCGGCAGTTTGAACGTGGCCGGGCCGCCCTCCTTACGGCGGGGGCGCAGTTCGGGAATCCACACCGCACCGTCCACGGTCGCCCGGCAGACGGCGCCGTACCTGGTGGCGATCAGCTCGCCCGGCCGCCCACGCAGGGAGTCCTCGGCGTGGCCACCGTGCAAGTACCACTCCTCTTCGAGGAGTTCGTCCAGGACGCCGGGCTGCGAATCCGCGCCGCGCAGCTTGCGTACGACGGTCTCGGTCGGGTCCGACGCCCAGTCGACGCGTCGCAGACTCTGGTCGAAGTACGGCCGGACGCACGCCACCGCCTCCGGCTCCGTCTCCGGGGTGTCCTGCGGCCGCGGAACGTACGTCCCGGAGGCGAAGCGCTCCACGGCGAGCAGTACCGCCTCCAGGGCGGCGTCCGCGATCTCGTTGCGGTAGAGGTCGCTCTTCGCGACGGCCGGCACCGGGCACGGGACCGTGGCCCAGACGTCCCCGCCGTCCATCTCCCGCGCGGCCTGAAGGACGGTCACCCCCCAGTCGGTGGCGCCGGTGTGCACGGCCCAGTCCAAGGAGGACGGCCCGCGGTCGCCGAGCGGTCCGGGATGGACGATCAGACAGACGTGGCTCGACCAGATGTCGGCGGGGATCGCAGTCTTGAGCATGGGCGCGACGACCAGATCGGGAGCGGTACGGCGTACGGCCTCCCGCAACGCCTCGTCACCCAGGGCCAGTTCCACGCGGACCGTGTGTCCGCGGTCCCCGAGTTCCGCGAAGACGCGCTGGGTCAGGCTGTTGAAGGCACTCGCGACCAGCAGGATGTCCACGGCAATCTCCCTTTGCGCCGCCCCCGGGCCGACCGGCCGCCGGCCACGGCCGATCATGACCCACCGTCGTCGGCGGAGCCGGTAAGCCCCGCCCGGAGGGCCGCGGTCCGGATCGAATTACGGCCGTGTGCCGGGCGCGCGGCACAGGTTCGTGCGGGATCGGGACGCGAGATATTCCTTGACAAGAATATTCGTCATGGAGAATACTCGTGGTCATGGACGAACTCCTCACCGCCCTGGCCGACCCGGCCCGCTGGCGGCTCGTGAGCCTCTTGGCCGAGCGCCCCCGCCCGGTCGGTGTGCTCGCCCGGCTCGCCGAGGCGCGCCAGCCGCAGACGACCAAGCACCTGCAGACCCTTGAGCGCGCCGGTGTCGTCACCTCCCAGCGCACTGGCCAGCGCCGTGTCTACGCGCTGCGTTCCGCTCCTCTGCGAGATCTGGCGGCTGCGCTCTGCCGGCTCGCCGACATCGCGGAGCAGGCCGGTGGCCCCCAGGTGACTTACGACCGTTACGGGCACAGCCTCGACGCGGAGCGGGTGGCGGCGGAGGCAACGGGGTGGGCCGACGGCCGCTCGTTCAGCTTCCACCGGTCGCTGGCGGGGCATCCCGAGCTGATCTGGCGTCATCTGACGGAGCCCGCCCTGCTCTCCCGGTGGTGGACGCCCGACGACCTTCGCGTCTCCGAGCTGGTCTTCGAGGCGCGGCCGGGCGGGCGCATCGTCCTGGAGTATCGCGACGTCGATGACACCGACGGCTCCGACCTGGTCGCCGGCCGTGGGGAGGGCGTCGTCGAGGACGCGCTCCCGGGTGAACGCCTGGCCTATCGGCTCTCTCCGCAACTCCCCGACGGCGGCGCCGCCTTCACCTCCCACGTCGACTTCGACCTGCGGCCTACGGCGACCGGTACGGACCTCGACGTCCGCTGCCGGATCACCGACAGCACGGTCGACTCCGCCGACTTCGTCGCGGGCATCGAGATCGGCTTCGCCCAGAGCCTCGCCCACCTCGCCACCGCCGTTCAGTCCGAAAACCCCGAAGAACCCCAAGAATCCGAAGGAATGGAAGTTCGGCCATGACGAACTCGACACCCACCCGCAAGGTGACCGCGAACATCGGCCTCACTCTCGACGGGCGTTACAACGGCCCCGGCGCGCCCGGCGACGCGGGCGCGATCGTCCGGTACGCGACCACGGAGGTCGCGCGAGACCACCTCACCCGCATCTGGGAGGGCGCGACGACGGCGCTGCTCGGCCGGCGCAACGCCGAGGGATTCCTGGGGTTCTGGCCGACGGTCGCCGAGGACGAGAACGCCGATCCGCGTGACCGCGGCTACGCGAAGTGGCTGGTCGACACGGAGAAGGTGGTCCTGTCGACCACCGTGACCGAGGCGCCGTGGGAACGCACCCGCATGGTGAACGCCCCGGCCGCCGACGTCATCGCCGATCTCAAGGCCACGGGCGAGGGCGACATCCTTGTGAACAGCAGCCCGACCGTCATCAAAGCGCTCCTTGCCGCGGATCTGATCGACCGGCTGTATCTCTTGATCTGCCCCGAGATAGCCGGCGGCGGGCAGCGGCTGTTCGAAGACGGCCTGCCGGGCACGCGGTGGCGGCTCGCGGACCAGCGGACCGGCGAACTGGGCGAGATGGCGCTGGTCTACGACCGGGCCCGCTGAGGACCGTCATTGACACGTCTGGCTAACTACATTAGCTTTTGGCTAACCAGGTTAGCTTCTGGAGGCGTCATGACCGAGTACCTCGCCGTCGACGGCGGCACAATCGCCTACGAGGTGGCCGGATCCGGTCCGCTGATCGTTCTCGCGCACGGCATGGGCGACAGCCGTGCCGCGTACCGCGCCGTGATCCCGCCGCTGGTGGCGGCGGGTTACCGGGTCGCCGCCGTCGACCTGCGCGGCTGCGGCGAGTCCAGCGTCGACTGGCCGGACTGGAGCCGTACCGCCATCGCCGGGGACCTGCTCGCCGTGGTCCGTCACCTCGGCGGTCCGGCCGTACTCGTCGGCCACTCGATCTCCGGCGGCGCCGCCACCATCGCGGCGGCGCGGGAGCCGTCGCTGATCACCGCGGTAGTGGAGCTCGGGCCGTTCACCCGTAAGCAGTCGATCCGCCTCGGCGACCTTCGGGTGAAGCGCTTGCGGCAGGGCATGCTGCGGCTGCTCGGCGCGGCCATGTTCGGCAGCGTGCCGCTCTGGCGCTCGTACCTCGACGTGGCCTACCCCGGTGTGAAGCCGGCCGACTGGACCGAGCGGCTCGACCGCATCGACTCCCTGCTGCGTGAGCCGGGCCGGATGAAGGCCCTGAAGGGCATGGGCACCGGCGCCCCGGCCGATGCCGGCGCCCAACTCGGCAACGTCCGCTGCCCGGTCCTGATCGTGATGGGCACGCTCGACCCCGACTGGGCCGACCCGCACGCGGAGGGCTCGGCGATCGTCGAGGCCCTGCCGGCCGGCCTCGGCAGCCTCAAGATGATCGAGGGCGCCGGTCACTACCCGCACGACCAGTTCCCCGACGAGGTGGTCTCGCTCACGCTCGCCTTCCTCGGCTCGGACGCCGCGCGTGCCTAGGGCCGGCCTGGACCAGTCAACGGTGGTCGCGGCGGGAGCCGCCCTCGCCGACGAGGTGGGCCTCGCCCAGCTGACGATGGGTTCGCTGGCCGAGCGGTTGGGCGTACGCACGCCGTCCCTCTACAAGCACGTCGCCGGCCAGGAGGACCTCAACCACCGCATCGCCTCCCTGGCGTTGAGCCAAGCCGCGGACGCGGTCGGCGTCGCGATCCAGGGCTACGCGGGCCGCGACGCCCTCTCGGCCGCGGCCCGCGCCTACCGCACCTTCGTCCTTGACCACCCCGGCCGCTACGCCGCGACGATCGGCGTGCAACCCACCACCCCGGACGACCCAATGGCCACGGCGGGCCACTGCCTGCTCGCCGCGTTCATGGCGGTCCTGCGCGGCTACGACATCAAACCCCCCGACGTGGACCACGCCCTACGCATGATCCGCAGCCTCTTCCACGGCTTCGCCACGTTGCAGTCGGCCAACGCCTTCCAGTGGAGCGCCGACATCGACGAAAGCTTCGACTGGCTGATCACCTTCACAGACCGCGGCCTCCGCACGCTCTAACCCCCCAGGAACAAACACCCACGCGCCACAGCCGGTACGCTGTACCCGCTCCGTCGCTGGTCGGGCGGGGCGTGGGTGGGTTGCCCGAGCGGCCTAAGGGAACGGTCTTGAAACCCGAAGCGGCCCCGAACACCCCACGGTTGTCGACTCGTTGGAGTTCGCCCAGCTCCTCATAAGCGCAGATGAGGCGGGGCACCGGACACATCCGGTGCCCCGCCTTCGTGCGTGCTGTCTCACTCTGTGCCGCTGCTGTACCTCTGTGAATCAGCCCGCACGGACCAACCACGGACCATACATCCGGATTTTGATCTTCTCCTGCGGAACCTCGGCTTAGTGAACACAGGCCGTTCGCGCTCGTACGCCACCACGGTGATGGTGTCAAGGGAGTGTCACTAATGATATCGATGGCGGACCAGCCGACTCAAGGGCGAGTGCCCTCCACGAATTGGCCTTCGCCGGTTAACTTGCCCCGATGGTGTGAAAGCGGCGTGGGTGTTCCACGGCCTCGTCGTTCGCCCGCCGCTATCGAGGCCGTGGAAAGGCTGTGTAGTGTGAATGGCGCTCTGCCTCCGGGGGTTTTCAGCGGGAACACCACCCGCAAATCAGAACCTTCAGTGGGGCTGAAAGGGAATTCCCATTTTCCTATTCGATGAGAAGCGAATCGACTTTTCTTGTAGTCCAACGCGAAATGAAATCGACTTGATCGTCGGTAAGGCTAGTGAGACGAGCTCTCAAGCGTGAGTCGCTCAAATTTCCTTCCCTTGCCTGCCAAACATCGCGGTATACCGCGCCGCGCGATCCGTGTGGCCACCTCTTCCTGTCCTTAAATATAGTATTCATGATACGAGGTCCACCCAGCATCATGTTTATCACGCTCAGAAACAACTCGTTCCCATCGTCTGGGCACGTATCCAGTTCATCATGTACCCAATGATGCAACTGAAGTGGCCGAGCCCAAGGAGGGGTCGACTGCACCAGGTGGGCAGCCAATATTTGCCTATCTCTCCTATGCTCAATGCCTGGAGCATCCAGAAACCCATTGCCATAGAGAATGCCGGTGAAGAGGTTATCCTCTCGCCCGCCCATGGGTGAGGCCACGTTGAATAGGACGCCTGTCCCATGCCAGCTGAGCACCTGCGCCAGCGAGAATTTGTGGTACCTGTACATTCGTGAGGCGAACCATGGATCGGTTATGCATAGGGGTTCAATTTCGGCCCAGAACTCCGTAATAGTCCTGATGCATTCATTTGCCCAGAAGTCATGCGATCGGTGGTGAGTCCTGTAACTTATTTCCTGAGTTCCCAGAGTGATAGCGAAAGCTATGGCTGATGGATCCCCTTCTAGGTCCGAAACGGTCTTCCGGACTTGATCCAAAATCAGAGGTCGCAGCTCTTCAGCGACTCGCAGAATTCCTGTTGTCGACGCCGCCAGCGAGTGAAGTTCTCGCGATGAAGTCCCCAGAGAGAAACATCGCACATAGAAATCTATGATTTCACGCAGAACTGCCGGCCGTAGATCCATAAATTCGATTGACCGGGCACAGAATCCCGCGAGTGCCATTTGCGCTGCAGGGTCTTCTTCTTGGCGCGCTTTTGCGATCAAAGCAAGCATCGTTTTATTAGAACCGTCGAGCAAGCGCTCGTCCAAGGTTTGGATGCTCAGCTGCGCAACCACATCCCACTCTTGCGATCGGAGTTTGTTATGCAGCACTTCGCTCAGTGTTTCTGCGTCGCTGCACTCGCGTACGAGTTGGCGTGCCGCAAAGTACTCCAAAAAGGTTCGATGTGTGAACGCGTACAGTTCGTTCCCACTCGCATCGGTACCGACATCGGTGAGGACCCAAGCGCGTCCTCGGCAGTACTCAACAAAACTTCGAGCTGCATCCTGTGCCGCATCAAAGTCCTCGTACCTTCTTTCGAAGAGATGCTCTGTCGTAAAACGAACAAGCATCTTTTCTGTTAACCCGACAGAAGAGTCGCTGTTTCGCATCAGATTTAATGCCAACGCGAACATTGCATATTGAATCCCACGCTCAAAGGGCTTCTCTACAGTGATGCCTCTGGAGGAATCCCACCGTTCGAATAGGAATTCTGAGCACCTCCGGTAAAGTTCTGGACGGTTCCGAGGGATGAACCCAGCACCGCGATAGAGTGCGCACATTAGGCCCAGCATCAGAGGATTACTACTCAGATCGTCGGCGTGAGTGAGCTCTCCCATGAAATCCGATGCGAGTCTCTCCTGCTCGATTCGGGTACCCGCGCGCAGGGACCCGAACCAGTTGCGCACGTAGGACTGCCGCTGGTCACTAGAAAATCGACCAAGGGATAGGGTCTCAAACAGATCGCTATCCAGCGGCGCCAGATCATAACCGACCTTCCGGGAAGTGACCAGGATGGGAACGCCTGGGTAAATAAGAGAAAATGCCTCTACGGCATTTACCATATCCTGCCTGAGTGCCGTCTCAGTTAGTTCATCGATCCCATCGAAGACTACGGCAGCGCGTGAATTTAGCAGGAGATATTCGATACAGCCCTGGGGTGGGGAAACTGAGTACGTCGAAGTGCACATTTTTTCAATATACTCAATTATTGACATTTTCGATCGCTGGAAATGTGTTCCATAGTCGCGAACCAAAATTTTGAAAGGTACCTTGGCGGACGAACCGACATTTCGTCCGCGAGCCAGATCGACGCAAAGCTTGGTGGCCAGTGTGGATTTTCCGCCACCAGGATCTCCGAGAATTGTCACACGGGGGTATAGGTCAAAGATATCTTTGGGTAGAAGTATCGGAGTGCTGAAAGTGAGCTCTTCTTCCTCGCCCTCCTCTTTGAGAGAGGAGGGGACGTAGATTTTATCGATTGCTACTTGGCGCCCGGCGTCAATCTGGGGAGGGCGCATTTTGCTGTCAATGAGAGATACTTGACGGCTCAGTGTTTTATGAAAGTCGTCATACGCATGCAAATCGTTGACGCGAGTTAAGATCTCTAGGTTCTTTACGCTTGCGGCTGCCTGTGCGGCGGAAATCTTTGCAGAGACTAGTGAGAATTTCTTGTCAGCCCCGAAATTGGCCAAACATAAAGTGACGGAATTCTGGATATCATCGAATAGTGCTCGCGTTACTGCATCGAGAGATTCGTCTGGGACTGTCCTGTAAATCCGGAGAGATTCTCGCAGCGACCGATGCAGTTTAGGTAGCATCTTCGACTTGCCGGCTGAGATTGCAATGGCTAGTTGTAGAGTGAATTGTTCAAAGTCGCCGGTCGTGATGAAATTTGCAACCTTCTCGCGTGTGGCAGGAGTTAAGGTGTCGACCTTTTCCAGTGCGTCGGCCCGGTATGTTTCCGGTGTATTTTGGAGTGCTTTTCGGGCTGCTACACGACCCGCGATTCCTCCTCCCCCCCGCTTAAGCGCTCCCCCTGCAACAGTTCCAAGCGCCGCACCGATGGCCTTGCCAATGGCGAGTGAGATGGGGTCCATTTTTTACTCCTAGATTATGCCAATACGGGGCAGCCATCCTACAGTTGAGGGAGGGGAACGTGGGTCGTTTCGGGGAAGTGCCCGAAAGGCGGCTGGTGTTGTAGGTGTTTCGATGTCCCGGTCCCTCAGACCAAAGCCTTCGCTGGGTGCCATTCCGCAGGTCACACGTATGACACGCGCAGATGTTGCATGAGCGTGCTCTCGACCGGCCCACTAGCGGTCGCCTCAGGACTGTCCCGGAACTGCTGGTCACGGGTGAGATGATCTTGGTGTGACTGGTGTGATCACGTCGTCGGGAGCCGTTCTGGATGGCCTCGTTCACCAGGCTGAGCTCTCGCCGGCTCGACAAGCTGGGTGACGGTACGGCGGCGCGAGGGGGCGGACGCGGTCTGCGGGGGCCTCGCGTAGCGCCTCCCGCTGGAGGACCGGGTGCTGGTCGCGGCGTACTGGCGCACGAACTTGACGATGCGTCGGCTCGCGCTGCTCGGGGACGGCGCCCTGGCCCCGACCCGGGACCACACGGTGGCGGAGCAGTCCAAGAACTACCGGAACTCGACAGACCTCCCGGTCGTCATCGACGACGACACCCGCCTGGTGGTCGTGGTCGGCAGGCCTCTGGCCGGCAACCGCAAAGACTGCAAGGTTTGGTAGGAATACAGTGCCGAAGCCACCGTCGGCACAACACTCACGATCGCCGACGGCGGCTGACCCGGTACCGGGGTCGTCATGCCTCACCGCCGACCCAAAGGCGAAGTCCTTCCGGGCTGGAAGGAAGCATGACAAGCAGGACCGCGCTCGCGTTGAGCACGTCTTCGCGCGCATGAAGACCTGGAAGCTCCTCCGAGACTGAGGCCTCGTTGGCGACGGAGTCCACCGCGCCATGATCGGCATCGCTCGGATGCACAACCTCGCCCTCGCCGGATAGACGAGCAGTCCGCACGACGGCCAACGACACGCGAGGCAGCTCGGAGATCATTTGCGGGACAGCACTTAGCTCAGGGCTCGGATTAGGCTTCTTCGCCGGCCTCGTTCAGCACCACGTCGATCAGTTGGTTCGAGCCGTTCTGGCCTCGGAGGATCTTGGCGTAGAAGCGGTACAGCACGGCCAGGCTGTGCCCCGCTCGTCGGGCAACTTCGACTGGGTCGACGCCGGCCTTGAGCCACAGGGAAATGCCCGCGTGGCGGAGGGAGTAGGGGACTTCGGCGAGTGGGGTGTTTGCCTCGTCCGCCGCGAGTGCCGTTCTGCGCGCCTTCGCCCACACCTCGCAGTACTCCGTGGAGCGGACGCGGCCGCCGCGTACCGCGCGGAAGAGGCGGCCGTCAGGTGCCGTGCCCTGGGTGTTGAGGTGTGTTCGTAGCAGCCGGACGAGGATTGGTGGGATGGGGACGGAGCGGGTGGCTCGGCGGGCGCGCCGCTTCAAGCCGCGTTTTTCGTACGAGGCGCCGTCGTCGGTCCAGCTGGCGCCCACTTCGGGGCGGCTCTCTTCGAGGATAAGTTCACCCCATGTGCCTGCGGAGTCGCCGGTTTCATCTGGGAGGACGCAGTCCTTGCGCTTGAGAGCGGCGATCTCCGAGGGGCGCATGCTCGCGTAGTAGATACAGCCGAAGAACGCCTCAAGGTGTTCGCCGCGGTTGCCCTGGGCTCGTACGGCCTCGATCAAGACCTTGGCCTGCTTCGGGCCGGGGACGTACCGGAAGTCGATCTCGTCGTCCGTCTGCGGGGGTTCCCAGTCCACTTTGGACAGGGGGTGAGTAGGCAGGTGGTCCCTCTCGACCGCGTATCGCAGGCAGTTGCTCAGGACGGCGCGCTTGCGCTTGACCGTGTTGTCCGAAGCCGGTTGGCCGTTGAGCTTGAGGGACAGGGTGTCAAGGGCACGGCGGAGGTTCGCCGGGCGGGCCGCCTCTTCAACCTTCATCGAGTTCTGCTTCAGCCAGGCGAGCGCGGTCGCCACGTCCGCCGGTGGAGATGCGACGTCCGCGAGTGACGTCAGCTCGCCCTGCTCGTTACGGACCATCCGGTAGGCCCATGCGGAGAGCGCGTACCGGAGGAGCTTCGGGGCGGGGGCGCCCTTCGTGCTGGTGACGAGAATCGGTGCGATGCCAGCGAGCGACTCCGCGATGCTCGCTCGGTGCTTGGCCGCGATCTTCGGCCACTTCATCAGGACGTACGCGCGGGAATGGTCGTACCAAGTGGGCGAGTTCAGCGCCAGCAGCTCGGAACCGGGAAGGCCGCTCTCCGTATCGAACTGCTCGCGTTTGCGCAGCGCGGCGCGCAGCTCGGTCTGTCGGCCCTCGGCTTGCGCCTTGGTGAGGTAGCTCTTCGAGTGCTCTTTCGCACCGACCCGCCAACGGAGCATGTGGGGCTTGCGACGGTCCTTGCGGGTGCGGATGTTCCAGATCTCGACATCGTAGGTCAGCACGCGTGCGCCTCCTCGTGGTCGTTGAGCCAGGCTTCGAGGTCGGAGCGGCGGAAGCGGAGTTGGCCGTTGGGGAGCCTGATGCACTTGGGTGCCTGGCCACGGGCGCGCATGCGGTAGAAGGCGGCTCGGGACATGTCGAGTTCGTCTAGGAGGTCGCAGAGCTTGAGGTGAGGTTCGCGGCGCACAGTGATCAGTCCCCCTTGGTACGGCGGCTGTTTCGGGCTGTGGGGAGGGTGGGGAGCGTCAGCAACGTCAGCGGAATCCGGCGACCTGCGGACTTGCTGGGCTGGCCGGCGTCAGCGCGTGTCAGCAGCGTCAGCACCTTGGCCGTGATGCGCTGACCGTGCTGACGCACGCTGACGTCGTGTTGGCTGGTGTTCTCGCAGGTAGAGGCATTGCGTTGACGTTGCTGACGATCAGCTCCCATCGGTGTCGTCCTCCCGCAGCGAGGGGTGTACGCGGTACGTCGCCGAGGCCGGCTGTCCCGCGCGGCCGGTCCTGGGCGGTACGTCGGCGCGGAGGTAGCCGTGGGCTTCGAGTAGGGCGAGGGCGGGTTCGACCTGGGCGACCGTGCGGAAGCGGCGGGAGGCTGCGACTGCGTCGCGGCGCTTGATCGCAGTACGCCAACTGCCGTCCGTCTTCCGGCGCCGCAGCCATTCGAGGATGGTGTGTGCGGCGTCGGTGGCGGGATCGGAGGCGATCAGGTCGAAGACAGCCAACGCGTGTTGTGTGAAATAGGCGGTGATTTCGGCTGCTCGGTGGATCGTGGTGTCTTCGACCGGGTGACCCCATCGGTCGGTGGCGGCCCGGTCGGCGAGGTGGATCAGGAGTGCGACGCGGAGCGTGTGCCCGACGAGCTTGCCGGCCCAGTCCGGGAGGTGGGCGAGTGGCTGATCAGGGCGGAGTGAAACTTCGATCGTGTCCTGTAGCCCTTCCACTGCCCTGTCCGCCGCAGGCGTGAGCGGGACGGTGACCGGTTCGGGCAGGGCGTAGAGCGTGTGCAGGAGTTGAGTCAGACGGGCGTGGTACGTCTGGGCGACTGGCCGGGGCACGGGTGCTGTGCGGGTCTTGCGGTAGCCGAGGTTTGAGGGCGGGAGCGCGTAGAGGAAGCGGGCGAGCAGTCCTCGGTCACGCGCACCGGGGGTGCTGGCGAGGTCTTGCAGTACGGCCGGCTGCGGAGTGATGCCGATGGTGAGCGCGGGCTTGTCGACGCTGGGCTGCTCGCGGGTGATGCGGTCGGTCTGTAGCCGCTCACCCTTGTGGGCTTGCAGGAAGACGCCGAGGTTCGGCTTTGCGCTGTAGCGCCCGGCGATGATGTCGAAGAGGTCGCCCTCGGGAGACAGGGCCGCGAGGCAGCGGTGCACCGCGAGTTGCTGGGCGAGCGGTTCCGGGGTGATGTCGCCGGAGACGGTCAGGCGGGGCCGTGGCGGTACGTGGATCTCCTCAGCGAGGAGTTTCGCGGCGGAGGCCTCGGCGACGAGCGCCGCGCGGTCGACCGTACTGCCCGGCTTCCGGGCCTTGACCATCAGCGCCTCTGCCTCGGCGAGAGCCGCTTCCTTCTCGGTCTCCGCTTCGGAGATCCGGGCGCGCGACTCCTCCTGTAGCTGCCGCTCGACGTTGTAAATGGGCTCGGTCATCGCGGCGAAGACATCTGACTTGCGCGAGGCGGGCGGCATCGCGCAGACCAAGTAGAGATTGGACTGCTCGCGCCAGCCGGGGCGGACCTCGACCTGTACGCGTCCGCCGGCAGCCGTAGCCAGGGCGGCGAGTCCCATGGTGGCCGCGAGGTCCGGTGGAGTCTGGGTGAACTCCGCCACGGCGTCTACGTGTTTGGCGACCCACGGCGTCAGCGCGCTCACCGGGAAGACGGGCAGCCCCACGTGCGTGCCGAGCGGGATCGGGTCGGGCCACCGCTCGGCGCCACCGAGGGTGGCGAGTTCGGCGGTGGCCCGAGCGGCGATCTGCTCGACGCCGGAAGCGCCCTCGCGGCCATGGGTGATCAGGCGGACGCCGGTTTCGATGAGCTGACGCTGCTTCGCCATGTCGGCGACGATCTCGGCGTAGTACGAGCCGTTCGCCGCGGTGGGCGTGGACTGGACGAGCGTGTGCAGGTAGCTCGCTCCGCCGACGCGGTTGAGATCTCCGGCTTGGCGGAGGCATGCCGCGACGGTGATCGGGTCGACCGGTAGCCCGGCGGAATGCATCGCGATGATCGTTGAATGGATGGTCGCGTGCGCAGGCCTGTAGTAGTCGGACAGCGAGAGCGTCGCGGTGACTTCGGTGATCGCGTCGCTCGACAGCAGCATGGCGCCGAGCGCCGCTTGCTCTGCGGCCTGGTCGTTCGGGGGTGCGGCGTCGTCGCTGGCATACCCCTCGTGCGGAGAGCTGCTCACCTGGTCTTGAGGTTCGTTGGTCACTGTGCGGCCCCTCGCGGGTCCAGGGGAACCACGATCACCAACGCGGTGAGATCTACTCTGTCGCCGATGGTGTTGAACTCGATCCAGTCCCAGTGCCCATGCGTAGCTTTGGGCGCATAGCCGAGTTCCCTCAGAGCTGCCGTACGGACCGCAACGGTCGGGATGCCGGCGGACGCGGGCAGCTGTACGTCCGGCCAGTGGGGCACGCCGTGGAGCATGACGTAGATTTCCCAGTAGCGGCCGTTCCGCGTCTGGGTCATTTGCGCCCTGAACTCAGTAGGAGCAGTTGACTGGTTCATCAGCGCCCGTCCTCGGGATCCCGAGGGGTCCGGCCCGTGAGCAGCACGAAGTAAAGGGCGCTCTCGGCCGTCTCGCCGTATGCGTGCGCCCTGTCCGCCAGGTCTGCCGCCTGTTCGGACGCGCGCGACCACTCGGGGATCACGCAGCCCGCCAGGTCCGCGAAGAACTCGAAGTCCTCGACCACCGCGCGGGCGTGCTCCCGCTCGGTCACCTGCTCGCGCAGCGTGGCGAGCGCGTCGTTTCCGGGCCATTCGTTGAGCAGGGGCCGCAGGTCGGGCAGCGCGCACGTGGGTCGTTCGTAATGACTGCCGCGGCGCCTCAGCTCGACGTACTGCGGGCGTTCGCCGACGAGTACCGAGTGCAGCGCGGCGGCGGCGCCGTGGGCGTATGCCACGGCGGTGTTCTCGTAGAGCGTCTTCGTGCGCTCAAGCATCTCGGTGTGCAGTGCGCGGAGTTGGCGCAGTGCGTCGTGATGTGGCCGGAGGGAGTCCCGTCGGGGGAGGCGGACCGTGCCGGCGACGGGGAAGACGCGGGTCGGGTCGGTGTTCCACAGTGCGTTGTGCGCGGCCCGCTCCGCCATGCGGTACTCGCGGGAGGCGACGCCGAGGGCCTGCACGCTCGCGGTGAGGGTGTCGAACCATGCGGTGGTGGGGATGGACATCAGCACTTCTCCTGATGGGGTGGGCGGCGGGAGTCAGTTGGCGAAGTCGCGGATCGCGTCGCTGAGCGCGGTCATGATCTGGTCGATGGAGTCGGCGGCACCGGTCCGGGCGAGGTAGAAGCCGAAGAGCACGGCGACGACGGCCGCGCCGACGCCGAGGGACTTGAAGCGCAGGAGCAGGAGCAGCAAGAGCCCGAGCAGCGCGAGTGCGGACACGGTCAGGACCATGAGCGAGGCCTCCTTGAGAGCGAAAGGCGAAGAGAAGCGGGTCAGCGGGTGCCTTCGTGGCGCATGCGCGACGCGGTGTTGTAGAGGCGGCGCCCGATGCGCAGGCGTCGGCCGTAGCCGCGGCAACGGCGGCACTCACGGCCCCTCTTGAGCCGTCCGGTGCGCGTCTGCCGGATCTTGTGGCCCCAGCCATCGCACTTGCGGCAGGAGCCGAACGGGCTCGCCGCGCACAGCGTCGCGTAGCAGAGCGTGAGGAGTATCAGGAGCGGCATAGCGGTGAGCAGAGAAGGCATGGAAGCCCCTCCCAGGGCAGGAATCAGGGCGTGCGCGAGGATGGCCGCTAGAAGCTAGTGGCCAGTTCAGAGCCGGTATTGGGTGCTAGCGGGGGTGCTAGACCTAGCGGGGCTGCTTGCTAGGTCCAGCCCGGTCCGACAGCTATGCGGCGTCGGCCGTTCCGTCACGTTCCGCAAGCGCCTTGAGGACGTCGGCGCGCCTGATGCCGCGCCGGTTGGCGCCCTTGCCGTCCTCGGTCGTGCCCCACACCTGCACGGTGCGGATGCCGTACGGCTTGAGCGCGGCCGTCAGTTGCTCCGGTGCCCAATCGCCGTACACCTCCGGCCGCAGTTCGGCGAGGCGCGGCACGACGGCTTCGTTCCAGAGCTTCGACTTGTCGGCGGGGACGGCCGCGCGGAGATCGGCCAGCAAGTCGTACGAGGCGTCGGCGGGACCGTTCTCCGGCTGCTCGCCGAGCGCGTGCCCGGCGAGGACGCCGGCGCGCTCGCGCAGTGCACGGGCGCGGAGCGCGATCCGGTCCGCCTCGACCGCGTCGATGAATGCCGAGCGGACGATACGGGCGTCCGCGCCCTCACCGAGGAAGTACGAGATGCCCTTGTCACCCCAGGCGAACATGCTGGCCCGCACGCCTCGCTTGTACGCGCCGGTGCCGAGCACCATGTCGTTCTCGACCTGGCCCATGACCTTCAGGCACCAGCGGGCGGAGGCGTTGGCGCTGATCGAGGTCGGGATGCTGTCCTTGTCCGGCCGTTGTGTGGCCAGCAGCAGTACGATCCCGGTCGCCGGCCCGCGCTTCACCAGGTCGGTGCAGATGTCCTTGAACTCCCCTCCGTACGTGGGGTGTTCGAACCACACCTGGCACTCGTCGACCCCCACCACGATCGGATGCAGACCGAGGGACCGCTTCGAGGCAAGCTCTGTGGTCACCTTCGACTCGGGGCAGATGTCCCGAGGCAGCGAGCGGATCACCTTCGCGCGCCTACGCAGCTCGCCTTGGAGTTCTCGCAGGTCGGCGATGGCGTACTCGATGTCCGCGTCCTCTTCGCCGGCCCGATGCCGGTACGCGACGCGGTCGCCGACCGAGTCGAGGTCGCCCGTGCCCTTGAGGTCGTACGTGTGCAGCTCGGCGCGCGGGTCCAGGGCGGCGACGAGCAGCAGCAGACGCAGGAGGAACGTCTTGCCCATGCGTGGGATGGCGCCGATGACGCCGGCGATGAACATGAGGGTGACGCCGACCCACCGGCCGCGCTGGTCCGTGCCCCAGACGACCGGCTTGAACAGGTCGGTGCTGCCGGATTTCGCGAGCGGCCACGGGTCTTGTCTGGTCAGCGACATGTCCTGGTCTCCAACCCACAGCCGAAGCCGCCCGGTGTGCTCGTCGGGCACGGCCTCCGGCCAGACGCAGCCGAGCGGGCGCCGCAGCCCGGACGCCAACTTGTCGCGCCGGTCGACCACGTCCGTGACAGTCACGCCGTACGGAAGGTCGCCCTCGGCCAGCCAGCCGGGGCCGTCGCGAGTGATAGGCGCGGTGAAGGCGAAGCCCGGACCGCCCTTGGACTGGGCTTGGTTGATGGCCGGGATGCCGAGCGAGCCGAGGGCACGCAACACGATGTCGCTGGTCAGCTTGGTCGCCTTGGGGATCTCGACGGCGCGGTGAATCACCGGATCGTCGGCCGGCTGGCCAAGGTGCCCGAGCGTCAACGTCATGAGCGCGCCGCAGAGCGCGAGCAACGAGCCGGGCGCGAGGACGTACAGAGCCAGGCTCGCGGACAGCCCGACGATCGAAGCGGCGACCATGACGACCGCGCGCCACCGCACCCGGCGGTCGCGCTGCCGGGAGAGCTTCAGGTAACGGTCGATGTCGTCGCTCGTCGCGGCGGACTGGCGCAGGGGCTCGCCCTCGGCGTCCGTCATCCAGCGCATCGCGTCGCCGATGAACCGCGCGGCGCCGACCGGCGAGCGGAGGCCAAGTCGCAGCGTGTACCAGGGGGTTCGGACGCAGTGGTACGCGGTGACGTGCCAGGCGTACGCGGCGACTCCCCTGCCAGCGGTTCGGAACTCGGCCCGCGACTTCGCCCACGCGGGGATGACCGCGCGACGCTTCGCGCCACGAATCCGCTCCGTGAGTTCGGGGCCGGAGGGTCCGCCGGGGCGGTCGACCGTGACCGTGTCGCCAGGGTCTTCGGAGTCGGCCGACTGAGGTGACTCGGTGGGTCGGGTGCTGGTCGGCTGCCGCTCGTCGGAGCCGGTGCCCAGTTCCTTCTCCAGCCGAGCGAAGAGATCGCGCTCGTGGTCGGGCTCTCGGTCGTTCTCGTTGTCGTCCTCGTGCTTCACTGAGAATTCCTTCCGGTTGGGAGGGAGCCCGAGGCCCGGCCCTACCCGCCAAAGCAGCGGCCGGGCCTCGGTTCAGAGGTGCTGTGGATGTCGAGACGGTTCACACAGCGGCAGGCGATGTGTCGCGCGCCGGCTCGGGGTCGCGTTCGGCTCGGAGCACGTCCCGCAACTGGCGGGAGCGCTCCTGACTGCACCCGACGGCTTTACGGATGGGGTCCGCGTCCAGCGCTTCGTACGGCCAATCCGCCGTCGCCTTACGGGCTTTGGTGATCGCGGCGTCCCACGTCATGCGCGGCCGGTAGACGCCTGATCCGGACTTCCGGCGCTTGCGCGGCTTCGGTTCCGCTTCGGGCTCGGGGCGGATGCCGGGCTCCGACGGAGGGTCGGGCTCCGACTGTGGCTGCGGCTCCGGAGACAGCTCGCCCAACCTGAGCAACACGAGATCCCGAGACGGCGCTTTGCGTCGCCAGGCGCGGCCGTAGTTCTCGCGCAGCTCGGCGCGTACCAAGAGTCGGTTCTTCTCCAGGTCCAGCGCTTCGCGATAGTCGGTTGTCTCCCACAGCACCATCCGGCGCCACAGCATCAGCGTGGTGAGAGGAGCGAACAGCCACCGTGAGCGACGGATGCGTTCCATCCTGGCGCCGGTCGCCACGCCGATACGCACGGCGTAGACGTGAGCGGCGATCTCGCCGAGCACGACCCACAGCAGCGGCATCGCTCCATGGGCGATCTTCGCCGAGACCGACTCTCCTGCCGCGATGTTCAACCAGCAGGTCACGAGCGTCAGCGCCCACGGCACGAACCGCACCCACGCGAGCGGCATGCCGAGCCTGATCAACAGCAGGTTGGCCGCGGTGAAGATGGGGATGGCGAGGTCGATGCCGATCGGCAGCATCCACGGCTCGCCGAATCCCCAACGAGCGGCGGCGGACGAGACCGAGTCGAAGGAGGCGACGAGTCCGAGGCCGCCCACTCCGGCGCCGGCCGGGATGACGACGCCGAGCAGCGCCCTTTCTGTCCGGCTGAGTGGAGGTGGAGGGGACTGGGCCGCTTGCGCGCTGCTCACGCGGCAACCCTCCCTACCAGCGGGAACTCGGCGCGGTGTCGCAGCGGCGCGAGGCTGCTGAGCTGCACCGCGTAAACCGCGTTGAGCATGGAGATCTCGTCCTCCCGGCTCTCGGCCAGCAGTTCCGCCAGGACGGCGCGAGCCGCCTCCCGACGAACAGCGCTCGCCTCGGCGGACTCGTCGGCCGGACCGAGGAACAGCTCTCGGAAGTCCTCGAAGACCGGTCCGGCCAGGTCGTTGCTCACCTCGTTCAACTCGCGTGCCTCGAAGGCTTCGAGGACGCTGACGACTGTCTGACTACCGGCGTACGTCGTGCGCATCGGAATCGCTCCTGAGTCCGGATGGGGTGGAGGAGTACTCAGACGCGGAAGCGCCGGGGGCCGGTCAGACGGACGCCCAAGTGGTACGTCGCGGTCACTGCGGCGAATGCGCCCAGACCGGCCAGGAACATCAGCAGCCAGTCGGCGCCCGTCGACTGCGCGTACAGGCAGCCGAGGACCGCGGCGAGTACGGCGACTGCGAGGACGATCAGGGCCGCCAGACCGCGGCGGGCGGTCGCCGGCCCGGCGTGGCGGGCCACGATCTCCAGGTCGTACGGATCGCTGAGACGGACCGAGCCGCCCGGTACGTGAACGGCGACGCGGCTGAGACTGCTGACACCCGCCTGCGTGGCCACGCCGACCACAGTGCCGAGAGCCATGTCGGTCCGATCCCGGACGACATCACCAAGCGCGAGGTGCATCGGTCCCCCTTCGGGAAGTAGTCGCTTCCTTCGGACTGCTTCACGACGTCGCGAAGCAGCAGTAACTCATCAAGAGATCTTCTCCTCAAGACCTCTTTAGGAGTTACTAGGGACTATGACTCACCTCTCCTCTGGTCGTCAAGACCTCTTTATGAGTCGTATGCTGGCGCCGTCAGAGCGAGACAGGACGGTGAGAACTCATGGCCAAGGCGTACGAACGAATCGCGGACGAACTCCGCCAGTCCATCCGCGCAGGTGAGCTGCGGCCCGGAGACCGCCTGCCCTCGGAGACGAAGCTCGCGGAGGACCACCGGCGGAGCGTGCCGACGATTCGTGACGCGCTCCGGCTGCTCCAAGACGAGGGGCTGGTCGAGAAGCTGCACGGCCGCGGAAACTTCGTCCGCAAGCCCCGCACGACCGTGCTGCGCACGAACGAGCGGCACCAGTGGGAGAAGGACCGGGCGCGTGAGCCCGAGGGCGAGCGGCTGAAGACGGGTTCGACGGAGCACGACACCGGCCTGACGGTGAACGATCTCGTCTTTCACGCGGCCTATCGGGAGATCAAGGCCGGCGCGGATCTCGCGGGTGTCTTCGACGTGCCTGAGGGGACCGCGTTCATCGAGCGCACCTTCCGTACGCGGTACGACGCGGAGAACGCCCCGTTCACGCTGGTGACCTCGTACCTCGTCCGCTCGCTGGTGGAAGCCAACCCGGATCTACTGGACGCGGCCAACGAGCCCTGGCCGGGCGGCACTCAGAGCCAGCTCCATTCGGTCGGCATCGAACTCGGCCGCATAGAGGAACGCGTCACCGCCCGCCCACCGACGCCGGAGGAAGCGGAAGAACTCGAACTTCCACCGGGCACCTCGGTGTTGCTGCTGCGGAAGACGTCGTACGACATCGAGGGCCGCGCCGTGGAGATGTCCGACGTGACGCTCCCCGGCGACCGCACCGAAATGCTCTTCACCACTCACCTGGAAAGGTGGTGAGTGCCGTGCGTCGGCTCATCACCGTCGTCACCGCCGTGCACGGTCCCTCGGCTCACCTCCTGCCGGAGGCGTATAAGTCGCTGCGTGCACAGGAGTTGCCCGACGGGTGGGAGTGGCAGTGGCTCGTCCAGGAGGACGGCAGGAGCGACGACGTCGCGCCGCACGTCCCGGACGACCCGCGTGTGGTCTTCAAGCAGGGACGGCACGGTGGGCCCGGCACCGCTCGCACCTTGGCTCTCGCCCACGCGGACGGCGAGTACGTCAAAGTCCTCGACGCGGACGACCAGTTGCCGGACGGCGCGCTGGCCCGCGACCTGGCCGCACTCGAAGGCGACGCCACGCTCGGATGGGCGACGTCCCGCGTCCTGGACCTGATGCCGGACGGCTCCACGGTCGGCTTCGACGGCGACCCGGACAACGGCCCGTTGGAGCGCGGCGCCGTACTCGACTACTGGTCGACGCACGACTTCCGCGCCCCGGTCCACCCGGCGACACTCTTCGCCCGCCGCGACCTGGTGCTCGCGCTGGGCGGCTGGATGGCGCTGCCGGCCTCGGAGGACACGGGGCTGCTGCTCGCGCTGGACTCCGTCAGCCGCGGTTGGTTCACGAGCGAGGTCGGTCTCCTGTACCGCAAGTGGCCGGGCCAGGCGACGGGCCAGGCCGCCCATACCGACCCGGCGGAGCGGGACGCACGGATGGCAATCGTGGAGGCGAGGGCGCGGGCGCTGTCGTATCTGCGGTGGAGGTACCCGGTCACCGGCTGAGTTCGTCGAATTTCAGAACCCCCGGCGGGCACGAGTCTGTAACCGTCAGGATCAATACATGGATCCTGGAATTGCCGCAGTCTTCGGGGCTGCCGTGGGCGTGGTCGGCTCGACTCTGGCAGCAGCGGTGGCTGGCTTCTCGGCACAGCGACAGGTCAGGTCGGAACACACGCACTGGCGTCGGCAGTTGCGACGCGATGCTTATACGGCATTTATCGCCAAGGCGGACGAGGTGCACAGACTTCTGGCTGGCATCGAGGCTGAGTTGATCAGTCCGGAAGTGCACTTCGAACTGGTTCGTGACGAAATTGACAGGGTCAAGGCCACGCTTCAGGAAGACCTAGCGGCGGCTCAAGCTACCGTGGAGATCGAAGGTCCAGAGAAGCTCGCTCGTACGGCAGAGGAACTCACTCGCTCACTGTCTGCGTGCATTGCGGCCATGCGTGCTCGAACCATCGGGCGAGAGTCAGGTAACCCGATTAGCCAGCTAGATGCACAGCGTGTGCGGCGATTCTTGAATCACGCCTTGACCAAGCGTAAGCGGTTCGTGGAGCAAGCCCGTACGGCTATCGACGTCTAGCGGTCCGCGGCAAGGTTTGCCCTGTCGCGACGCTCTGCAGGCGCGTTGGCTTATCCAGCTGCCATCAGGCTTGATCAGAGTCCAATCAGTTCTGGATCGGTACCTCGTAGACGATTTCGCAGATGGCGGCCGGGATGACGATGTCGGCCGTCTCGACCGGGCGGGATTCGTCGCTGTAGTACGTCCGGCGGATGCGCGTGACGAGCGCGCCGCGCTGAATGCCGAGGAGTGTCGCCTCCTCGGCGTCCGCCTGGCCGGGCTCCGGCTGTTCCACCACGTGGCTGACCGTGATGCCGATCTCCGCCATGCGGTCGACCACGCCCTTGCCCGCGTGCGGTCCGCCCTCCGGCAGTACGACAAGGGTGCCCGACGTGATCTCGTACGGCTCCCAACTCGTCGACGTCTGGGCCGGCTTGCCGTCGACAAGGAACTCGTACGCCGTACGTACGCAGAGATCGCCCTCGGCGATACCGAGACGTTCGGCGATGCCCGCAGGTGCGGGAACCTTCGCTTCCGTACGGCTCTCCCACGTCCCCCGCTTACCGAGCGAAGCCATGTCGGCGCGGAATGGCGAGCCACCGAGCTGCTCCCGGTACTGCGAGCGCACCATGCGCAGCCGCTCGCGCGGAGCGGCGACGTATGTGCCTGATCCCGCACGCCCTTCCAGGACGCCGAGCGAGATCAGCAGCTCTTGCGCGCGGCGGATGACGTTCTCGCCAACGCCGCATTCCTGCGCGAGTTGAGCGCGCGACGGAAGCCGGTCTCCGGGAGTCCACTCCTGGTCAGCGATGCGCTGCCTGATCACGTCGGCGATCCGGAGGTAGGGCGGTTGCTCTCGCATATGGAAAATCTAGTCCACTAGCTCTAATCTAGTTAACCAACTTCACCTATAGTGACTGTGTGGCGACGGAGGACTTGTGTCCGCACCTGCAATTCGTGCTGGCCGCGTGGCTGCGCGTCTCTCCGCCGCCGGGCTCGCGCCGCATGCGACGGATCACGCCGACCTCACGTACATCGAGACGGAGTTACCGGGCGTGGTCGACGTCGAGACGTGGCGCGAGGTGCTGGCAGCGCTGGAAGAGGCCGATTGCTTCGGGCTCGTCACCAGCGCGAACGGTCGCCGGGTGTGGGCCGCTTTCGGCAATGAAGCCCCCGCGACGGTCGACGCCGTCCGGGGGCATGGCCTTCAGCTTTAGGGAGCTGATCAGCGTGTTCGACCATATGCGCCGTGCTGCCGCATGGACCCGACGGCAGTTACTGCCTCCTCTCCTCGCTCCATCGATAGGTCGGCACCGCCGCAGGTCCGGGGCGCGTGCGTCCGAAGCCTTCGCGTCAACTCCAGCGCTGCTGGTGGGGCGCCCTCTGTGGTACCCGAAACACGCGGCACCGCTGCGCGCCGAGGACCACGCCCTTGTTCGGCCGTACTTGCTGGCCCACGAAGAACGCGTGCGGGAATGGTGCGCCTCGCGACCTCGCACGCTGCTGATTCGCCCGTACTTCGACGCACCGGAGGCGAACTGATGCCGCCGAATCACCACCCATCACCGGGTCCAGCCGCGGCACCGTACAACTCGCTCACCTGCCGTATGGGCGCGCACGCCGGGTGCGATGAATCGGTGCCCATGGGGCCGCCGGTCGCTCCGCCGCTCGTCTACGAGACGTGTGAGTGCCCGTGCCATCAGACCCGCGACGGAGCCTCCGACAACTCCAGCGAGGGGGAAGCACATGGCTAACCGGTATGAGCAGATCGCGGACGACCTCCGGCGCCTGATCACGGCCGGCACCTGGCCGCTGGGCGAGCGGATGCCCGCAGAGGCGGAACTGGCCGCCCGCTACCGCGTCAGTACGCCAACTCTGCGCATGTCACTCGAACTTCTCCAGAGCGAGGGCCTGATCGAGAAGCGGCACGGCATCGGCAACTTCGTCCGTCGGCAGGGGCAGCGGATCGCGTACGCGAGTGACAGGCGTCTGGCTGATGACCAGGCGGCGCTCAACCTGGGGACGGACAACGTCAGCGATGTCAGTCTCGACATCACGATGGTTGAGGCTGACGGGCGTCTCGCCTCATTCCTGGACGTGCGGGTCGGCAGCCCGTTGACGGAGTTCGTCTTCGTCAGTCGTCAGTGCGCGTCGCCGCGGAGCCTGACCCGTATCTACGTGCCGCACGCCGTGGCGAGCCTCGGCGTGCCCGAGGCGGACGGATCTCCCTGGGGCGACAGCGTGCGCGAACTGCTGTCGGCGGACGGGGTGGAGGTGGTGACGACCACCGAGCGAGTCACTGCCCGATTCCCGACGGCGGAGGAGGCTCACACGCTCAACATCAGCACCAGGACACCGGTCCTCGCGGTGGAGCGCACCTCAACCGATGCCAGTGACCGTGTCGTTGAGGGCGCGTTCCTCGTGATGCCCGGCGACCGCATCGAAGTTCTCTTCACCACCCGATCCGCAGCTCCCGCGACTGAAGAAATGGAGACGTCCGGATGACTGCCCACACGAATGCTCTGCGCCTGCTGCCGTGGACGACACCTGAGGGAAAGCCGTGCTTCCTAAGCTCCGACGGCGGTGAGGGAGTTCTCTCCCGGCTCGCGGACGACGTGGAGGCGGTGCAGACGAGTATGGGCGCCGAAGTGCTGGGCGGCGCCAAGGCGGTACTGGCCGATCCGCAGGTAGGCGCTCGTGAACTCCGGTTCGCTCTTGCGCGGGTGACCGAAGTCCTGGGCGACGTGCTGAGGGTGGCAGAGAGCAGGGGCGCGCGGTTGTCTGTGCCGCACGAAGACGATGAAGGCGGCGAGGGGGACGACCCGCGCCTGCCAGCGGAAGCCTTCGGATGAGTCCGACCACATGACGTCGAAGACGGGTGCGAGGGCCGTGACGTACTGCGGATGCTGCGCGGGTCGCGGGGTCATCTGGTGCCCGGACTGCTGCGGCTTCCGAGGCTGCCACACTTGCCGTCGTACGTACCGGGTGCCCTGCCCGGTGTGCGTCGGCGGGAATCAGGACCCCATCCGCTGGTCGTAGTGCCCTTACCGACGGGCACGGCCCGGCTTCCTCGATACAGGGGAGCCGGGCCGGTTTCGTATCAGGGCAGGGTTTCGGCGTCGACGTGCGAGAAGATCAGATCACTCTCTTCGACAACCGGTCCCCGCCACCGAACGGGCACCGCTCGCCTCCCGCGTAGGGCCGCCACGTAGCTCTCAGGGGCGTATTCGTTGGAGAGCCGATAGGCGTGGAACCCGTGCTCTTGCATGGTCTGCATCAACTCCTCGGCGGAGTCGCCGAGCTGGGCCATGCGGTCGGGAGTCACCTCAACGGTGATCTCGCAGTCGGGCCGCAGCTTGTCGAGCAAGGGGATCATGCCGCGCACCACTGATCCTTCAGCGCCTTCGACGTCGATCTTGATCACTCGTGCGGTGCTGATCTCCTCGGGAGCAAGCAGCTCGCCCAGCGGAAACGCCTCAACCTCGAATGAGGACTCCGCCGGCCCGTCGTACGGTACGACGCTGTTAGCGCCCATGTTGGCCGAGCTGGCTAGCACGAAGGTCAGCTTCTTCCGCTCGTCGGAGACGGCTGCATTGACCGCACGAACGTTGTCGCGCCGGTTGAGTCGCACCTGCTTCAAGAGCAGCTGATGGAAGTCGGGAGAGGCCTCGACGGCCGCCACCCGCCCGGCTCCACCGACGAGGCCGGAGGCGAGCACGGTGTAGTACCCGATGTTCGCCCCCACGTCGATGAACGTGTCGCCGGGCAGCAGGCGGGCTTGGAGCCACCGCGTCATGTGCGGTTCCCACACACCGAACATGTAGATATAGCGCTGGATCAGGTCCTGAGTGTCTACGACGAATCGCGCCCTGAAGCGCGAATGCACGATCCTTTGCCGAGCGCTGTCCCGGAGACGAGGGTTCAGGTATGCCGCAGCGATCGACTTCATACCCAGCCGGGACGGGGCGTGACGGAGGTACCCACGGCCCAGACTGACCAGCATGTTGTCTACCCCACCTCTGTTCATCGATTGCCCCTCCGCCGAGCCCTAGGCGAACCATATTTGGCGACAGCGACGCGCGGGCCCGACTGCGAGCCTGGCAGACTGCTGAGGAGCTACGTCCCAGGTCAGGCTGCGGGGACCATCCCCCGCATGTGCGGCGATGGTCCTGGAGTGACGCGGGTAGTCACGTGACTACCCTTGGCTCCCCGCGGCTCGCGAGGAGGGGCCCCCGGTTCAACTGCCATGCTCGAGAAACGGCTCCTTGCGCCCGCAGGGGACAGCCCTGGAGGCCGAAGCCGCGCGGCAGTCTTCTGGTCCACGCCGAAGCCCGCATGCAGGCCGAACTCCGTACTCAGCGAACTGGTTGCAACCACTGACTTCCGCGTCTTGTCTTCATCGTCATGACAGCCAATCGAAGGTCGAGGTCCGCGCCGAATGATCGGGATTTGCGGTTATGGAAGGTTGGCCGGGCGCTGACCCTCTCCTTCGCCACTGCGGTCCTGGTCGCGGGCGGTGTCTTCTACGGCCTGGTGGTGCTGCTCGACTTCAAGGAGATCGACACCACCGGCAAGCTCGATGCCAAGACGCTCTTCGACCTGGTGAAGCTCTCCTTCGGAGTGGTCGCCGGGGCTGGCGCGCTCGTCGCCCTGGTCGTCGCCTACCGCCGCCAGCGCGTCGACGAGGCCGGCGCCCACCGCGAAGCCACCCGGCTCCACACTGAACGCTTCTCCCAAGCCGTCGACAAACTCGGCTCCGACTCACCCGCCGTCCGGCTCGGCGGCGTCCACGCCCTGGCCGGCCTCGCCGACGACGCCCCCGACCAGAGCCTGCGCCAGACATGCATCGACGTCCTGTGCGCCTACCTCCAACTCCCCTTCACCCCCGACCCAGGCAATGACCCGGCCCACCAAGAGGAACACCACCGCTACCTCGCCTTACGCAAGGTCCGGCACACCATCCTGCGTCTCATCGGCGACCACTACCGACGTCCCAAGGGAACCCACCGCTCCTGGCAGGGCTGCGACCTCGACCTCACCGGCGTCAACATCGACGGCAACATGGACTTCAGCAACGCCGCGTTCTCCGGCGGCAAGGTGGACTTCCGCAGCGCCGTGTTCTCCGGCGGCAAGGTGGACTTCCACGGCGCCACGTTCTCCGGCGGCACGGTGCACTTCGGCCTTGCCAAGTTCTCCGGCGGCACCGTGGGCTTCCTCGGCGCCGTGTTCTCCGGCGGCACGGTGAGCTTCCGCAGCGCCGTGTTCTCCGGCGGCGAGGTGGACTTCCACCGTGCCAAGTTCTCCGGCGGCACCGTGGGCTTCCTCGGCGCCGTGTTCTCCGGCGGCACGGTGAGCTTCCGCAGCGCCGTGTTCTCCGGCGGCATGGTGCACTTCCACGGCGCCACGTTCTCCGGCGGCACGGTGCACTTCAGCCTCGCCAAGTTCTCCAGCGGCGAGGTGCACTTCCACGGCGCCACGTTCTCCGGCGGCACGGTGGGCTTCCTCGGCGCCACGTTCTCCGGCAGCACCGTGGACTTCGATGGGGCGATGGGTCCGGCCCCCCAGGGGCTTCTTGCCGCCGCCGGCACTCCCCGTGCTACGACGGTCACCCTTCCCGCAGGTTGGTGACCACATCCCCATAGCGCTAGGAGGCGTAATCGGTCGATTAATCCTAATGCTGCGAGGTCTGGGCGGCATGGTGGGGCCGTTGAACTACGTCACAGTCACCCGGACAGCGTCAGCACGAGCAGAATCGACATCCAACCTAGTCGGCCCAGGCAGAGGGCTGCACACGACTAACTTCGATGTCAAAGGACACTTCGCCTGTCCGGTCGAGTGACGTGCTTCTAAGATCCTCTAGAGATGTAGATGACTTCCGTCTCTGGGGGATGGGTTGGGGACCGGTGAGCAACTTGTCACGGTGGCCGCGGTGTTGCTCGGTGCGTTGACGACGCATCTGACCAACTACGTGATGGAGCGCAGCCGACATCGGCGGGAGCTGTTGACGCGGTGGGACGACCGGAAGCTCGACGCGTACGCCGGATACGTGGACCGGGTACGGGCCGGCATCTTTCTCGCCGTGCACCTGTACGAGCACAGGGAAGGCATCAGGCGGAGCGAGCGGCCCGACGCGGAGATGGTCGCCGAGATGGCCGAGGCCGAGTGGCAGCGAGGGCGGTCGTTCGAGCAGATCTTGTTGCTTGGCGGTGATGACGTCGTAGAGGCCGCTCACGACCTGAGTGCTGCTGTACGGGCCATCGACTGGCAGGCGACTGGGCAGACCTCCGGGACTCTTGAGGAGTGGCGGGAGCTTCACCGCAAGGCCTTCGGTGCCATCAACAACTTCCACGAAGCCGCTCGTACCGATCTCGGTGTGCTCGGCAGCGTGATGGGTGAGAAGCATCCCGAGCGGGATCTCTTGCTGCCGGCCGCCCGCCGCGAGGGTAACCAGTCGAGCGGCTGACGGGGCCCTGCTCTACTGGATGGCGGCTCGGCGTAGGTGCGTGACACCCTGGACGGGCCTCGGCCACACGGACCGTTTCCGGAGCCCACGGACCAGGGACGGACCAACGCCACGGGGGACCGGTCGCAGCCGGTAGGCTGTACCCGCTCCGCCGCTGGTCGGGCGGGGCGTGGGTGGGTTGCCCGAGCGGCCTAAGGGAACGGTCTTGAAAACCGTCGTGGCAGCGATGTCACCGTGGGTTCAAATCCCACACCCACCGCAGCAGGGCAGAAGGGGCGCCTCCCAGTCGGAGGTGCCCCTTCCTGGCTCCAGTGCGTCCGGGGCTGCGGGGCTAGGTTGGCAGGCCGTTCGTGCAGGCCGCGCCCGGTTCTGGGGTTTGGGGGCCCTGGACGTACTTGGTGAGGAACGTGGTGAGTCTGGGGTCGGACGCCGTGTTCAGTTCCAGTTGTCTGCCCCAGGCCGTCACCGTGATCGGGGACTTCTGCTTCGGGTGGGGGCTGAGCAAGGAGTAGGGCGTCTTCGACACCGTCTCCTCCAGCGTCTTGATGTCGGCGGCCGGGGCCTTGGTGTTGTACGTGACCCAGACCGCGCCGTGTTCCAGGGCGTGGACGGCGTTCTCCTGGGGGACTTCCTTGGCGTAGACGTCCCCGTCGCAGTTCATCCACGCCTGGGCGTGGTCCCCGCCGGCGGCGGGGGTCATCGGGTAACTGACCGTCTGTGGGACGTGGTTGCGTGACAGATCCTCCCAGGTCTTCTCGCCCTTGATCGGGGTGCTGCGCGCCGATTCCTCCTCGCCCTTGATGGTGACCAGGAGGTAGCCGGTCCCTCCCGCGAGAGCGGTGAAGATCACCGCGCAGACGGCGACGGTGATGGTCTTGTTGCGGCGCTCGCGCGCTCGCTCCTGGCGGCGTAGCTCTTCGATCTCGGCCCGGCGTTCGGCCGCTGCGGAAGTCTTCTTGGTGGAGCCCATGGCGTGTCCCTTGTTGCCGCTGGATGGATGTCACTGTTCATGTCGCGTGCCCGACGCGCGGGCATCGGCGGTGTGCCGCCAGGCGGTCACGCCATGGGCGTCGTACGGTCGCGGGACCAGGCACATGGCCCAGCCCGGCGGCGTGCTGTGCGTCGCGAAGTGGATTGTCACAGCGGGAGAAAGGCGTTCGCGCCCGGCCGGTGCTGGAGTGTGGCGCCGGTGTCGACCTCGTGGAACCACGCGTGCAGGCGCAGCGTGCCGTCGATCAGGCGGGGCGCGACGCAGGGATAGTCGCTGAGGACATCGAGCTGCTGGACGACGTGCCAGTGCCCGGCGGCCGTGATGTCGCCGGTCGTACGGCGGGGCGGCGATTCCCCTCTCTCGGTGATCGCGGAGTTCACCGCTTCGCAGTGGGAGTGCCCGCAGACGATGATGTCGGCGATCCGCAGGCCCTCCACGGCGAACTCGATCGTCGACGCCTCGCCCGAAGGGTCCTCGGGATCGAAGCGGGGGACCGTGCCGCCGTGGGTCCGCAGTTCGAGGAGGTCACCGGGCCGGCTGCCGGTGATCAGGGCGGGTACGAGGCGGGCGTCGGAGCAGGTAATGATCATGACGGGTGGGGTGTGCCCCTCCGCGAGGTGGTCGAGGTCGACGCTGTACGCGGCGGCGCGGGCGCTGTAGCTGCGGGCGTGGTCCCTGAACTGGCCCATCAGGAAGGGCTCTCTCCGCGCGTTCACCGGGCGAGCCGGCTCTCGATGAGATCCCTGAACTCCTCGTACGAGCCCGGTGCCGGGATCTTGGCACCGTCCACGACGAACGTCGGAGTGCCTTGGACGCCGAGTCCCAGACCGTCGCGCTGATCGGTGCTGACCCGCTCCTCGGTCCGGGGGTCGTCGACGGCCGCGTCGAACTTCGCCATGTCGAGGCCGAGTTCCTCCGCGTAACCCCGGAACGTCGCCGCTTTCGACTCCTGCGCCTCGCCCCACTCCTTCTGGGTGTCGAACAGCTTGCTGTACATCAGCTCGAACTTCCCCTGCTGCGCCGCTGCTTCGACGGCCAGCGCCGCGGTCTGGCTGTTGCGGTGGCCGGGCATCGGGAAGTAGCGGGCCACGAACGTGACGCGGTCCGCGTACTCCTCGCGCAGCCGCTCGACGACGGGGTACATGGCCCCGCAGCCCTCGCATTCGAAGTCGAGGAACTCCACCACGGTCAGTTCGCTGCGTTCGGGATCGGTCAGCCGATGGCTCGACGCACGGACGGGTTTGGCATCGGCGGCGGGCTCCGCGCTGACGGCGCCGGAGGGCGAACGGTCCGCGGAGAGCGCGAGCGCGACACCGAGGCCGACAGTCAGCACGGCCAGGAGCGCTGCCGCGACAAGGAAATGCTTCTTCATGAGTCCTCAGTCCTCAGTTCTCGGGACGTCTTCCGGTCCCGTGCGTGCAGGCTCGCGAGATACGCGTTGTACGCAGCCAGCGGGTCGTTGACGTCGCCGCGCTCGATCCGGCGGTCGACCCGCCGCGCCTCGCGCGCGTCCGAGCGGACCCACTGGGCCGCGAGAATGATGGTGGTGATCAGTACGGGGATGTCGCCCGTCGCCCAGGCGATGGCGCCCCCGTTGTACTGGTCGTCCGCGAGGGACGCACCCCACGTGCGGCCCACGTCCGCCCACCAGCCCTCGCCGATGATGTCCGTCGAGCTCATGACCGAGATGCTGAACCAGGAGTGGAACGGCATGGTCAGGATCAGTACGAACAGCCGTCCCAGGTAGGGCAGTCGGCGCGGTCCGGGGTCCACCCCGATGATCACCCAGAAGAACAGCAGTCCCACGGCGAGGAAGTGCACCAGCATCACCGTGTGTCCGAGGTGACCGCGCATCAGGCTCTCGAAGAGCGAGGTGTAGTAGACCGCGAACGCGCTGGCGATGAACAGGACGCTCGCCACCACCGGATGGGAGACCACCTTCACGTAGCGGCTCCGCAGCAGAGCGAGGAGCAGCTCGCGCGGTCCCGCCGTGCCGCCCTTCCCGGCGGTGGGCAGCGTACGCAGGGCGAGGGTCGCCGGTGCGCCGAGGACCAGGAGGATGGGGACGGTCATCGCGAGGATCATGTGCTGGCCCATGTGCACGCTGAACATCACCTTGCCGTAGACCGCGAGCCCGCTCATCGTGGCCAGTACGGTCACCGCGAGCCCGGCCAGCCAGGCGATCGTGCGCCCCAGCAGCCAACTGTCGCCCCGGGCACGGAGTTTGCGTACGCCGGTGAGGTAGGCGAGGGCGGCTGCTGCCGTACCGAAGGCGAACAGCGGGTCGAAGTGCCACTGGGTGAACAGCGGGGTCCACGGGAAATCGCCGAGTGGCGGAGGCATCGGGAAGCCCAGCAGTTCCTCGGCCGGCGACAGCGACGAGGTTTGGGCGCCCGGTGGCGGCGTACGGGACAGTGCCGTCGCGAGTCCCATCGCGGCCGCCATCAGCAGCAGTTCACCTGCGGCGAGCTTGACGAAGGCACGTCGCGATCCGTCGCCCATCGTCGGCAGGACGCGTTTTCGATGCCGGCGGCCCAGAGCGCCCAGGACCAGCAGCGCCACCGTCTTGAGCAGCACCAGCACGCCGTAACGGCTGCTGAACACGTCGGCGGCGGACGGCAGTCGGACGACCGCGTTGATCACGCCGCTGGCGGCGACCGCCACGAACGCCCAGAAGGCGAGAGCGCTGAAGCGCCGAACGGCCGTGTCCAGACCGGCGTCACGTCTCACGGCGGCGACCAGCAGCAGGGCCAGCCCACCGACCCAGACCGCGACGCCGACCAGATGCAGCGCGAGGCTGGTGACCGCCGCGTCGTGGTTCCCCGCTCCGGCGGAGTGGCCGGTGAAGGCCGGCGGCAGGAGTCCGGCGACGGCGAGCAGGAGCGCGGCTCGGGCCCAGCGCACCGTACCGATGCCCGGGCACACCGTGGCCAGGATCGCTCCGGCGCCCGTCATCAGCGCGTACGAACGCCCCTGGGCATCGGAGAGGACGAAGTCCGCCAGGACATCGGGGGCGAGGACCTGCCCGACGGGCCGGGCGAAGAGGTCGGACAGGGTGAACACCAGCAGGGCCGCCGACGCGGCTGCCCACGCCGCTCCCGCGACCGCCGCCCACGTCATGTAGCGCAGCTTCGTACCGTCGAGCCGTCGGCCTCCCGGGAGGAGGACGGTCACGAGCAGCAGGGCGCCGATGACGGCGACAGCGGCGGCGTTCGCGACCGTACGGGCTACAGGCAGCGCCCAGGTGGTCAGCGCGTCCGGGCCCTGGATTCCGGGGATTTGCTCCGTCGAGGTCCCTCCTGGCCACAGCACCAGGAGCGTTACGGCGACGGCCGTGGAGACGGCGGCCCCGAGGAGGAGGACGGGGGCGGAGTGCGGTGTACGTCCGGCGTCAACTGCCATGGCGGGCACGCCTCCGTCGAGTCACCGCGACAGAGACACCGGCGGCGGCAAGGAGGAACAGACCGCCGGTGATGGCGACGACCGGCAGTGGGGGGTCGGGCGTGGAGGAGGCGTCGTCCGTACGCGATGCGTCGGCCGTACGGGCCGGGGTGGGCGTTGGCGTTGGCGTTCGCGTTGGCGTCGGGGCGGGCGCGGACGCCGCTTCCTCGACGGTGAACCGGTACGAACCGGTCACGGGGTGTCCGTCGGCGGAGACGACCCGGTATCCCACCGTGTAACTGCCCGCCGGGAGGCCCGGCTTCACCGGGAGCGTCACGGTCCTGCCCGTGACCTGCGGCGCACCGGCGGCGCCCGGCTCACCGTCCGGTGCCGTGAGGGCGACCTTGGCGTACCGCGAGGTCATCTCGTCGCTGAACGTCAGCTTGATGGTCTGCGGTGGCCGGCTCTCGGAAGCGGCCTCGGCGGGGCTGCCGGTGACCAGGTCGGTATGGGCGAACGCGGGCTGGGCGGTGAACAACAGCGGTGCCACGGCCAGAGGTACGACGAGACAGCGTGCCGCCACGCGGGCGGCACGCCGGGTCACAGCGTGCATGAGGGGGTGCTCTCTGAAGGTCCCCGGCTCGGCCGGGACGGAAGCGCCGATGCCCGGCCGCCCCCGTGGCTGTGCCCGTCAGGGCATGCGGGGACCGCCGGCGGGCATCGGCCCGGTCAGCGAGTACAGGCCCGGTACGGGAGACCCGGGCCGACGGCGCGGCGGCGCCCGGCCCGCGTACAGCCGTGCCATCACGGCGGATGCGGGCGGCCCCGAGCCCTCGCGCGCACGCGTATCCGGACGCGGGTCGTGTGCCGGACGCCGGAACGGCCAGACGAACCGAAGGAGCAGCCGCAGAGCCGCGAGTGCCGGTTTGCTGTGCCAGACGAGTCGTTCGGTGACGCCGAGCAGTCGCGCGGCGATCATCAGAGCGACCAGTTGTCCGCCCACGAGGACTTCCGGTGGCGGTCCCTCGGCGGGCACGCCCTCGAAGAAACCGCCAAGACCGCCAAGACCGCCAAGGCCTCCGAGACCGGCGGGGTCGGTGACCGCCGCGCAGGCCCCCGGCAGGGAGTACGCGACGTGGTAGGCCAGTTGGGCCGCCGCCAGAGCGGCGAGCACCTGGCTGTCGGACAGCCGGGACCCGCTCAGACAGACGGCTGCGGGCACGCCCACACACGCCGTCGTGGCGAGCAGCATCCAGCCGGGCGCGTGGCCCTGCGAAAGCGCGTGACACACCAGCGGCAGCAGAACGCCCAGCACCGCGAGCGCGCCGGCGGCCAGTCCACGCAGCGTCCCACCGACCGCGAAGGCCGCGCGCCGCGGGCTGGTTGATGACATGACGTCTGCGCTTTCGAGGAGTCTGGTCGCCGTCGCGGGCACGTAGACATGGCCCACTTCTTCGCAGCGTACCCGTCGCCCCTCGCCCGACTGCGAGGGGCCGTGACCGCGAGGAGCCGTGGCCGTGAGGCCCGCGGTCGGAGGCATATCAACATCCGTTAGTTTGTTGGGCGATGATCCGCTTCGTGGTGAAGGAGACCTGAACCGTGCCGCTGGCCGCCGGATTCGACACCACCATCCTGACCGGATCGATCCTGCTGGCCATTCCCGTCGCGGCACTCGCCGGGCTGGTGTCGTTCTTCTCCCCCTGCGTGCTGCCCCTGGTCCCCGGCTACCTCTCCTACGTCACCGGCATGAGCGGCGCGGATCTCGCCGACGTACGCCGGGGCCGGATACTGGCGGGCTCCCTGCTGTTCCTCGCCGGGTTCACCGCCGTGTTCGTCTCGTTCGGGGCCGCGTTCGGCTACGCCGGCAACGCCCTGCTGGAACACCAGGACCTGCTGATCCGTGTCCTCGGCGGGCTCACCATCCTGATGGGGCTGTCCTTCATGGGCGTACTCCCCGGCGTGAGCCGGGAGTGGCGGTTCCACCGGCGCCCGGCCGCCGGACTGGCCGGCGCCCCCATGCTCGGTGTGCTGTTCGGCCTGGGCTGGACACCGTGCATCGGGCCGACGCTCGCGGCTGTGCAGGCACTCGCGTTCACCGAGGCCAGCGCAGGACGCGGCGCACTGCTGACCGTCGCCTACTGCCTGGGCCTGGGCGTGCCCTTCCTCGTCGCCGGTCTCGCCTTTCGAAAGGCACTGGGCGTCTTCGCCTGGGTCAAGACCCACTACCAGTGGGTCATGCGGATCGGGGGCGGGATGATGATCGCCACCGGAGTGCTGATGGTCACCGGGGTGTGGAGTTCCCTGATCAACCAGATGCAGACCTGGACGGCGGGCTTCACCGTAGGGATCTGAACGGGCCCGCGAACGATTCGCGATCTACAATCCACGCTTTCCTGAATTCAGGCTTCCGTGTATCGTCTCTGGTGTGCTGAATCTCGCGTCCGAAATCGAGGTGCTGGCACGGTTCGGCCGCGCGCTCGCCGACCCGATCCGGTGCCAGTTGCTGCTCGCCCTGCGGGCGGCGCCCGCGTACCCGTCCGACCTGGCCGACACCATCGGCGTCTCCCGCACACGCCTGTCGAACCATCTGGCGTGTCTGCGCGACTGCGGGCTGGTCGTGGCGGTGCCCGAGGGGCGCCGTACGCGGTACGAACTCGCCGACCCCCGCCTGGGGCACGCGCTCGGCGACCTGCGTACGGCCGTGGTGGCCGTCGCGGAGGACGTCACGTGCGCGGACGCCGAGGAGAAGGGCTGCTGCTGATGGCCGCCGAGATATCGCTCGGCCCGGCGCCCTCCCGCCGCGAGGCACTGGCCCGTCGCGTACGGCTGCTGGTCGGCGCGACGATCGCCTACAACGTGATCGAGGCCGTCGTCGCCATTACGGCGGGGTCGATGGCATCGTCCTCCGCGCTGGTGGGCTTCGGTCTCGACTCGATCGTCGAGGTCTCCTCGGCTGCCGCGGTGGCCTGGCAGTTCTCGGCTCGCGACCACGCCGTGCGCGAAGCGCGCGAGAGGAAGGCGCTGCGGATCATCGCGGTGTCGTTCTTCGCACTGGCGGCCTTCGTGACGGTGGACGCGGTACGTGCGCTGGCCGGCGGCGGCGAGGCGGAGTCGTCGGTCCCGGGCATCGTTCTCGCGGCCCTGTCGCTGGCGATCATGCCGTTCCTGTCCGCCGCGCAGAGGCGGGCCGGCCGGGAGTTGGGGTCGGCGTCGGCGGTCGCGGACTCGAAGCAGACGCTGCTGTGCACCTATCTGTCGGCCGTACTGCTGGTGGGCCTGGTGGCCAACGCCACTCTCGGCTGGTCCTGGGCCGATCCGATCGCCGCCCTCGTCATCGCGGCGATGGCGGTGAAGGAAGGCCGCGAGGCATGGCGCGGCGACAACTGCTGCGTACCGGCGGGTCTGACCACCCTGAAAGCGGACGACACCGCGCTGGCGCGAACCGAGGACGCCTGCGGCTGCGCTCCGGGGTGCGCCTGCTGCAACTGACATGACAACGCTGCCGCTTGAGGCGGCAGAGCCACGGGGCGCGGTGGCCGCGGCAGGCTTCGGACCAGCGACCAGCGGCCGGCAACCAGTGACCGGCAACCAGTGACCAGCGGTCAGCGGCCCGCGTCTGCCGTCGCTTTGTCGGTCGGGACCAGGCGGGGGATGAGGCGGACGTACGCGACCATGCCGACGACTTCCACCAGCGTCTGGGTGACGACGACCGCGCCCGCGATGGCGAGGCTCTCCGGCAGGGCCAGTGCGAGCGGCAGGACGACCAGGGAGTTGCGGGTGGCGCCCGTGAAGACGATGGCCCGGCCGGCTGGTGCGTCGAGGCGGAAGAGGCGGGTCACGGCCAGCCCGGCGAACGCCATGATCACCAGGAACGCGGCGTAGAAGGGGATCACGGCCGCGACGTCACCGAGGCTGTCGCCGATCTTGGGTACCTGGGAGCCGACCACGACGAGGAGCGTGGCGGCCATCAGCGGGACCATGGTGGTGCTCGCCGCGTCGGAGACCTTCTGTCCGGCGGGCTTACGGGCGGCCCATGCCTGGACGGTCCAGGCCAGGGCGAGCGGGATGACGATCAGGACGACGAACGCCCGCACGAACGGGCCGGCTTCGACGATGTCGGACAGTTCCGAGCCCATGAACAGATAGAGGTATCCGGGCAGCAGGACCATCTGTGCGACCAGCAGCAGCGGGGTGGCGGCCAGCAGGCGGCGGCTGGAGCCCCCGGCGAGGCCGGAGAAGACGATCACGTAGTCGATGCACGGGCAGAGCAGAACGAGCAGTACACCGATCCGTACGGCCTGGTCGGAGGGCAGCAGGAAGAACATCGCCGCGACCACCAGCGGCACCGCCACGAAGTTGACCACCAGGGCGGCGGACAGGAACCGGCCGTCGCGCAGCGAGCGGAACAGTTCGGCGGCCGGGACCTGGAGGAAGGTGACGAACAGCAAGGCGCCGAGAACCGGGTTGATGGCGTGCTCCAGACCCGGCGCGGCCGAGGGCGCCGCCCAGCCCACGAGGCCGCCTGCCGCCATCGCGCCGAGATACACCGCGATCTGGTGGTGCTCCATCCGCTCGACCAGACCTGACGGTTCCTGCGACACCGCGTACTCCTCGCTGTGAAACGAGCCCCGTGCGGGGCTCGTTGAGTCCGTTCTCGTCACCGGCCGGGGGGCGCTCATACGGTCACCCCGAACAGCTCGGCCAGCAGCGGCGCAGCGGCCTCGGGCGCGCGGACCGTCAGCTCCAGCGTGGTCGGGCTCAGACGCAGGGTGAAGTCGTAGAAGGAGCAGCAGTCCTGTTCGGCCGCCGCCAGGGTCGCGAGCCGGCCGGCCAGGTCCGGCGTGGCGGGGAAGGACAGGCGGAGGCCGTCGGGGATGTCCGTACGGCTCTCGGCCCGCTCCACCAGCCGCCGCCACTCCCGCGTACGGCCCGCCAGTTCGGAGCCGCCCAGCGTGCACGCCACCGGCGCGTCCCTCCAGGCGCCGGGCGCCCGTACGGTCCGGGTGGGCGACAGCGGCACCGAGACCGGACCGGAAGCCGCCGGGGCGGTGGTGCACCCGCAGTCCGGGCCGCATCCGCCCTCCGGCGCCGGACCCGACAAGTCGGCCTGCACAGCCGCCAGATGGGCGCAGAACGCCGACAACTCGGCGATCCGGCCCTCACTTTCCGCGATCCGCTCCGCGACCAGCGGCACCATCCGCGTACGGACCGCCGCGCACACCCCCTGCTCCCGGACCTCCAGCAGCTCCCGGATCTCCTCCAGCGTCAGACCCAGCAGCTTCGCCGATGAGATGAAGCCGAGTCGCTCGACCGCGTCCTCCCCGTACACGCGGTACCCCGCCGGGGTCCGCCCGGCCGGCAGCAGCCCCGTGTCCTCGTAGAAACGCAGCGTCGTGGCGGGAACGCCGCCGCGCTCCGCCAGTTGCGAGATCCGGTAGGTGCTCATGCCCCCGACGGTAGACGTTCGACCCGACTCGAAGGTCAAGCCGGTGGGTGCTGACCGCCCCAGCCCGTAGCTGCCACCACCTCGCGCGCGATGTCGACGACGGGCCGCCCGTCCGTCGCCACCCGCACCGTGCCGGCGGCCACCCGCTCGTCCAGGAGCCGTGCCTTGCGGGCGCTCGCCTTCAGTTCATGCTCCAGTTCCGAGCCGAGCTCCCGGCCCGCCAGCCGCTCGCCGGCGGTGGCGTCGGACGCGGTGAGCAGCACCCGTACGATCCGTACGCCCGCCCCCATGGCGCGCTCGAACATGCCCGTCGTCTCGGGCAGCACACTCACGGTGTTCGTGTAGATCAGGCGGCGGTAGCCGCGCTGCGCGAAGTTTCCCCATACGGCGGTGAGATTGCTCTCGGTGATCTCCGAGCGGTGCGGATCCCCGTCCGGGGCCGGATGCACCTGCCCCATGAAGTCACCCTCGACGACTGCGTGAGAGACCGCCACGGCTCGCAGCAGTACCGAAACCTCCCAGGCCACCGTCGTCTTGCCGACACCGGCGCGCCCTCCGATGAGCAGTACTTCCGCGTGATCCATGGAGGCAGCCTGCCAGCCCGCCACCACGTCACGCGATCCGATATCGCTCCAGGCCCACGGCCTCAGCCCTGCCCCACGGCCTCAGCCCCGCCCCACCGGAAAGGGCAGGTGTGTGCCGGGCCCGCGGAAGCGGGTAACGTCCTTGTCATGTTCTTCCCGACGCCGATTCACGAGTGAGAGCGTGATGGGCCCCCGCTGACGCCCGCCCTCCGGCGCCGCCGCCCGCCCCCCCACCGATGAATCCGTAGATCACTTCACATCACCACCGGGAGAACCCATGACCGTGAGCAAGAACATCAACAACCCCGTCGGCATGGGCGGCGGCCAGCGCAAGAGGCTGTCCCGCGCCGAACGGCAGAACAACGGTCCGCACCGCAACCTCGACCGCAAGAGCGCCGCCGACCAGAAGGCGGAGCTGGTGCGCAAGATGCGCGAGAAGGCAGGCGCGGGGTCGGGCACGGGCGCAGAGGCCGAGGGCGCCGGGCAGGCTGACGACGACGCCGCGGCACAGAGCTGACGTACCCGCGCGGCCTCAGCGCAGGCCGTCGAATTCGCCGCCGACGGTCAGCGTCACCTCACCCGGAGCCGCCTCCGCGTCCTGTGTCGCCTTCGTCCCCGGCAGCCGGGAAGCCAGCGCACGGGCCTCCTGCTCCAGGTCGCCGGAGAACGTGACGGACGTCTTGTCGGTGTCCTCCGGCGCGTTGCCCGTTCCCGTGACGGTGAAGCCGGCCGTACGCAGGAGGTTCGCGACCTCGGCCGCCTCACCGGGCTTGCCCGTCCCGTTGAGTACGCGGACCCGGACCGCCACCGCGTACAGCGGATCGTCCTTGGCGGCCTCGACCGTCTTCTTGTCCACCTCCCGGTCCTTCGCCAGCGAGGAGAACAGGTCGGCGGCCTGCGGGTACTGCCAGACCACGTTCGCCTTGTCGGTGGGGACGTCGGCCTCGCGCGGGTAGTTGGGCACGGTCAGGAAGGTCAGCCGGTCGCCCGGGATTCCCTTGAGTTCGGAGGCGAGCGCCGTGAGGGGTTTGATGCCGGCCAGTTCCTTGTCCGTCGTGAGCGAATCCGTTGCCGAGTCGAGGAAGCCGTACAGCGCCGCCGGGCTGGTCAGCTTCGTCTGCGCCTTGGCCGCGAGCGCCTCCATGAACTCCTGCTGGCGGCCTATGCGGCCGATGTCGGAACCGTCCCCCACGCTGTAGCGGGTCCTGACGTAGCCGAGCGCCTTCTCGCCCTTGACCGTCTGGCACCCCGCGTCCATGTCGAGGTGTGCCTTCTTGTCGTGGATCGCGGTCTCGGGGCAGACCTCTATGCCGTCCAGGGCGTTGACCATGCCCTTGAACCCCTGGAAGTCGACCGACATGAAGTGGTCGATCCGCAGGCCGGTGTTCTCCTCGACGGTCTTGATGGCGCAGGCGGCGGCCCCGGCCACCTCGCCGCTGGTGCCGCCGAGCGCGAACGCCTCGTTGATCTTGAACTGGTGCGCCTTCGACGTGGTGCCGTCGCCGCGGTCGCAGGCGGGTATCCGGACCCAGGAGTCGCGGGGCAGGGACACCACGGTCGCCCACTTCCGGTTGGCCGCCACGTGCATGACCATCAGGGTGTCCGACTGCATGGTCGTCAGGCCCTTGCCGTACTCCCCGTTGTCGCCGTCGCGCGAGTCCGAGCCGACCACGAGGATGTTCTTCGACCCCGGGCTCGCGTTGGTGGGCCGCTCGGTGCCGAGCTTGCCGTCGATGTCCGCGGAGTGGATGTTCCCGTCCAGGCTCTGATACGCCCAGAGCCCCGCGCCACCGGCGGCCACCAGCAGAACGGCCAGTACCGCGCCGCCGCGTACGAGGAGCTTGCCGCGCCGGGTCAGTCGTGTGGACGACTCCGAGGCGGCGGCGTTACGTCGCGCGCCGCGCCCCCGTGGCTTCCTGCGTTCCCCGCCCATGTCGATCCTCCGCGTCCGGTCATCGGTTTCGCTCGCCCGACAGCCGGACCGAACCGCACCACGCGGAACTCTACATAGCTGTAGAGAGGCGCTCTTCGTCGGTCCGCCCCGTCGGGCTGGAGGCACAGCCTAACTAGAGCGGCGTCGCCGCCTTCAGGGCGAGGAACAGCGCGAACGCGGCATTGAGCGCGGACAGCGCGGACAGCGCCGTACCCGCCGCGGCCACATAGGCCGCGACCCCGGTCGGGGTCAGCGCCGGCGGCCAGCGCCGGTCCGGCGGTACGGGGCCCAGCAGCGCGGCCACCCTGCGCGGGACCGGCCCGGCGGCGAACGCGGGCAGGGGCGGCGCCGAGGCGCGCCGGGAGACCAGCGCCGCCTTGCCCACGGCCCGGGCTGTCGTGCGCCGGTCACCCGTGACGCGGGCTGCCTCCTCGTCCGCCCAGCGTTCGGTGCTGTAGGTGACGGCGGACATCAGCGGACGCAGCAGCGGATTCGCGCAGCCCGCCAGCCGGACCGCGAACAGCAGGCGGTGGTGGCGGCCCGCGAGGTGCGCGCGCTCGTGCGCGAGCAGGGCCTCGCGCTCCGCCGGGTCGAGGCACGCCAGCATCCCGGTCGACACCACGATGCGGCTCGGCGTGCCCGGCAGGGCGTAGGCGTACGGGGAGGTGTCACGCAGGACCGCGACCTCGGACCGGTCCGGGGAGGCGTCGAGCGTCCGGTGCGCGAGGGCGTGGAAGCGGTGCTGCCGTGCCGCGGCGTACGCGCACGCCGCGGCCACCAGCAGCAGAGCGACGATGGCCGCCTTACCCACGAACTGGTCGTGCGGTACGGCCTCCCGTACCTCCGGGTCCGACCAGCTGTCGGGCAGCGGATTGCCGGGCAGTTGCGCGGTGCCGACGACCACCAGCAGCCCCAGGCACAGGGTGCTGCACGACGCGAGGATCACCGCGACGGCCGTCAGCAGGCGGGCGGCGCGCCGGGGGTGCAGATGCCGCTCGGCCAGGCGCGCGATGGGCAGCGCGGTCAGGGGAAGCACCAGGGGCAGGAAGACGAAGACGCCCATGGGTCACTCGTCCGGTTCGGCGGTCGGCGCGGCGGGTGATCTGGGGCCGGCGTCGTTCAGCAGGGACCTCAGCAGGTCCTCGTCGTCGCTGGACAGGGCCGATACGAAGCTGGACAGAACAGCGTCGCGGTTGTCCTGCCGGTCGAGGAGCCGGCGCATGCTCAGCGCTGTGAGATCGGCCTCGTCCACCGCGACCGACTGCCACAGGACCGGCCGCCCGGGTCCGGTGCGCGTCACGGCGCCCTTCTCGTGCAGGCGGGTCAGGATCGTGATGATCGTGCTGTACGAGAGGTTCTCCCCGAGCCGCCGCTGAACCCAGCCGACAGGCACCGGTGTGGTGGCGTCTCCCAGCGCCGACAGCACCAGCGCTTCGAGCTCACCCTGCCCCCGCCTCCGGGCGCGCGGCGCCTGCCCGTGATCGTCCCGCTCTGCGGCCACGACGTGATCCCCTTCCCGAATCCGGCCGTCCCGCGGACCGCGTGGCGTGGTGCCGACGGGTCCGGGAGACGCTCCACTCTCGCCGATCGTGGCGAATCCCGCAGCATCCCATCTCTACAGTGTTGTAGATTTCATGAAGCGGCACGGAGCCCTCCGGACGGTCGCCGTCCGGAACGCGCTGAACGCCATGCCCACGACGTACGCGACGAGCAGCACGAAACACGACGAGCAGCACGAACACGAGCACGACGAACACGACGAGTGGAGAGCGGGAAACACGATGGGTGTCAGCCTCGGAAAAGGCGGAAATGTCTCGCTGAGCAAGGAGGCCCCCGGCCTGACCGCGGTCCTTGTCGGCCTCGGATGGGACGTCCGGACCACCACCGGGGCCGATCACGACCTGGACGCGAGCGCGCTGCTCTGCAACCAGGCGGGCAGGGTGCTCTCCGACGAGAACTTCGTCTTCTACAACAACCTCCGGAGCCCGGACGGCTCCGTCGAGCACACCGGCGACAACCTCACCGGCGAGGGCGAGGGTGACGACGAGACGCTGAAGGTCGACCTCGCCGCCGTACCCGCCGAGGTCGCGAAGATCGTCTTCCCCGTCTCGATCCACGACGCCGAAGCCCGCGGCCAGAGCTTCGGCCAGGTGCGCAACGCGTACATCCGCGTCGTCAACCAGGCCGGCGGCGCCGAGATCGCGCGCTACGACCTCAGCGAGGACGCGTCCACCGAGACCGCGATGGTCTTCGGCGAGCTGTACCGGCACGGCGGCGAGTGGAAGTTCCGTGCGGTCGGGCAGGGTTACGCCTCCGGCCTGAGCGGCATCGTCATGGATTTCGGCGTCAACCTCTGACAAACGCCCCGGTCCTCCTCCACCGCACGTCATCGACCGGCCACGTCCCCCTGCCGAGAGCGGAGTGAATCATGACCGTCAATCTTTCCAAGGGTCAGCAGATCAGCCTCACCAAGTCCGGCGGCGGTGAACTCACCGTCGTACGGATGGGACTCGGCTGGAAGTCCGCACCCCGCAAGGGCTTCTTCGCCCGGATGACCGCCCGCGAGATCGACCTGGACGCCTCGGCGGTCCTCTTCGCCGGGAAGGAGGCCCAGGACGTCGTCTTCTTCCAGCACCTGACCAGCGACGACGGATCCGTGCGGCACACCGGTGACAACCGGGTGGGCGGTGCGGGCCAGGGCGGCGACGACGAGTCGATCGTGGTCGATCTGCAGCGCGTCCCCGCACACGTCGACCAGATCGTCTTCACCGTCAACTCGTTCACCGGCCAGACCTTCGAAGAGGTCGACAACGCCTTCTGCCGCCTCGTGGACGAGACCACCGGGCAGGAGCTGGCGCGCTACACGCTGACCGGCGGCGGGCGCCACACCGCGCAGATCATGGCCAAGGTCCAGCGCTCCGGCGCCGGTTGGCAGATGACGGCGATCGGTGCCCCCGCCGACGGCCGTACGTTCCAGGATCTGATGCCGGCCGTCGCCGCGCACCTCTGACGTATCACCCGCAACTTCCCTGGCTCTTCCCCCGACGTACTCAGGAGCACACGCATGGCACTGTGGGACCGCATCAAGGAATCCGCGTCGACGATGCAGACGCAGCTCAACGCGAAGAAGAACGACCTCAAGAGCGGCGGATTCCGCGACGCGAGCATGGCCATGTGCGCGCTCGTCGCCGCGGCCGACGGCTCCATCGACGCCTCCGAGCGTCAGCGCGTCGCCGCCCTCATCGTGGGCAACGACGTACTCCAGAACTTCCCCGCCGCCGATCTGCAGCGCCGATTCGACGACTACTGCCAGCAGTTGACCGCCGACTTCGACTTCGGGAAGGTCGGCATTCTCCAGACCATCGGCAAGGTCGCCAAGAAGCCCACCGAGGCCCGGGCCGTCATCCAGATCGGCATCGTCATCGGCGGCGCCGACGGGGACTTCGACGACTCGGAACGCGCCGTGGTCCGCGAAGCCTGCTTCGCTGTCGGCATCTCGCCGAACGAGTTCGACCTCTGAGTCCGAGCATGGAGAGACCCATGCGGCTCCGGGACGAGGACAGAGCCGCCTACACGGCGGCTCTGGACGACGTCATCGGGTCGACGGAGATTCAGCGGCGGTTGGCGCGATCCGGGGTCAGTGCGAGCCAGTTGCGGGTGCTGGGACTGGCGGAGGGCCCGCGCGTGGCGTCGACCGCCGAGCGCGAGTACCGGTCGTACCTCGCGCTGCGGCAGCGGGCCCGCGGCGAGGCGCCTCTCATGCCGTCCCTGTCCGGTCCGGGACGCCAGCAGGTGCACGGGGCCGGCCTGTTGCCGGTGCTGGCCGTCCTCACTCCTGTCCTCGCGATCACTGCCGCCGCCCTGTTTCTGCTGCTGGGCTACGGACTCCGCCTCGCCGACAGCGCACCGGCCGTGGCCGGCAACCTCGTCCACGCGGGATGGACCAGTCTCGGCATCGGCGCGCCGGCCGCCGTCGTCGGTGTTCTCGGTCTGTACCGCACGGCCTCCCGGCACCGGGGCGGAGCCCCGAAAGACCGGCGGGACCAGGGGCTTACGGCGGAACTCGACGCGGCTCGCGCGGCCTGGCTGCGCCAACTGCACGAGGGCATACGGTCGCTGCTGTTCCAGCACCTCGACCAGTCCCCGCCGCCGGACGCGGGTGGCAACGGGCCGGGTGGCGCGGGTGACGACGGGGCGGCGGTCCACAGCCCCCGCTTCACCAGCCCGCGCTTCACCGGCCCCGACTTCGGAAGTCCCGAGGCTTCCGGCCCCGACATCCCCACCCTGCGGGGCTGACGCGGGTCGTCCACCAGCTCGGTGGAACCCTCAACTCCCCCTCGCCTGAAGGGCGGACAGAAGCCACGGCATGGCCTTCCTGCTCGTGACCAGCAGTACGGGCACGCCCCCGTCCTCGCACTCCAGGACCAGCGCCTTCGCGCCGTAGTTCAGGTGGTCCGGGTCCGTCCAGTACAGCGGGCGGACCCGGACGGGGGTCAGGGTCCTGGGGACCGGGCGGCGGAACGAGGCGCCCGTGTGGTCCGGGCTGGTTGCCAGGGACGCGGGGCCGGCGACCAGGAAGCCCTTGGTCGCGTACGGGACCTCACCCACGATCCGCCCCGTGATTATCTCCTCCTTGGTGAGTGCGAGCGGCGCCATGGTGATCGTGTCGTCGCCGCGCTGACGGCGGCTCACGATCAGGGCCGCCGGTACGCACAACACCAGGATCGCCAGCGCGCCCAGGCCGAGGACCTGGAGTGCCGCCGTGAAGGTGCCGGTGGCGAGCGGGGCGCCCGCCGCGAGCAGGGTGAGGAAGAGCGAGCCGACGAGCGGGACGCCGAGCTGCCAGGGTGCCGCCCGGCGTGATGTGTGGGAGTGCCGGGCCCACCAGTACCAGACCCACAGGAAGCCCGTCCCGAAGGAGCCGATGGCCAGGCCGAACGCGGCGAAGGGTTTGTAGTCGCCGCGCGGGTCCGCCGTCGTGTGGCGGCGGGTGGTGTCGAAGTCGACGTACCGGATCTGGCCCCGCCAGTAGGTGACTTCGACGGGCGTGCCCGCCCAGGCCGTCGGGGGCTCCGGTGCGTCTCCCCGTAGGCGGGGGCTGCTGGTCGTACCGTCCGCCTCGGTGACGTACAGGAGGTACGACGGCGTCTTCTTGCCCTGCACGCGCTCCGTCCGGTCGATCCGCGCCGTCGCGGTACGCAGGCAGTCGTCGCCCGAGTCGCAGCTGACCGCCGACCGGAAGGCGCGTTCCTCGCCGAGCGCTCCGCGCACGTTGACCAGCAGGAGCCACGCGGACACCAGTGCGCACAGGGCACCGATCACCGCGGCGCGGCGCATCACCGCGCGGTTGCGCGGGCGCGGCTGGGCCTGGGCCTGGGGCGGAAGGGGCTTCGCGGGAGTCACCTCCACATTGTCCGGTGGTGGCGGCCGGAAGCGGCATGGGGGAGACGGGCACTGTCGGGGTGACGACGACTGCCGGGGGTCGGCAACGCTTTGAAGCGAAATGCGCTCACTGTACGGGAGTCGATGGCCCCTACCGGGCGGTATGTCCTTCTTCCCCGGAGGCGGGTCAATGCCGGGCAACTGCCCATACTCTGGGCGCCTGCCGGGCCCTTTGGGGGGTGCCCGGCCTCGATCAAGAGGACGTACATGCGCTATTCCCGCACGCTCTCGACCGTCGCCGCCACGGCCGCCGTGGTCGCTGGAACGGTTCTGCTGCCGACGCAGGCTCAGGCCGTCGGTTCGGTCCATCTGTACAAGATCTACTACGACAGCCCCGGCACGGACAGCCGCTCCAACGCCAGTCTCAACGCCGAGTACGTGCAGATCCGCAACACCACCACCAGGGCCGTCAGCCTGACGGGGTGGTCGGTCGTCGACGCGTCGAATCACAAGTACACGTTCGGCAGCTACTCCCTCGCGCGGGGCAAGACGGTGACCGTGCGCACGGGTTCGGGGACGAACACCGCGGCCAACCGCTACCAGGGGCGTGCCGCGTACGTCTGGAACAACGACCGGGACAAGGCGACGCTCAAGAAGTCGACCGGGGCCGTGGTGGACACCTGCTCGTACAACTCGACCCGCGTCGACTACAAGATGTGCTGACGCTCCACCGTGCGAGGAACGGTGGCAGCCGGTCATCGTTCCTCCACATCTCCCCGTACAACCAGGCATGGAATCCCGGTGTCTAGCAGGTGACCAGTGGGACTCGCGTCCCGCTTCTTTGCCTCCGAGTACGTCCGAGGAGACCCGCCGTGCGTCACCACAAGCACCACTCACGCCTCTCGCACCGCTCACGCCTCACCTCAACAGCCGTGGCCGCGGCCACCGTTGCCGCCACCCTGCCGCTCGCCCTCGCGCCCGCCGCGTACGCGGACGCGTCCGGCGAGCCCGCCGCGCCGGATCTGACCGTGTCTGAGCTGTCGGGGAATCAGCTCAGGCCGGGCGAGGTCCGCCACGACTCCGTCACCCTCACCAACAACGGCACCGTCGCGACCGACGGTGTCACCTTCCGGCTGCGACTGACCCGCGGGCTGGCCTTCACCGCGCCCGTCGACGGCTGTACGTATTCGACGGTCGGGGACAAGATCAGGCAGGCCGTGTGCGAGCTGGACGTCGGCATCGCGCCCGGCGAGAGCTACACGGTGCCGGTGAAGTTCAGGGTGCTGAAGAAGGCGCTGATGGAGGTCGTCGAGTACGGCACGAGCCGCACCGGCGAAGACCCGGGGGAGGGCTACGACCAGGCCAACCGCCGGCTCGCGCTGGACACCGCCAGCTCGGCCGATCTCGTCGCGACGGGGGACGAGGCCACGGGGAAGCCGGGCGCCAAGGTCATCGTCACGCCCTCGATCCGCAACGACGGACCGGGCTGGATCCAGAACAACGAGAGCGACGACCACCCGGCGCTCCTCGTCAACATCCCCAAGGGCACGAAGGCCGTCGAAGTCCCGGAGAACTGCAGGCCGTTCGGGATCGACGGGCCGACGGGGCCTTCGGAGCCGGGGCACCCGAAGTACGTCTGCCAGGAGGACGACTACACGCTGGAGGTCGGCGAGATCGAGGCGTTCGCCATCGTTCTCAAGATCGACAAGGGGCGGCGTACCGACACGTCCGGCGTGGTCAAGGCGACGTCGAACTACGACATCGACCCGGTGTACGACATCAACAAGGCGAACAACAAGGCCACGTTGAGCATCGACGTGCAGTAGCCGCCGACACGCGGCAGGCAGTGACCGGAAGGCAGGGGCGTTCACCGGCGAGCGACCGGTGGACGCCCCTTCCTCTGTGGGGCGTTACGCCGCACCCGCCGGGCCCGCCGTCAGGCGTGACGCCGAGGCGATCGTCGCGCGCGCCTCGTGCTCGGTGAGGCCCGTCCGTACGGCCGCGTCGACGAGCGTCTCCGCCAGCGAGTCGCCGAAGCCGTGCTCGTACGCCCGGCAGGCCGCCCAGAACAGCCGGGTGTTGCGCTGACCCTCGTGCGCGGCGAGTACGAACTGCACCAGGCCGTGGCCCTGCGCCGGCCGCCCGCCCCGGTGCCCGCCCGGCCCCGCGTGGCGACCGCGCTCGGGGGGCGTGAGCAGGCGCAGCAGGGCGCGTGGGCACGGCGCGGGGGTGAGTCCCGCCGAGCCGGGGGCGAGGCGGTAGGCGCCGCGGGCGGTGACGGAGCCCGGTCCGACGAGATAGCCGCCCGCGCCCCGTACGTCGATGCCCGGCGCCAGGCGGCCCGCCGAGTTGGGGACCGTGACGCCGGCCGGGCCTGACAGCCAGATGTGCCGGCCGCCGCTCGGGGTGAGCACGACCACGGTCTCCGGCAGCGTGAACAGGTGCTGGAAGGCGAGTTGCTGGAGGGCGGCCACCGAGTCCGGCGTGGGCTCGCCGGCCGATGCCGAGGCCGACTCTCCCGTCCTCGTCCGTCCCGTCGGTGTGACGTCCAGGTCGACGCCGATCAGATGATGCGGCGCCCGTCCGCAGGCGATGCCGTAGCCCGTCGCCCAGGGCGCGGCGGCGAACAGCGCCCGTACGCCCGCCGGATCGGTCGTGGCGTCGTGCACGCCGTGTCCGGGGAGGCCGCATTCGCCCCGGCACGGATGGACGCCGCCCGTGCCGGATTCGTCCCGGTGGGGTGAGCGCAGGGCGGGGAGCTTGGTGGGGGACAGGGGGATGACGGGGAACCCGCTCTCCGCCGCGGAGAGGGCG